>JBKPQL010000043.1:0-154046 GCA_046734045.1 Verrucomicrobiota bacterium
CGCGGGCCGCGGCGCGTAGCTGGCCTGGTGATCGGATCGACCATCACGCTCGACATCTTGTTCGGAGGTCCGCTTACCGGCGCAGCCATGAATCCCGCGCGCGTGTTCGGGCCGGCGGTCGCGGCAAATTTCTGGCACGACGATTATGTTTATTGGGTTGGACCACTCATAGGCGGAGCCTTGGGCGGCATTGTTTATCGCCTCTTAATCGAACGCAGACCGGCGGTTTGATGTAGGATAGTTCACTGAACAGCCGGTCTTGCGCGAATGTACCGCGGACGATCAATCGTCTCTACCTGTGATCGCAAGTGTCTCAATTGGTAACGGGGCTAGGAATTCTTTCGGGTTCTCAATTTCCAAAACGGGACGAGCCAAGTGAGCGCTGAGAAGACTCGCATCCGGTGCAGGAGCAATCCCGGCTTGTGCCGTAATTTCGCATTCGGCCAACTGTTGGATTACGCGTAGAACCTTCGGCACAAGATTGCGATTGTCTGTAAATTGAATCGTGCAAATGCCAGGTGCAGTATTTTCCACAAACGGGCTAAGCGTAAACGCATAGTGAAGCAAAATTTCCTGGATCGATTTTTCCTGCGATCGTACGCGCGTTTTGATGATGACCTGCAAACATCGGGCCAAAGCTTGGCTCGGCGTCATTCCTTTGCAGATTCCCGCATTTTCTGCAGCCTCGTTTAGTTGAATGATAATGGGTTTACGTTCCTGTTCTTCGATCAACGCCACGGGCTTTGAACACAGTTGCGGTTGATGTCGCATTGCCGCCTGCAAATAAAAATTCGGCAGATAAATCGTTGCGAACATCAATAGCTGACCTCTGATCTGAGATGGGATCGTTGCACGTGAATCCGCAGCGATGACAGTGCATCCTGATCGTCAAAATTTTCCAGAGTCCACGAATTTTCGAGAATAATTTTGAGTTGTGCGCTGCTGACCATTCCATGGCGGGTGAGGATCAGACACGCTGTAGGGGCTGATTCAACCAGCCGTTGCAAGCGATACCAGCTTGTCTGCGGAATTTTACCCAATTCCTCCGTCGGATTGAGTATAAGATCGACAATCAGCAGCGGGAAATTCCTGTCGCGTAAAAGTAGATCAGTCGCTTTGATTGCTTCGAAAGCTTTGGTGCAACGCACCCAAAGCAAATGCCGCAGCGAGGACTGATCCAGCGCGCATGGATCGAACGAGTCATGACCATCAATCAAGGCAACAACATAATTGTTTCGGGACGCCGATTGCAGCACCGCGTGAATAAGCGATACGCTTCCCACACTTGCTCGTGGGCTGATTAATTCGGTGATCCCACCTTTTGGCAATCCCCCGCCGATCGCTTGGTCGAGGAAAGGTAAACCGGTGATTAAACGCATCGACGCAACAGCAGGCACCCGTGGGAAACGCTCCGCTAACAGTTTCCGAAGATCGATAATCTTGTCGTTTGCAGCCATCAAAGAACAAGATGGCACGTCAGCTCTTATGTTCAAAGGAACATTATTGCCTGGGATATGACCACGCGTGTCCCGGCAAGTTACTGTCTTTTCCGCCGTTCTTGTTTGCGCACCAGCGAGACCACCACGCCTTGAATTTTCAGCTCGCGCGCTGGAATTAGGTTCGGATAACGTGGGTTTTCCGCCTTGAGATAGGGTCGGCCATGTTCGACGACATACCGTTTCAAGGTTGTTTCGCCGTCGATCAACGCGGCGACGATATCGCCGTTGTGGACCTCTTTGTGGTCTTCCAAAATCACGATGTCACCATCAATAATATGCGCGCCGACCATCGAATCGCCCCGGACTCGCAGCGCAAAGGTGCCGCGGTTTTTTGAGACGTTGGCCGAGCGCGTGTCGAGCGAGACGTGACCTTCGATTGTCTGTTCAGTCAATGCTGACATGCCTGCCGGGATCTGGCCGTAAATCGGCACATCGGTGATCCTGATTTTCATTGCCGGAGTAATCAATGCGCGCGCCTTGCGCGCGTGGCGATCCAGAAAACCTTTGCGTTCGAGCGCCGCAATGTATTGCATCACCGACGTCTGGCTGGCAAAACCGAAGTGACGCTGGATTTCGCGCGTGCTCGGCGTAATTCCTTTCTCGCGTTGCTCGCGCTGAATGAAATCGAGGATGTTTCTCTGCCGCCCGGTCAGCATTTTTTATTATCGGCAAAGAGCAACGCTTGTGCAAGTTCAAATGAACAGATGAGCTAAACACAGCGAGGTGGCCTTTGCGTTCGCAAGAGACGTGAGTCCGGGTAGTCAGACAGCGAAACTTTCGCCGCAGGAGCAGTGTGCGACCGCGTTTGGATTTGTGACTTTGAAACCACCCTTTTGCAGGTCATCGCTGTAATCGAGCACCGAGCCGCTAACGAAAAGTGCGCTCTTTGGATCAATAACCAAACGGACATTTGACGTTGGCACAAAAATGTCACGCTCTTTAGGACCATCCACCAAGTCCATCATGTATTGTAATCCGGAACAGCCGCCACCGACGACGGCCAGACGCAAGGCACCGTTGGGTTTGCCTTTTTCTTCGAGTAGCGAGGCCAGTTTACGCGCCGCCTGGTCGGTAACTCTGATCAGACGCTCGTTACCGATCTTGTAATTGAGGGGTGTGGATTCGCTGGTCATTTAAGGAACGATTCTCAATGCGGCGCCGTGGCTGTGCCTAACAGTTGCGCGACTTCGCGTTGCACGCTTTCCAGTTCATCCAGTCGCAATTGGGGGTCAGAAACGATGAAGACGTCCCCAGTGGCGCCATGTTCGTAGATCAAAACACGCCTCTCGCAAGTGCGGGATTCGGTCTTTACTTGTTTGAACACGCGTTTCCGTTCGAGCATCACAGCCAGGACATAACATGCGTTTGCCGGCGGGTTGTCCGAGCTGATCAGACGGCGAAAGAGTTGCTCTGCAGTTTCGCCAGCCAGAGGCTCTGGAGGTTGCAGAGGTTCATAACGTGATTTCCAGAACGAGAATGGCTGAATGTTCTGGTTCCGGTTGAACCAAGCTTCTTCACTCAAATCTTCTCGGCGGTAGCCATCGGCATTGTGAAAGAGCAGGGTGTAAAAATATTCGCCGCGCACAAAAGGCCGGTGCGTTACAGCGCATGCATCGGCGCGATGCTTGATCGCCCATTCATTTGGAAGCGGATTCATGGCGCAACTATACGTCGCGCCGTGAAAAGATGAAAGCCGGGCGCTTCGCGATTGGAAGCGCGAAGATAAAGAAGATAGAGGCCGATCGCGGCGAAGAGCACATTCGGTGTCCAAGCCGCCACCCAAGGAGAGACGCGGTCGCCTTCGCCGAGTGCGAGAAAAAGGTGCACGAGAAAGTTCATTGAGAAAACCAGCACGACCGCAGCCGCGACGCTGGATAATACGCCCCGGCGCGAGTAGCCGATTCCGAGCGGGGCGGCGATACAGACGACCACCAGACACGTCCACGGCAAGGCCAGCCGATACTGGAAGTGCGTGCGGAACGGTGCGAGCAGCGTAGCGGGAAAATCGGCATTGAAGCGGAGATATTCCCGCAGCTCCGGCAAGCTCAGAAATTCTGCGCGCACATTTGCGCTCCCGAGCCTGAACGGCGTTTCGCTCCAATGCTGGATACTCAGCGAGGGATAAATTTGCTCGGAAGTGATGTTGCCAGTTTGATCGTAGTGAACGACTTTGACGTTTTCCAAATCCCACGTTTTTGTCTCTGGCCGATAGAAGGCGCGTGTCGCGACATAGTTCGTGACAATATTGTCGTTCGCGTCCTGCTGGAGAACTTGCAGATTGTTGAACGTGTTGCTGCCGAGGCGAAAATTCTGAACGAACCAGGTGCGGGCGTCCGTGCGATTGCGAAAGATTTGTCCTTCGATAAAGCGTTCGGGCCGCGCCTGCGCCTCAGAGAGGAAAGCTTTACGCGCCAATTCGGCGTGGGGAGCAAGCGAATAATTCAGCGCCATGCTCGCTGCTACCGTCAGCAGCCCCATGCCAATCAATGGCAGAAGCACGCGTGGAAGGCTTACGCCCGCGGTCAGCATGGAGACAATTTCGTTCGCACGCGACATTCGCCCCAGGGTAAAGAGAAGCGCCAGCAGCAGGGAGACCGGCAGGAGAATGATGAAAACTTGTGGGACCTGCGTGGCATAGTAGCGCACTGCGAGAAGCAGACCGATGCGCTCGTCGATAAATGTCGAGATGTTGTCGCTGATATCGAAGATGAGCCAGATAGAGATAAAACCTGCGATGCAGTAAAAATACACCTGCAAAAAATTGCGAACGATGTATCGATCGAGCAGTCTCACTGGATTTTCGAATTTCGATTTGCGATTGGTCGATTACAATAGCATTTCCGCTATGCTGACTCAGCGTTAAACGCTGAGCACACTTCCAATCCAAATGATTGCGCTAAAGAACGCTTTGGGGAGCGAATTTGTCGAGCGAATCCGTGCGATTTTTTCCGAGAAAGGATTGCTGTGCCGGGCGAAGAATTTTGAGTTTCGTCCAGAGCAGCAGGAGATGGCGGCTGGCGTGGCGCAGGCGCTTGAGGAAGAGCGCCACCTTGTGGTTGAGGCGGGCACAGGCGTGGGCAAATCGCTCGCATACCTCGCGCCGGCGATCCTCTTCGCACTCGAGCAGCACAAAAAGGCAATCGTTTCCACGCACACGATTAATCTGCAGGAACAACTGCTGCACAAAGACATTCCGATCTTGAAAAAAGTGCTGCCGGTCGAGTTTGAAGCAGCGTTGATGAAAGGCCGGCAAAATTATCTTTGCCCGCGCCGGCTCGAACGCGCGCTGCAAAGCGCGAAGGAACTTTTCACCGGACCGGAGGAGAACGAATTGCAGCGGCTGGCCGAATGGGCCAGCACCACGCGCGACGGATCGCTCAGCGATCTCGCAGTGGAGCCCGATCCAAAAGTTTGGACTCAGGTTTGTAGCGAGGCCCACATCTGCACGCAGAAAACCTGCGGCCAAGACCGGCGATGTTTTTATCAGCAGGCGCGCAAGCGTTTGCTCGCTGCGGACCTGATCGTGCTTAATCACACGCTGCTCTTCATATTACTCGGCTCACCAGACCACCAGGAAGAGCGCGAGAGCGGGTTTCTTTTTCCGAATGATTTCATCATTTTTGACGAAGCGCATACGGTCGAGCAGATCGCGTCCAAGCAAATCGGTATCGGCGTTTCCCAGTATGGACTGCGATCGACAATCCAGCGGCTCTATAATTCACGGACACGCAAGGGACTGTTCACCGTAATGCGAGACGCGGCGGGCGTGCGGCTGGCCGCAGAACTGATCGACGACGTTGACAAATTTTTTGCGGCAGTTGATTTGAAATCAGATTTTCGCAAAGGCCGCGAATTTCGCGTGCGCAATGTCGATTTCGTCCCGGATACGATCACTGGCCGCTTGAGTGCGCTCCAGGCGCGCATCGCCGAGGTGGTGAAACGCGCCGACGATGAAATCTTGAAAGCGGAGCTGCAGGAATTCTGCCGGCGCATTCGCGATGCGCGAGACGGCATTGCCATTTTTCTCGAGCAAGGCGCGCCGGAGCACGTTTACTGGGTCGAGCGCACGGGCAAAACGGAGCGGTTCCTCGCTCTGAACGCCGCGCCTGTCGATCTTGCGCCGGTGCTGCGGCGGATGTTGTTTCGCGAGAACTGCTGTTGCGTCATGACCAGCGCCACTCTCGCGGTGGGCCGGCCGGATCTCGCCTATTTTCGTGAGCGCACGGGTGCGACAGAGGCGGAACCGTTGCAGCTCGGCAGCCCGTTCGATTTTCAACGGCAAATGAAAATGTTTGTCGTTCAAAAAATGCCCGATCCGCGCGACGCCGCTTATCAGAAACAGCTGGAGCGATGGATCGCGCATTTCGTCAAAAAGACCGATGGACGCGCATTTGTCCTCTTCACAAATTACCGCGACATGCAACAGGTGGCAGGCACGATGCAGAAATTTTTTGCAGAAAACGGCATGAGCCTTTTCATGCAGGGAGCGGGCGCTCCGCGCAGTAGGCTGCTGGAGCAATTCAAATTAACGCCGGGAGCTGTCCTCTTTGGCACGGACAGCTTTTGGGGCGGCGTCGATGTTCCAGGCGAGGCGCTTTCGAATGTAATTATCACGCGCCTTCCGTTTGCGGTGCCCGATCATCCGCTGATCGAAGCAAAACTGGAATTGATCGAGGAGCGCGGTGGCGATCCGTTCACCGAATATTCATTGCCGGAAGCGATCCTGAAACTTCGACAAGGTGTCGGCCGCTTGATCCGAACAAAGAGCGACCACGGCATCATCGTCATTCTCGATAACCGTATCGTGACCAAACCGTATGGCCGCGCCTTCCTGCAAGCGCTGCCAAAGTGCCCGGTGGAAATAGTCTAAGCTCCTCCGTTCAGGAATTGTCATTTCGAGCGAAGCCGCCCGATGTTCTGCAGAAAATGTTCATTTGAACATATAAGCGTTCGGCTTAAATTGAGTGCGTGAAACACTCGTTATCGACTGTCTCTGCAGCAAAAGATCGGCAACTCAAGCTGCAGCAAATTTTAGGGATCCTGCACAAGTGGGGGATTCATACTCTTTGCCAGCTCGCGGCGCTTGATAAAGAACAGCTTGCAGCGCGGCTCGGCCCGGAAGCTGTCCGGATGTGGGAACGCGCGAACGGGCAATCCAATCGAGTGCTCAAACTGGTTCGACCGCCGGAATCGTTTGAGGAAAGCTTCGAGTTTGAACACGAAATCGAAACCGCCGAGCCGCTCCTGTTCATGCTCCGCCGTTTTTTGGAGCAGCTCGCCGTGCGGTTGAGCGCGATTTATCTCGTCGCAAAAGAACTAACCCTTCGTACCACGTTTACGCACAAACAAAATTATGAGCGTGTCTTCAAAATTCCGCAGCCGACCAACGATGTCGATCTCCTCTTTCGGATGCTGCATACTCATCTGGAGAATTTTCGATCGAAACATCCCATCGTTGCGGTCGCGCTGAGTGCCCGGCCGATCAAACCTGCGAGAGAACAATTCGGATTGTTTGAAACGACATTACGTAATTCGTATCAGCTATCGGAGACGCTTGCTCAATTGATCGCTCTGCTCGGCCCTGATCGAGTAGGCACTCCTGTCTTGGAAGAAACGCATCGACCAGATGCATTTCGGATGGAACCATTCGTGTGGGAGACTGTAGAGTCCGCTGTCCCCAGCGGAGAAACTCGCGATGCGCTGAAGGCAGCGCACACTACAGCAGCGTTGCGCCGATTTCGCCCGGCAGTTTGTGCATCAGCTTTGCTGGATGAAGGCAAGCCTGCCCACGTTCGCAGCCCGGAAATTCGGGGGAAAGTTAGCCAGCAGCGCGGCCCGTATTTGATTTCCGGAAATTGGTGGGACGAAAAATCGTGGGCCCGCGCCGAGTGGGACTTGCAGATGGAGAATGGAGAGATGGTTCGGTGTCACGAATCGGAGGGAACTTGGAAAATTGATGGTGTTTACGACTAGCCTTTTCGGCGGTCGTAGACCGCCGCTACAGGAAACCCCGCTTCAACGATTGAACGAAAGCCATGACCTACCTCGAGTTACATGCGTGCAGCGCATTTAGCTTTTTGCGCGGCGGTTCATTCCCGGAGCAATTAGCTGAGGTTGCCGCCGAGCTGGAAATGCCGGCGATCGCTTTGCTCGATCGCAACGGCGTTTACGGGGCGCAACGATTTTCTGTCGCTGCACGGGAGCATAATGTGCGTCCGATCATTGGCTGCGAATTGTCGATGGACGACGGCAGTGTTCTGCCTGTGTTAGTCGAAAACCGCAGGGGTTATAAAAATCTATGCGAGCTGCTGACCCAGGCGCATTTGCGCGGCGAGAAAGGAAAGTGCGCAGTACGATGGGAAGAATTATCCCAATTCGCCGAAGGGCTGGTGGCGCTCTTTGGATGGGGGAACACGGCAGATCGCGCGCGATTTTTAATCGAGGCGTTTGGTCGCGAAAATGTTTTTGTTGAACTTCAGCGGCATTTCATTCGCGGCGAAGAACGCATCAATCGCGAGTTGGTCAATCTTGCTCGCTCGAGTCGGTTGCCGCTCATCGCCACCAATGGCGTCCGATACGCAAAGCCCTACGGACGCGAAGTGCTGGATGTTTTTACCTGCATTCGCGAGCACACTCATCTGGATGCTGCCGGGAAATTGCTCACGCAAAACGCCGAACGCCATTTGAAAAGTGATCGGCAAATGCGAGTAATTTTCGCGGATTTGCCGGAAGCGGTCGAAAACACCTCGTGGCTCGCCGAGCGGCTCACGTTTTCGCTCGAAAATCTCGGATACGAATTCCCCGAATATCCGGTGCCGGCCGGTCACAGCATGGATTCATTTTTGCGCACCATCGTCTGGTTCGGCGCGCAACAGCGTTACGCCGCGATCAGTGCAAGGGTAAAGCGACAGCTGCAGGAAGAACTTGCGCTCATCACCAAGCTCGGCTTTGCAGGCTATTTTTTGATTGTCTGGGACATCATCAATTTCTGTCGGGAACACAACATCATGGTCCAGGGCCGGGGCAGTGCCGCCAATAGTGCGGTTTGTTATTGCCTGGGGATCACGCCGGTTGATCCGGTGGAAAATCATCTCGTCTTCGAACGATTCCTGAACGAGAGCCGCAAAGGCTGGCCGGATATTGATCTGGATCTTCCCAGCGGTGACCGCCGGGAGGCGGTGATCCAGGAAATTTATCGCCGCTATGGCAAGCACGGTGCGGCCATGACCGCAAACGTGATTAGTTATCGCGGACGCAGCGCAGCGCGCGAGATCGGTAAAGCGCTTAATTTTTCGCCGAGCATCATCGATCGGTTCTCACATCTGTTTGCCAACGGCGATTTCCCACACACGCTCGAGCTCGAATCGCAGATCGAGCAGGCTGGTTTGCCGAAAGCGCATCCGCGCATCCCGGCCTTCATCCGGTTGTATCACGCGATTTACGGCCTGCCGCGGCATCTTGGCCAGCATTCCGGGGGGATGATTATCTGCCAGAGCAAACTCAGCTCGTTTGTGCCGCTGGAAAACGCCTCGATGCCGGGTCGCGTCGTCGCGCAATGGGACAAGGACGATTGCGAAGACCTCGGCATCGTGAAAGTCGATTTGTTAGGCCTGGGGATGATGTCGGTAATGCAGGACGCATTTGAGTTGTGCCGCGAGCGCGGCCGACCGCTGGACCTCGCGCACATTCCGAAGAATGACGAGACAACATTCGAGATAATGCAGCACGCTGACACGATTGGCGTTTTCCAAATCGAGAGCCGCGCCCAAATGGCGACGCTGCCGCGGATGAAACCGGAATGCTTTTACGATGTCGTGATCGAAGTAGCAATCATCCGCCCGGGACCAATCCAGGGCGACATGGTGCATCCTTATCTCGCGCGTCGCGCTGGGAAGGAGCCGGTGACTTATTTCGACGAGCGATTGAAACCAGTGCTCAAACGGACGCTGGGCGTTCCGCTGTTTCAGGAACAAATGCTCAAGATCGCAATGGTGATGGCGGATTTTTCCGGTGACGAAGCGGAAGAGTTGCGACGTGCCCTGAGTTTCCACCGTTCGGAAGAACGGATGAACAAAGTGAGCGTGAAATTGCGCGCAGCGATGGAACGAAAAGACGTTGTGCCGGACAAGATCGAAAAAATCATTCAGTCCATCAGTTCGTTTGCCCTTTACGGATTTCCGGAATCGCACGCGATCAGTTTTGCCATTCTCGCTTACGGCAGCGCGTACTTAAAAGTGCATCGCGCGCCGGAATTTTATGCCAGCTTGTTGAATAATCAGCCGATGGGTTTTTATACGCCAGCGACAATTGTGAAAGATGCGCAGCGGCATAAGCTGAAGATCAAGCCGGTTTGCGTGTCGCAATCTGATTGGCGTTGCACGGTTGTAGATGACAACACGGTGCGACTCGGATTTTGCGTGGTGAACGCATTGCGACAGGAACACGCCGAAGAGCTCGTCAGGCAACGCGAACATCGACAATTCGAGGCGCTAGACGATTTCAAGCGGCGTGTCCCGCTCTCGAAAGACGAATTGCGCACGCTAGCCGAGCTCGGCGCACTGAATTGTTTTGCCCAACATCGCCGCGCAGCGATGTGGGACGTGGAGGAGACGATACACGATGATCTTCTGGGGAGCGTACGCGTCTCGCGTTCGCGAACTTTTCTTCTTCCGCACAGGCCCTCCGAATCTGATTTTAAGCAAAGATTGTTTCGGCGCGACGCCGAAACCAACACGCGGGACGCCTGTGCTCCCCAGAGTCTGCAATCTCAGCTCATGCCGATGACGTCGCCGGAACGCGTAAAAGCAGATTACGAGACGATGAACCTGACGACTGGACCGCATCCTATGAAACTGTTGCGCGAGCGTTTGCCGAACATCTGGCGTGCAATCGATCTCGTGCACGCCCGACACGGTTCGATGATTCAGATCGCGGGCAACGTGATTTGCCGGCAGCGTCCCGGCACGGCGAAGGGATTTGTTTTTATCAGTCTCGAAGACGAGACCGGTGTCTCAAATGCGATTGTTGAGCCAGACTTGTTCGAGCGGTTTCGGCTCGTGATCACTGAGGAAGCCTTTTTGCTCATCGAAGGCGAAGTGCAGAATTCGGACAACGTTGTTTTGATCAAAGCGCACGAGATCAGACCACTCGTGCACGAGCAACTTGTCGGGAGCGAGTCGCACGATTTTAGATGATCTGTAGCCGCTTCGCTGTGCAAAGCGGACACGCAGTCAACAGGGCAGCGGCTACAACTACTCGCCCGCGTGATGCGGATCGGGTGTTTTGGGTTCGGTAGGTTTTTCGGCTGGTTTTTCATCCGACTCGATCCACTCGGTGTGAAAGACGCCAGGTTTGTCGATGCGCTCGTAAGTATGCGCGCCGAAGAAATCGCGTTGCGCTTGCAGAAGGTTTGCCGGAAGACGGGCGGACCGATAACTGTCGAAGTAAGCGAGCGAGGCGGAAAACGCGGGGACAGCCACGCCGTGTTTGATGGCTGTCGAGACCGCGACGCGCCAGTTGCGCTGTGCCTTTCTGATGATCCTGGTGAAATAGCGATCCAGCAGGAGATTGTGCAGAGCGGGATCGCGACGGTACGCCTCGACAATCCGGTTGAGAAATTTCGCGCGAATGATGCACCCGCCGCGCCAGATGGTGGCGATGTCGCTGAGGTTGAGGTTCCAATTGTATCGCGTGCTCGCCGCGCGAAGCAGCTCCATGCCCTGCGTGTAAGACACGATTTTTGACGCGTAAAGCGCGTCGCGCACTGCGATGACGAAACGCGGCCGATTTCCTATGAATTGGCGAACTCTCGGTTGCGGCAAGATTTTGGACGCAGCCACACGCTCTTCTTTTCGTGACGAGACAACACGCGCCTCGACTGCGGCGTTAATTGTCGAAATGACGACGGATTGCCGGATGGCGGCTTGGAGTGTCCAGATGCCGGTTCCTTTTTGTCCGGCTTTGTCCAGAATCATATCGACCAGCGGTTTGCCGGTGTCCGGGTCGATTTTTTGGAAGATTTCGGATGTGATTTGAATGAGGTAGCTGTCGAGCTCGCCTTTGTTCCACTCTGCGAAAATTTCGGCGAGCTGCGCTACATCCATCTCGAGAATATCTTTGAGAATGCCGTAAGCCTCGCAGATCAATTGAATGTCGCCGTACTCGATGCCGTTGTGGACCATCTTGACGTAATGACCGGCGCCGTCCGGTCCCATGTATCGACAACATGGTTCGCCGTCTACTTGCGCAGCGATCTTGCGGAAAATTGGTGCAATGATCTCCCATGACTCGCGCGAGCCGCCGGGCATGAGCGATGGGCCTTTGAGAGCGCCTTCTTCGCCGCCGGACACACCCATGCCGACAAAGTGAATTCCTTTGCCTTCCAGTTCTTCGCCGCGTCGCTGCGTGTCGGTGAAAAGTGAATTTCCGCCGTCGATGATGACGTCGCCTTTTTCAAGCAGCGGCGCCAGTTGATCGATTACGGCGTCCACAGGAGCGCCCGCTTTCACCATCATCATCGCTATGCGCGGTTTTTTTAGCGCACCGACGAATTCCTCCATCGTGCGCGTGGGTTGAATATTTTTTCCCTGGGCGCGACCGGCGGCGAATTTCTCCGTGACTTCCGTCGTGCGATTGAAGACGGCGACGGAAAAGCCCTTCGATTCTAAGTTGAGGGTGAGATTTTCACCCATCACAGCCAGACCGATCAGGCCAATATCACATTGATTCTCGTTCATTTTTACATCTCCTTTTCTGACTGGTTAGAACTGACCTCATAATGGTGCTGTCATGCTGAGCGGAGCGAAACATCTCTGTATCGCTCTGGGGAATCGGTTCGTAAATGCTCAGAGATTCTTCGCTTCGCTCAGAATGACATTTGTGAGATGGTTTGTAAACCTAGCGCGGTGAGGACTTGAGACTATGGCAAATCCGGTTTGCGAAGTTTTAGTAACCGAAGCGCTGCTTGAGGCACCGCCAACTGGTGTCGATCTTGCCGCGGGTGCAGCAGTTGATTTTTTGGGGATTGTTCGCGGCTCCGAAGACGGGCGAGAGATTGATGGAATTGAATACGAAGCGCACCGGGAAATGGCAGAGCACCAGTTGAGGAAAATTGCCGAGCAGGCCGCGGAGAAATTTGGGCTTACGCGGGCCATCATTCATCACCGAATCGGATTCATTGCTGCGGGGGAATCATCGCTTTTCATGCGGATATCCAGTCCACATAGGGAAGAAGCGTTTCGAGCCAGTCGATGGATGGTGAGTGAGTTGAAGAAGAACGTGCCGATTTGGAAACGGCCACGGTTCAAGGCGGAGGGCCAGCGCTGCGCCTCGCACAGCGAGGCGGCTACAGCATGAACTGGGCGAATCGAATTACTTTGAGCCGGCTGCTGCTGACGGTGCTTTTCGTCGTCGCGCTCAATTCGTCCTGGCACTATGCGCGCACGTCCGCGCTTGTGATTTTCCTTGTCGCGGGGCTCACGGATTTTATCGATGGCGAGATTGCCCGACGCTACGGGGTTATCACGAACTTTGGCAAATTGATGGACCCGCTCGTCGACAAAATCATGATGGCAGCGGCGTTTATTTCGTTGGTGCCTCTAAAAGCGGTGCCGGCATGGGCGGCAACGACGGTAGTCGCTCGGGATTTTTTGATTACCGGATTGCGGCTAATGGCCAGTGCAAAAGGGCGGATTCTTCCAGCGGAAAGTCTGGGAAAGCAGAAGACTTCATGGCAAATCATTACGATTATTTTCTTCCTTGCGCTTCTTTCGATCGCAGAACTGCGATACGCGAATGAGACATCGACATGGTGGCTGCGGGCGTGGGGCGAAGCCGGTCCGGTGCTGGTGTGGATTACCGTGGCGCTAACGATTTACTCCGGGCTGGGCTTCACCTGGCGAAATCGCGAATTGATCGCGCCGGATCAATAGCGGGCAACGCCCGATGACTACCCGAAGTCGATTCATTGCTGTTGTTTTAATGTTGGTGTCGATTGCTTACGCCCGAGGTGCAGAAAACAACATGAACCTTCGCAGAAAGCGGACGAATCGGGTCCGCCGACTGAAGTTTGCTCTCGCGACAACAAGTATTGCGTTCACATGATAGCAACACGTGGTCACCCCGATGAGTGCACATTACGTGTTTCAGCAAGCGGCACCACATTGGCGGAGTTCCCGACCATGGGTTACCTGCTGAACGTATTTTTCAGCCCCGACAATGCACATGTGGCAATCAACAATCGTCGTGCAAACGCCGGCGATTATTTATGGGTGATTTCATTGCTGAATGGTCAGGCGATTAAGATGCCGGATGATGCCGCAGAGGACCTCGGTAAGAAAGAAGCCGGCACGATAGCCGGTGACCATTGGTCGGATCAATCGATGCCCGAAATAATCGCGCTATGCCCCACGTGCACGAGGGACGATTTACGTCACGCTTTTCTATTTCTACCGGTTGGAAAAGCTCAGGCGAACTGAAAGTTGTCGAAGAGTTTGAGTTTTCCAAAGGCTGGATCGCCGCAAACAATGTTTGTAGAATAAGTGAGACAAGTCTGTCTGTTGCCGAACACAAAGTCGCGAAAGAAAGTCGCCAATCTGAACTGGTTAGGCGAGCATGGACATGGAGCCCATTCCACTCGGACTGACAAGGTTCACTACCTCACGGGCTGCTTTGACTACGGATAGTATAATGGCCGTATGAACAGAAGGAGTTTCGTATTCTTCGCATGCCTCCTCTTATTGACTGATGCTAGCCAAGTGATGGCCGCCAACATCCGCAGTTTTATAGAAGCTGTCCGAAGAAAAGCGGCTGTCGTCTATGTTGGCTCTGTTAAAGAAGTGCACTTGCTGACACGAACGAAGTTCGACATCAAAGCACGGGCAATTGTGAGCGTCTTAGCCGTTGTGCGAGGTCCTGGCATAAACCCTCATGAGGCTACTGTTGAATATTCAAGTTTTGACGACAAAACACCAATGTTAGCGGGCGGTCCACAGTATCAACTGCGACCCGGCGTCAAGGTTGTAATTTTTGCCGACTCCTTCAAAAGCACGATCCCCCCTGGGTATCTTTTGCAGGGTAGCCGCGAGGAATTGCTGCCGCGGGTTGAGGCGCTACGCGATAGCCTTAGCCAGATGTTTCCTGACCAACTTAGGTTGAATGAGATTAACGAGGAAGATCGTCGTGCCCAGCTCGCATTATATGAAAAGCTGTGTGCATCTCTCCGTACAGCTAAATAGTGCGAGGTCTTGTGCACTATGATGCGGTGAGCCAAACGCAATCAGCTACGCAATCGGCTGCGCCAAGCCCTACAGCCGTTCACATGATGCCGTGATTTGCGTTTACGATGAAACGGGCAATGTGATTGAGACGCACGAGCACGCGGGCGATTTCAAACAGTGGTGATGCCTTGCGTTCGGCGCGCCTAGCGCTCATCCCGTGCTGGCTTCATACAACCTCTGTCCGGTCCGGCCGGTCTGGGCGACCACGGGAAACCAAGGGTGTTACAGTTACAGTCCCGTTGCTCACAGGCCGCGAAATACGCGCCCTGAAAAGGCCGGAAGCTTCCTCAGTGTAATATTGCGCCAGACCATTATCGGGCACGGGAATCGTTGCCAACTCCATCCAAAACTTGCCAGCCTTTGTAGATTCCGGGCAACACTCAATCGTTACCGCTCCGGCTGATACCGACCCTTCTCCGCGGATGAGAAACCTAACCCTGCGCGGCTCCGGTAGCACAAGCTTTTTGCCCGCCCCGGTTGTTGCCTTGTCTTGCAGGGGTTTTAGTACTCTCATCATTGCTTTCCCTTATGAGTTACTTTTGGATTTATAGACCCACGCTGGGCAATTGTGTATCATCTGCGGCCAAGTCATCACCCCGATTATGTCCCGGCTCTGGCTCGTTGCTCCACGCCGGAGCGTTTTTGGGTCGGCACATCGCGTTGGCCCCTCCGCCATCGCGATGCGCGTCGGCAATCCAGATTGTTCGCTGGTTGCCTCGTTTGGTTCGGAAGACGAGTGCCTGATTTTCTCGCGGCCTCGTTGCCTGTCGGAGTTTGGTCCCCAACGCCTTTAAAACTACGTCACATAACCCGATCGAAGTGAGCATGAGAATGCACATTCGAGCCGATCACAATTTCGGCGGGTTGGATCTGGCGAGGTTTTTGAGAATCGTCTCTACTGTGTGTCCAGAGGCTTTCTTGAGTTGTCGATTAACAACTGAAATTGCCTCACCCACTTCAGGCCGCGTGGCGCGGGATTTCAATGATTCAAGGAACTCGATACCGTCCTCTACGTCGGTGGCGCTGACGGTGGCCTTGCCCCTCGCCGCTGACAACTTCTGAACTCGCGCCAACAAGCTCATGGCTCGCTTGGTAAGTGCCTTGTTGGAAAGCACGATCCCGAGCAGTTCATGCTGGACGCTGCTGACGAAGTCGATCCAACCACGGCCTTTTTCGCTAGGTTCCAACAGTTCGTCGCGAGCGGCGCGGATGGATTCAATTGTTCGTGCCTGCAGCGTCTCGCCTATAAACTCGATCGCGCAAACACTTTGTTGGATCAACGCGACGAGTCCCGCCTTGGTATCGAATTTGACCGGCTCCGGGTCTACTGGCTGGAACGACAAGCGATCGTTTCCTGTATTTGGCCCAGTCTCAAAGGCAAACGCAAACGTCTTTCGGAGTGTGGGATTTGAGATGTGCCGGCTGTACACGTAGTCTGAGGAGGTCCCGGTGGTGGTGCCGTTGTATACTTGGAAAATGGTCTTCAACACATAATTGCTACCGCGTACGGCCCTGATGGCATCCGCGACTCGTGTTGCAACGGTCTGGTACTTAACCTGATCCGACGGCGGCATAAACTCCTGATGCCCTGGCGGCTCCAGCGGGTCGACAAAACCCGGCCAGCAGGTTCGTAAAATTCGGAAGCGGCTGCGTTGTTTGCGTTGGAGCGTGTCCCCAGGGAAAAAGCACGAACTCGCTGAAAGAATGTACATCGACGAATACATCTATTCGGTGCGTATCGCAAAGTAAGTGAATGTTTTGGGATTCGGGTTCGGAAAACGGCAGGCTGCCGACAAAACCTTGTGTACTCGAGCAGGGATTGCAAACGGTGGTGGGACCGACGATGCGCCACAGAAAGTCACAATTGCGGTTAGGATCAACGCCGTCGCACGGCGTGCCGGGATTGTCGCGGCGGTTCATCCGCCAGTTCCAGTCAGTGGTCATTACATAATTGCGACCGTCCGGATTGGCGCAAGGCAACATCCAGATGTCGAGCGTCTCCATCATGATCCTGATATCGAGGGCTGACCATTCGGCGCCGCCGTAGGTCAAGCCGGTCTCGCTCGTATATGCCTGCGCGAGATCAAACGCGAGCTCGATGATCGCATCCGGATTCATCAACTCCCGAGCATGCATACCGCCAACGATCAGGATCCCTCGGCGATTTGTCCCGCTGCCAGAGCGCAGACGCAAAGCATTGATGGGCCAGCCCCCAATCGAATTGTTCAAGGGTACGCGAGTGCAGAGGTCCGGCCTTGTCTTAACCAGTGAATCTATGGCCTCGTCGAGTTGTGCGATCGTTCGATACATTGAGGTGTCACGGTTCGACAAAAGGCTTCGGGCCAGGTTTGGCCTTGAGGGTACTTATCCGCTCGTCGAGCCAGCTCTTAAACTCCTTGTCGGTCGCGATCAATGCCGGATCGAGTGGTTCATAAGCGTGGGCCCGGTAGAGACGAACTTCCAGGCCCCGCTCGAGCAGTCTTACCAAATCCTCGACGGTTATGAGGGCACGAACTCGACCCTCGGCGTCAGGAACCCGATCAACGTCGAGATCATCGGCCCAATTTTTCGTCTTCGCACTGCGACCGGGATAGATCGTCGCTTGGAACCGCATCTTGAGCAACGCTACGCTTCGGTCCTGACGCTTCTCCGCATCGACTTTCTTTGATCGTTTCATTTTTGTGCGCCTTGATTATTTACGACGGGCAGCAAACCAAATCCGGACTATGTTGCCTTTAGGACTCAAGTGCTTCGAAACCATCTTCACATCCAATAAGCTCGTCAACCTGGTCCCTGGCGACTGCCGTGTTTTGACGGATTCGCACATGGCCCTCGTGATCGATGCGCGAGAGCGTTTTTCGTAGGTGAAATCGCATCATTGATAGACTAAACCATGGCGCGTTTCCATCGACGCTCATTCACGACGAAAGCGATCATCTTTTGCGCATTGTATTTCGGCGCCTTCGCCTGCGTGGCATCAGCGGGCGATCTGATTAAGTACGCGAAGAATTATAGCGGGTCACACGACGCTGTGAACCGCGTTTACGATGAAGTGGGCATCGTGATCGAGACGCACGAGCACATTGGCGATTTCAAAGAGTGGTGAGAGAGCCGACCATAGGATGAATCAGCGCGGAGATTTCTTTTGCGCAGTCAAGGTCAGTCGCCCCTATCTGTTATTTGGCGCTGCTTCTTTCGGCCCGGGTGAGGCGGCGAGTTTTTGGAAGCGCGGATCATTCCGCAGGGGATCGAACATTGGATCGAGTCGGAGCAGCGCAGGAGTGAGCGGTACATTTTGTGTAACCAGCGGACCTGCGTACGGGATCAAGAGTAATTTCTGTAAAGCGGCGACGGCCCGGTCAGCCTCTCCTATCTGCGCCGCCACCCAGGCGAGGATCTCGATAGGAGCGGGACCAGCTATCGCGTCTTTTTCGGTTGGATTAGCGGCAATAGCCCGTTCTGACAGAGCGAACGCAGTAGCCCTGTTACCGAGACACATATTGGTCAGCGCGAGATCTCCAATCAGGTAGTAATTTTCCGGCTGTTCTTTGAGGAAAGATTCCAGTTCGCTTCGAGCTTGTCGCCAACTTTCCTGCGCTGTGGCATGGTCGCCGGTGGCTTCTTGCGCCCAGCCTAACCAAAAGCGCAGTTCGCCATTGATGTAACCCAATGCCGGATCAGGCCTAGCCAATATTTCCTTTAGCCGCGGAATGATCGCTGCTGGATTACGTTCCAGGATCGCTTGGTAAACTTGTGTTTCCAAGGCGGCATCGTTGTCGGCGTTCGGATGCAGCGGAGCGAGTAGCGCTGCAGCACCCGGCAAGTCGCCCTCGGCTTGTGCAATAGCCGCCTTTTCCGCGAGGGTAGCCACGTCGTCTGGCGTAATATTCAGAACCTGATCAAGCTTTCGCAGCGCTTCGGGGAAACGCCGAAGGGCGATATAGGAAAGCGCGTGCTGACTAAGCAGGGTAACATTGCGCGGGTCGAGCCGCTCCGCTTCGTTAAAGTACGCCTCGCTCCGCTCCCATTGGCCTTGCCTTCGCATGACGTACGCCAGCGATTCAGGAATCTGGCTGCTATTGGGCAAGAACTGACGCGCCTGCTCAAAGTAACGCACCGCAGTGTCGTAATCCTTTAGGCAGGCGTAGTAGTATTGGCCCTTGGCCACTACGGCCTCCCCGAGATTGGGCTGAAGAGCGAGCGCGGTTTCGGCTGCCTGCCGTGCCTCTTCACGCAGGGCGGCCGTTGGTTGAAGTGTCCGTGTGATGTAGCCGACCGCATCTGTGTATGATAGCAGCGCCCAGCCAAGAGCGAACTTCGTATCCAGCCGCACCGCTTCTCTGAGATATTTCTGTGCGCCAAGCGAGTTAGCAACTGTGGTGCCAGCTTTGAGTGTATAAGCCAGCCCACGTAGGTAGGCATCGTAAGCCTCACGGTTATCGGTCGGTTTGGCAGCGATGACTTGCTCTTCCTGGCCGGTAAGTTTCGCTCGCAATTGATCGGCAATAGCTTTCGCCACATCACTCTCGACCGAAAAGATGTCAGTCAGTTTGCGATCAAAGGTATCGGCCCAAAGATGGGAATCATTGGCTGCTTTGAATAGCTGCACATTGACCCTCACGGCGTCCCCGCTCTTCTGCACGCTTCCTTCCAGGATGTGAGCGACGCCAAGTTGCTTTGCGATTTCAGGCAAATTTTCCGGCGCACTTTTGTAATGCTGTGTTGACGTGCGCGAGATCACCTTCAGATCAGCGATCTTGGATAAACGCATCAGAATTTCGTCCTGGATGCCGTCTGCAAAGTACGCGTTCGCTTTGTCCTCGCTGCGGTTTTCGAAGGGAAGAACGGCGATACTTTTTTCAGGAACAGGAGCTGCCACGTTGCTAGATGTGACCCCGGGAGGCGCCGACGCGATCTTCGGCGACGCCGCTCGGTGGAAAAGGAACAACAAACTAATACCCACAGCGATTGTCGAGGCGAGTAAAGCGGCCGTAAGGCCGAACTTGGGCCAACGGGACGCACTAATTGGATGAACCTCGCCAGCTTCCTGCTTCCATCTTCTTCGCCGCTTGAGTTTCTCAGGAACTTGCGGGTTGCCGAGACCATCTTTGTGGAGGTTAAACAGGTGCAGGCGCAGGCCGTGCTTCACTTCGCACTCACCCAGGTCATGCAGGTATGGCTGCCAATGCCGATACTCAGCTAAATCTTCTACCACATGCTTGGACAAAAGGATGTGTCCCGCATCGCCGCAATCGAGCACCCGCTGAGCGACGTTGATTCCTGAACCTACTATATTCGTTTTGTCGTCAACATCCCTAACGCGATTTACCGGGCCGCTGTGAACTCCCATTCGCAATTGGACGCGCGGATGATCTTGCAATGCCTTGCTAATCTCCAGTGCACAGCGCACTGGCTCTTCCGGACTGCGATAAAACAGCAGCGCCATTCCATCACCGGTCGATACTCGGATCAGTTTGCCGCTTGCTTCCGCCGCGCGGAAACATTCGGTATTTCGGACGATCTGGTTTAATTCCTGCAGCACTTCAATCTGCTCGTTGACGAGCAGTTTCGAATAACCCACAACATCAATTAACAGCAGGTGCGCAATCTCGAGCTGGAGATCGGGCGTCGGTACCGCGGGCGTGTCTTGCGCGTTCACCCTTCTCGAAAACCTAACAATGTCTTTAGCCGCGGTCGAGGGCAAACGACCGCATTAGAGGCGATCGCGACTCGGCCAACCCGGAAGCAAACGGCGATTGCAGTTTAATAAAAGCGGCCGGCTTTTCATCCGCACGCATAACGAACCGCTTTCCGTCGCCGGGATGTGCATCAGCGACAAAGATTGTTCGCCCGTTGGAATCAATCGCTGAGACACAGCCCAACTCCAACCGGCTTTCTTGAGATTGTCAGCGAAGATTTCCCAGTATTTCATTCCGATCGCATCATTCAGTTCCGGCAGATGATGCAGCGCCTTGGAAATACTGAGGCAATCTGCAGCCCGCCATTAGACCAACAGGGAACAGAGGCCCTCGCGAGCGCGTGCGCGAGGAAACGACCGTCAAACAGACATTACATCAGCACACACAACGGACAGCTCCTAACGCGCGTGCGTGCGTGTGTGTGTGCCGTCTGGTCAAACAGACGACATTCAAGCCAGTCCAGACGTAGGCGGAAATGGGCGGATTAGTTATGACTTTTCGGCTGTTCTGTTATGACTCCACTCCGAAAAAGAGCCCTGTTTTCATAGGTAAATGAGCGGGCAACGGGAATCGAACCCGCATGGCCAGCTTGGAAGGCTGGAACTTTACCATTAAGCTATGCCCGCGCGACTAAGAGCCAATATCGCTTGGCGACTGGGGAATAGTCAAAGCGATTGGCGAGGGCGCAATCCCGGCACGCGAGGGCTCGTGCGTTCCCTACCTCTCAAAAGCGGCGGCCACCAAAGTAGCGTTGTGACCACCGAAACCGAACGAGTTATTTAGGGCAACTCGCACCTTTTTTTCCCGTGCGACGTTGGGCGTGTAATCGAGATCGCATCCTTCTCCTGGATTTTCGAGATTGATCGTTGGCGGAATTACGGAATCGCGGATGGCAAACGCGCACGCCGCCATTTCTACTCCACCGGCACCGCCTAACAAGTGACCCGTCATCGATTTTGTAGAACTGATGGAGAGCTTGTAGGCATCTTCTCGGAAGACCTGCTTGATGGCCCGTGTCTCGCAAAGATCGCCAATATCGGTCGAAGTGGCATGCGCGTTGATGTAATCCACCTGGTCGGGCGATATGCGGGCATGCTCGAGCGCCAATTGCATCGCGCGCGCAGCGCCTTCGCCATCCGACGGCGGAGCCGTCATATGGTAAGCGTCGGCAGAAAGACCGTATCCTATAATTTCGCAATAAATTTTCGCGTCACGCGCTTTGGCATGCTCCAATTCCTCCACGACCACAATTCCTGCGCCCTCACTCATGACGAAACCGTCGCGGTCGCGATCAAATGGGCGTGAAGCGCGCTCGGGTTCATCGTTGCGTGTGCTGAGTGCCTTCATTGCTGAAAATCCGGCTAGACCGATCTCGACAATCGAAGCCTCCGAACCCCCGGCAAGGAAAATATCCGCGTCGCCAAATTTGATGACTCGCCAGGATTCGCCGATGGCGTTATTCGATGTCGCGCAAGCGGTAACGATACACATGTTTGGTCCGCGCAAATCGAACTCCATCGAAATCAGGCCGCTGGCCATGTTGCTAATCAACATCGGAATAGTGAACGGCGAATTTCGCCCAGGTCCCTTTGCCAACAGGATCTTTAACTGATCCTGCAAAGTTTTCAGCCCGCCGATTCCGCTGCTGACAAGGACACCGAAACGCTCTCGCCCCTCCAGTTTTTCCAGATCAATCCCGCTGTCGTCCAGAGCCATTTTTGCGGCCGCCATTGCGAGCTGTGCAAAACGATCCGTGCGGCGGACGTCCTTTGGATTTTTGAAGAATGGCTTCGGATCGAAATCGCGGACCTGCCCGCCGATCTGGCAATCGTAGCCGGTAATATCGAATGCATCGATTTTGCGAATGCCGCTGACCCCGTTTTTTAGGTTCGACCAAAGTGTCTCTATGTCGTTGCCGAGCGGCGTGACAGTCCCCAATCCGGTGATAACGACTCTGCGATCTGAGTTCATTTAGCGATTGAACGATTTACTGATTTAGAGATTCCACAAAGTAACGGTTTACCGATTCAACGATTTAACAGGAGATCAAAACGCAATCGTTAAATCACTAAATCATTGACTCGCTAAATACTTTTAGCTGGTTCCCATTCCAACGCTTTGAACGGTTTGGAAGAGTTTGCCTTCTGTCTTGATCGAAGGCGCTATGATGATTTCAGTTTGTTGGAATTCGGCGATGTTACGCGCACCCACGTTTCCCATGCAGGTGGTGATTGCGCCGACCAGATTCTGGCTGCCATCGTCCACTTCTGCTGGGCCGAAGAGGATTTGCTTCAACGAGCCGGTGGCGCCGACTCTGATGCGGGTGCCTCGCGGTAGATTAGCATGCGGAGTTGCCATTCCCCAGTGATAGCCGCGACCAGGTGCTTCCTCTGCTCTGGCAAAAGCGCTCCCCACCATCACGGCGTCCGCGCCGCACGCGAGCGCTTTGCAAACGTCTCCGCCTCTGCTCATTCCTCCGTCGGTGATTATCGGCACGTATCGCGAAGTTTTTTTGAAGTAAGCGTCGCGCGCCGCGGCGCAATCGACTGTAGCTGTCACCTGCGGAACCCCGAGACCTAGGACGCCACGCGAAGTGCAAGCCGCCCCGGGGCCAACCCCTACCAACACCGCAGCTGGTCCGCATTCCATGATCTCGAAGGTCACATCGTAGCCGACGGTGTTGCCGACAATCACAGGAATGCGCATCTCGCGACAAAATTTTTCTAGATCGAGTGACTTATATTCCGACGAAATATGCCGGACGGTTGAAACCGTGCTTTGGACAACAAAGACGTCCGCGCCTGCTTCCTGCGCGATCTTACCGAATTCGGCTGCGCGTTGCGGGATGGAGCTGACTGCAGCCAACGCTCCACCGTCTTTAATCTGGCGCACCCGGGCTGCGATTAAATCCTCCTGGATCGGTTCCTGATAAATTCTTTGCAGCAACGCGGTGATGTCGGCTTTGTCCGCCTCGACAATTTTTTGCAGAACTTCCTGCGGATTTTTGTAGCGCGTTTGCACGCCTTCCAGATTGAGAACGGCTAGGCCACCGAGTTTACTCATGGCGATGGCGAACCGGACATCGACCACGCCATCCATGGCGCTCGCCAGAATGGGAATCTTCAACACGAGCGGCTCCGCTCCCTTGCGCGGCAAGCGGAACGCAATGTCCACTTCGTTCGGATTAATTGTCACCCGGCCCGGGACAAGCGCGATTTCGTCGAATCCATAGGTTACCCGTGCCTTGCGATTGCGACCAATCCACATTCCCATGCTTAAATTTGCTCCATTCTAAATCGTTCGTTCAAACCTCCGCAGCGCGGGCACCGCGGCAGCAATGCATCGGTTCGATCCTCAAATTCGAACGCGCAAATCACGCAGCGCAGCCGATACTCCATGGCCCGACGTTCCCGCCGCCGGCGATTCCATTCTCCCACTATCCAAAGCAAGAAAACTATCGCAAGAAAAAGCAGCAAATAAATCGTGACTAGGGTGGCAAGACTGACGCGGATCACGGAGTCGCGGTTTCTGTTGGTCCTGGCTGCGCCCTGGCGACGTCGGTTCCCCATTCGACCGTCGCGATTCCCCAAACGAGATCGCCAAGTTGCCGGTGCAGTAAAGGGAACCGGCACAGCGTCAAGTACCGACGCGCTTGTTCATCGAGAACGGAATCGCCTGACGAGTTCAGCGGAAAGCAATACCGGATTTCGCCCGTGCCGCTAACGGCGACGCGAAACTGGATCGGGTGAGGGGTTTCGTTGTTGGATGCGGTAAAACTAGGTTCGGGCAGAGTCGGGCTGCCTAAAGGCACTAGCTCTTCCGAAAACGACACAGAGGTTCTGCTGGAGCCAAGAGCGGGCCTTGTCTGACGATGAAGAAAGGGGACAGGCCCCGGCGGATACGCGCTGGGGATGCGTAGGTCGACATCAGGTGCGGGAACCTCTTTCAAGACCGGCTGGACCGCAAGATAAAATGGGACGTAATCAACCTTTGGCAACGCGCGCAGCCTCGCTTCGGGTGGCTCCTGAGTCGTAAAGGCAAGCGCTGGATCTTCTGCGTCGATCCAGCGAAGCAAACTTCGGCCTTCTTCAGAACTAGGACTGATTACACTGACACGCGCTGGCGGCGGCAACAAGGAAACTGTTGGCGGATATACGATCTGAAACAGATAGAAGCAGAAAGCATGTGCAAGGAGGGACAGCGCTAGGAAACCCGCGATTGCCAGTCGCTCGCGCTGCGGTGGCTCCCAGCTAAAAAGAAGTGGCTCAGCAGTTGGATCCGGAGCAGAAGCGTTCATTGCGGAGGAGCCGCAGCGAGCGCTACCGAAGTGATACCGTGTTCGAGCGCAGCGTTTGTTACGCGGATAACCATTTCGTATGGAGTCAAACGATCAGCCTTAATGATTACCGATTGGCCTTCGCGCTTCGCCGCATCCAGCAACGGCCCAAGTTGTTCGATGGTTACCTTTTGGTCCCGAAAGTAAATGGCCGGTGCTGCGCCGCCTGTGATGCTGATAATTTGCTGGTTGACCTGCGGTGCAAGGGTAAAACGCGAGAACGGCATGGAAACAGAGATTCCCGGTTGCAAAATAACATTCGAACCAAGCAATAAGAAAAAAAACAGAAGGAACGTGATATTGACCAGTGCCACAAGCACCAGCCAGCCGAAGTTATATTCCTTCGTTCGACTCAGCTTCATATGGCGGAGCGCTTATCGATTCAGCGAACGATCAATCGACACGGGCATCGGGTTCGAGCGTTTCTTCCGGCGGTTGGAAACTGATGATTCCGCTAAGGGGCCGGCTCTCGGTCAACATGTGAACGATCTCAATTCCCGCGCGCTCCATATCGTGTAGCATGGTATTTACGCGCGAAGAGAGGTAGCTGTAAGCAACAAAAGTTGGCGTGGCGACGACCAACCCCGCGGCGGTTGTCAACAGACTCTTGTAAACCCCGCTGGAGAGCTCGGTCACGCTGGCGTAACCGCCACTGGAGGCGACGGTGCCAAAGGCGTCGGTCATTCCAGCAACGGTTCCAAGCAGGCCCAGCAGCGGCGCAAGAAAGGCGATCGTGGCCAGCACTCCGAGAAACCGTTCGAGTTTGGGCACCTCCAGTTGAGCGGCCTCTTGGACGATATCGCGCAGTTCGGCCCGCGGCGCATCGTGCCGGATAATTGCGGCGTGAATCACCCGCGCGACCGGCCCCGGTGTCCCCGCCGATTCGTGCAATGCCTCAGCGAAATTGCGCCGCCGGATGATATTCGAGAGGCCCTTCAAAAATTCACCGACATGAATTGTTGCCCGGTGCAAGTAAAACAGGCGTTCAAAAAAAACCGCGATGGAGATGATGCTGCACGCCAAGATTGGCCACATCAATAGGCCACCCTTTTGGATGTAATCGATCACGAGACTGTTTTCTTAGACCTCTTTGGCGCCACTGGCAAGCCGACACCGAGAGCTACGCCGGCATCCGAATTGACGGCCACCGATGATGGCAGGGAGCCAAACAACTAAACAATCTGAACTCCCTCGCTCGCGGTGCGCAGGGCGTAAAGATCGCTTAAACGTTTTGTGATCGGGCCGACTTTCCCGTCACTAATTTGGTGATTGTCGATCTTAATTACACTGGCGAGTTCGCCCATTGTGCCTGTACAAAACATTTCATTCGCTCCGTAAATATCGGCAAGGGACAGATCGGTTTCGACGCAACGAATGTTTTCGGCAGCACAAATCTCGATCACCGTGTCGCGAGTAATTCCTTCAGGGCACGCCATGACGCGACTCGTCGCAAGATCGCCATTGCACACGATGAAAACGTGTGTCGCGTTCGTTTCCGCGATGAAGCCGCGCGTATCCAGCATGAGGGCATCGTCCGCTCCAGCGTTGTTCGCTTCGATCTTCGCCAGAATCGAATTCAGCAGATTCGCGTGATGAATTCGCGCGTCGAGAATCTCCGGCGGCGGCCGGCGGATCTTGCTCGTGACCAAAGTCAATCCGGTCTTAGCGTAAACCGGCGCTTTGTGTTCGGCGAGCACGATTAACGTCGGGCCACTCTGGTTCAGCCGCGGGTCCATGCCCGACGTGATTTTCACGCCACGAGTTAGCGTGAGGCGAATATGAACTCCGTCGCGCATTTTATTTGCAGCAAGTGTGCGTTTGATTTCCTCGATGATTTTTTCTCGGGGCGGGATTTCGGCGAATGACAGCGCGCGCCCCGAACGCTCCAGCCGGTGGAGATGTTCGTGGAGCTTGAAAATCCGGCCATTGTAGAGTCGCAGTCCTTCCCAAACCGCGTCACCGCCCTGCACCGCCGAGTCGAACGGGCTGATCCCTGCCTTATCGCGATGCAGCAACTGCCCGTTGATGTTCACAATTAGATCGCGATTTCGTTCGTCGAATTTCTGCAACATTTTTTAAACCCAGAGATTATACGGTTTATCGCAGATCGTTTGCGCCGTAATTTGGACGGAGGTTATCCTTCTGGGATACAAATCTGTGTAAATCCGCGAAATCTGTGGCCAATCCTTAACGCAGTCGGTATGCATAAAGCCGCTCATAGCATTCCTGGCTACGCTCACGAACTTCACCCAGATGTGCCGGTATCTCGACGTGTTTCGCGCGATACGGCCGAAACGATGTCGATTTTGACACTTCCCCATACCAATGCTTCGCCCAAATACCATCGGTCTCGCGCAAGCCCGGCGGCCAGGAAAGCATCGACTGGCTAAATTCAACACCGACTGCGTCGCAAAGCAGTCGCAACATTCGTTCTGGATTTTCCAGTACGTCTTTTGCGTCAACAACTGGTGGAATTGAGTTTCCGCGAGTCCGCACAAAATCAAAAATCTCCGTCTGCTGCACAAAGCCGAGATCTTCCAGCGCAGGATCTTCGCGCTTCTTGACATATGAGGTAATGACTTCGCGTGGGTCGCGAATAAGAAAACAATTCGTGACCGCACCGAGCCATTGCCGATCTACCCCCGGCAACAGATGATGCGTCATCTGCTTTTGGAAGAAAATGCGCTTACTCTTGGGGATTGGTCCAGTCAGTTGCGCTACGACTTTCCGCCAATCGGTCTCACCGCTGGCGATCACTTCATCTGCACCTGGGTGCTGTTTCCCAGTCGCCTTTAGGTAGTAGCCGTAAAACGGCTCATCGACGACAACCGTGTCGGGCCGGTTACCCCAGGCGCGCATCATCGCGGTAGAGATGTTCCGCGGGCCCGACCACATGGCGATGCGGATTGGCCGGGTCATAGACAAAGATTCTAGCGCCGCTGCACAATTTGCCAGCCGCAACCGAATCCTTTGGATGGCTCTGGATCGCGCGCGAGACCGCGCAGCTAAGTCTTCGCAAAAACTCCGATCAGTGGGCGGCGTGACGGCGTTTTTGAACGGAAATCGCTCACGAATCCGTCTTCGGTGCGAATCTCCACGTGGCCGGCCGCGCTATTGGCACCATACACAAGCACGGCGCCTACCGGCGCTTGATACGGATCCGATACAGGAAGCTTCTTGAACCCATAACTGTTCACCAATTCCTGTCCCGCCTGCTTTGCCAACAGGGTTGTCGGCCGCGAGCGCACGACGCCAGCGGCCACGAGCGCTTCTTTCACGAATCGCCAGCACAGGCAATGCGAGTGTGCGTTTGCGCGTTCCTGCGCAATCGTAGCAGCGCGACACAGTTTCGGGTCAATCGTGGAATCGATTTTGGCCAACGGCTGAACAATTTTCTTCGCCTGATACTTGTCTACGATTTCAACCGAGTGCTTTTTGCCGGAAGCATCCTTATAAGCAAACTTTGAGTTTGGCTCTGAAAAACCCAACGCTGCTTCCGGACGGGGACAAAATGCTGTGCAACAAATGCCGATAACGAAAACGGGAACGATTTTTGGCATAAAGAGCCGGGTGCTATCGATCATCTTCGAGCCCTGCGCAAGCAGTTTTTTCAAAAAATCGAGATTTTTTCTGCAGATCATCCGGATGCGTGCTGGGACCCTCCAGCCTGAGGTAGCGAGTCGCCTCGCGGTGACCCTAGGAGATTATAACGTTGAGACAAATGCGATCATTCGCTGACGCATTTTTGAGTCCGGAAGGCGGCCTATGCCCGCGGCCATGTTATCTTCCATGTGCTGCGGATTGTTCGTAGCAGGTATCACGCAAGTGACCGCCGGATGGGCCACAATCCACTTCAGAAAGAACTGAGCCCATGATCGGCAATCGATTTCGGCAGCCCAGGGCGGCAGCGACTTTCCAGCAATGCGCCCAAACAAACCGCCGCCACCGAACGGCCGATTAATGATCACCCCCATGCGAAGCTCTTGAGCCAGTGGCAGGATGCGTTGTGCCGCTTCGGGTTCCATGATCGAGTAATTGATCTGGACAAAATCGGGTTTCTGACTGCGCATGTTTTTTTCTACGTCGGAAAAGCCACGCGCCTGTGAATGCGTGATGCCGGTGTAACGGATGCGTCCCTTGGTTTTCCACTCACGAAGGGATGACATTTGTGTTTCCACGTCCACCAGATTGTGTACTTGCATCAGGTCAATCCGCTTCGTCCGAAAGCGATCCATCGAGCGCTCCATCATCGCGAGCCCGGCCTCTTTGCCCGCCGTCCAAACCTTGGTGGCGATAAAGAGCGAATCGCGCAAATGCAATTGAGCGGCGAGTTCGCCGATCACGCCTTCGGCGCGGCCGTACATGGGCGAGGAGTCGATGACCTTGCCGCCGTGCTTTACAAAAAGCGACAGCACTACTCCGAGTTGCGTTCTGTTCTCTGGGGTAAGATTGACATCAAACACGCTCCAAGTTCCGAGTCCAATGACCGGAAGTTTTTCACCAGAAGAAGGGATCGCTCGTGGCAGCATACCTGATGATTGAGGCGCGGCTTGCGTGCGCGATGTGGAAGTCTGCAATAACAAGCCGGCTGCGCCGGCTCCAATCAGTCTAGACGCCTCGCGACGCGTAAGATTGCCGCCTGTCATGTTGACCGAAGTGGATATCATTCTTATCCAACTACAGCAAGAGATCCATCGACTTCGCTCGGAATGACAAGAAAGGTTAGCGGGCTACATGAAAACGTCGCGCCGTGATTTTATCAAACTATCCGCTGCCACTGCCGGCGCGTTTGCCCTAAACGCAACATCGACAACACTGTTCGCAGAGAAATCCGTGAAACCGCTGCGCATTCTGATTCTGGGCGGCACCGGGTTCACCGGCCCGTATCAGGTGCGGTATGCGCTTAGTCGCGGACATAAGGCGACGATATTCAACCGCGGCAAGACGCACCCAGGCGAATTGCCGAGCGAAGTCGAACAACTCATTGGCGATCGCAATGGCAAACTCGACGCGCTGAAAGGTCGACAATGGGACGTTGTCATCGATAACCCGACAACGCTTCCGGCGTGGATCCGGGATGCAGCGCAAATTCTCAAAGGCAATGTCGAGCGTTACGTCTTCATCTCGACGATTTCTGTTTACAGGGAACCGAAGACGGGTCCAGACGAGACCGCACCGACAGAAAAATACGAAGGCGCCAATCCGTACAAGGAAACGCTCGAGGCGATGAAGGCGGGCGGTTACAAAACCTACGGGCCGCTCAAAGCGCTCTCCGAGAGAGAAGCCGAGAAATGGTTTCCCGGAAAAACGCTGATCATTCGCCCGGGCCTCATCGTCGGCCCGCGGGACGAGACCGATCGCTTTACCTATTGGCCGGTACGGATCGATCGCGGCGGCGAAGTACTCGCACCCGGCTCGCCTGACGGCTCTGTGCAATTCATCGATGCGCACGATCTCGCGGAATGGACGATCAGGATGGTCGAAAACCGTGAAACCGGAATTTACAACGCAACCGGCCCGGCGAAACCATTAGGCATCGGCGGAATGCTCGATGAAATTAAAGCCGCAGTGAAATCAAACGCGACGTTCACGTGGATAACGGAAGATTTTCTTACGCAACAAAAAGTGCAGCCATGGTCGGACATGCCGGTCTGGACTGGAAGAGATAGCGCACTCGCTCGCGCAAAAATCGATCGCGCGCTGAGCAAAGGACTGACGTTCCGGCCGCTCGCCGAAACTGCGCGCGACACACTGGCCTGGTTCAAATCGCAGCCCCCAGAGCGCCAAGCGAAGTTGCGCGCCGGTATTACGCCTGAACACGAAACAGAAGTGCTTGCTGCCTGGAAGAAAGAAAAACGTTCTTGAACCATCTGTTCACAAAAGCGGTCGACGTTAAGTCGAACGAGGTCCGCGCACTTTGGCTCGGGTTCGTTTTCCATTTCATCATTCTTAGCGCGTATTACATTGTGAAACCAATTCGCGATAGCATTGCGGCCAGCAATCGACTTGAAACGCTGCCGTGGATGTTCACGGCTACACTTGTCGTGATGCTCATCGCAAACGCAATCTTCGCCGCCATTGTCGCGAGAATGGAGCGACGAAAATTTATCCCGTTCGCCTACGCATTCTTTATTTTGGTTCTTTTGTTATTTTTCGTGCTGATGCGAACCGGTTCGCCGACGCAGCAGGCGTGGACTGGCCGCGCGTTTTATGTGTGGGTCAGCGTTTTCAACCTCTTTAACACAGCGATTTTCTGGGCTTTTATGACCGACCTTTTCACCGTCGAACAAGGCAAACGCCTCTACGGTTTCATTGCTGTCGGCGGCTCGCTCGGCGCCATCGCCGGCGCGTACATCACGAAGCATCTGGTTCGCGACCTCGGACCGGCCAATCTCGTTGCAATCTCGGCGACCATGTTTGCGATTGTCTGTTTGCTAGTGAGATTTTTTCCAAATAATTTCGCCCGCGGGAGCGAAATGGTGCCCGCGCGAGAGGAGCCAATCGGTGGAACAGCCTGGTCGGGTATTACGCACATCGCGCGCTCGCCTTATTTGTTCGGCCTGGCCGGGGCGATTATGCTTTATACCAGCACGTCGACCTGGGCCTACTTCCAACAGACCACTCTCGCTGGTGAAGCGCTCAAGACCAGCGCAGATCGAACAGTATTCCTCTCGAATCTCGAAATTTGGGTGAACACGATCACAGTCTTCATCCAGATTTTTTTCACCGGCCGCCTTCTGAAATGGTTCGGTGTGGCCTTCACGCTCACGGCCCTGCCGTTTTTAAGCATGCTCGGTTTCGCGGCAATGGCCATTGCGCCAAGTCTGGCAATGCTGGCGTTTTTCCAAGTCACGCGTCGCGCTGGCGCTTACGCGTTGATGCGCCCCTCGCGCGAAATTCTTTTCACAGTTTTAAAACGTGAAGACAAATATAAGGTAAAGGGTGTCACGGATACGCTTGGATATCGTGTGGGTGACCAACTGGGCGCGTGGTCATATGGCGGACTTGGAGCGAACGGGCTTCAACTAAGTCTCAACACCATCAGCTGGATTGCAGTGCCGGTCACTGCCGGCTGGTGCGCACTGAGTCTCTGGCTTGCGCGTAAACAACGCGCGTTAGCGGACGCGCAGGCGAAGCGCGATCAAGCAGCGGGGGTTGGCGATATCGCCGCGCCCGAGCCGGCATAAGTTGCGCGAAGCCGCGTCCCGCGCGAAGCGTTAACCAACGATAAACAAGAGGAGGCAATAAAATGGCAACACGAACTGGATCGGCTGTTTGGGAAGGCGCGCTGAAGCAGGGCAGGGGAACCATGAAACTCGGAAGCGGCACGTTCGAAGGTCCTTACTCATTCTCATCGCGCTTTGAGGAAGGAAAAGGCACGAATCCGGAAGAGCTGATTGGCGCGGCGGAGGCTGGCTGCTTCTCCATGGCGCTGGCGTTCAATCTCGAGAAAGGAGGGCATCCCGCCAAACGGGTCGGCACCACCGCAACGGTAAAACTGGAGCCGGGCGATGGCGGATTCAAAATCACCGCAATCGATTTGAAAACCGAAGCCGACGTTCCCGGAATCGATGAAGCAAAATTTCGCGAGCAAGCCGAGCTGACAAAAAAGACTTGTCCGGTATCAGCTGCTCTCGCGGGTACACAGATCAATCTCGACGCAAAGTTGCTGTAAGTTCTACCGATCCGCGGCAAGGCTAGCGTTCGCTAGTCCTGCCAGAGGTGAATTCCGTGCTCGACGCCGATCTCGATGATTCGCGACATATCGGGCCCGCCGACTTTTGCAAATTCTGCGGCGCATCGCGCAAAGAACTTCTCGAATCCGGACGGAGTCGTTCGCCACGAACTACAAAGCCAAGCTCTCTTGCTTTGGCGAGGATGCAACCGTAGTGAGGCTGCTGAATTTCTTCACTAGCTCATCAAGCTTCGCGACGTAGTAATCGACATATTCGTCGCGGTTTTGCGGGTCGAACTCGGAAGCCAGCTTCGCGGCTTCGTAGGCAGGAAGTTTCTTTGGGGTAGCCTTGATGTAATAGCTAATTTGGTCGCCGGGTCTGTAATTGCGGCCGCTGGCGAGAGCGAGCTCATACGCGGCGGCGCGATTCCGCGCGGAGCCGGCGATCTTTGCGCGATATTTATCGAGTGAATCCTGGAGCGTGTCAGTTTTCATCAACATGTCGATCTTCCATTCGCGGTTTCGAATTTTCTGCTCGAATTCATCCCGTAAGTGCGGGATCGCCTCCGGTTTTCCTTGGATGATTAGCTTGATCATTTCCTCCAGGAAAACGCGCTGGAATTTTTCCAGTCCGCGCGACTTGAGCGCGCCGCCTTTGATGATCACGTCGCCATCTTTTGTGAGCAGCGCGTAGTTCTTTGCTTTGTAACTGAACATCGCATCGAACTGCTCGTCGAACTCGACGTCGATTCCTGGCGGCAATTCTTTCGCCAAATCGCGTTGTAGTTCCTCGATTTCATTTGCTGTAGTGGCAGCCGTGCCGGCTGCATGGGATTGCGGTTTTGCAGGCGACACGCCTGCCGCCACAGTTGATGGCGGCACAAAATAAATTCCGTCGGTATCGACTTCGATCACTTGCGCACCGTGTTTGCCTAACCAGTCGATCATTTTCTTGAGCAAATCGCGCCCGATCTGCGTCACACGCGCGGCGGCATCGAAATCGGCGAAATGTCCCTGCGCGAATCCAAGATAGCCGTAGAAACTGTTCAGCAGAATCTTGAAAGTGTTTTGCAGCGCCTGAAGATGATGCTGCTTTGCGGGATCCCTTTCCGCCCGCATTTCCGCCTTTGCTTCCAAGCGGAACGTGCGGAGATCAGTGAGCAAATGTCGGAAGATTTGGAGTTGATCGGTTGCGGGGAAGCAATCGAATTGCAACATGATAGATGGGTACAGCGAAGCGATGTCGCAGTGCCAGACGTTGTGCGCCACGCCAGTGAAGAAAATGTCGGTATAACCACCTTCAAATGCGCGCACCATCGGCAATTCGGGAATGGAATGCCGCTGTCGAAAATATTCGCGCAGGAAAAGCGCGTTGATGCGCGTGGCATTGCCGCGCACGATCACGTCCTGGTAATTGTAAGGAAAAATTTGCGCCTGGATAAAGTGACTTTGGCTTAGCAAATCCGATAACGCGCGCGTTTCCCGAACACCAGCCAGAGCGCGTCGCCGGAACGTTTCTGAATCGTCCATGTACGCGCGCTCCAGTTCCTTGCCCGTGAGCGCTGAAATTTTTTCGCTGTCGCAGAGGTCGAAATGCCGCGCGACATCGCTCCGTTCGAAACCGGCAAGAGAACGCATGCCGACATCGTAAAATTGCGCGAGCAGAAACGTATCAACGAAATGACGGCCATCGACTGCGAACTTCGGGTAATCAATGGTTTTCTCTGCGATTTGGAGTCGCGAGGGACGCGAGCGTAGAAAACCGCCGCTGCGTCCCCAATCGAGCTTGGTTTTCAGCTTCTTTGCGCGACCGACGAGACATGGCAAATCAGAGCGGAATAAGTTGTGTCCTTCGATCACATCCGGATCGCGCTCTTTGATGAGCGCGGTGAGTTGCTTGAGCGCGCTGTGCTCTGATTCTTCGACGTTCTTTGGATCAACAATGATTAACTCTTGCCAGCCGGTGTTATCCGAGAGGGCGATGCTCATAATGTGATTTTCGTCGCCTTCGAAGGACAGCACTTCGAGCTGGATTCGCTTCAGCTCTTTGAACTCCAACTCCTTAAACAATGTGCGGCCGGTGGCTGTTAGGTAATGCTGCACCGGGTCGGTGAACGCGAAGAAATCGCGCCCGGCATTCTTGAGTCCGTTGCGTAGCGCAATCAGCTCCTTCCAGCTATCGACGGTGATCAACCAACCGTACTTGAGATCGCCGCTAAGCTTTTCAGTTTCAATCCCAAGATCGACAATGTCGCTGTCTGCCCACACAAATGGATGAAACGGTTCGACATCGGCGATTGTCGATCCATCGGTTTCTCGGCGATATACACGGACCGTGCCGGTGTCGCCGAGGTCAATCGCGACAATGCGAGGCGCGGGATCAGCGCCGAAAAGCATGGTGTTCTTTTCGAATTCCATCGGTCATCCACAGATTGCCCAGATTTACGCAGATTCAAAATGGGTTGTGGGGTTGACGAACACCGCACGCCAGGTGCCTGCCTTCTTCATTTTCTCCGCAAGTCGGGAGAACAATCCGATTGATCCGATCCTGGTGACAGTCGGCTCAATTCATGGCGGCACGAAGCACAACATCATCCCGGATGAAGTGAAGATGCAGCTGACTGTCCGCACTTACAAAGCAGACGTCCGAGATCGAGTTCTTGCGGCGATCAGTCAAATTGCAAAGGGCGTCGCGACCGCGGGTGGTATTCCTGCCGACCGAATGCCTGTTGTAACTGTTTTGAACGAAGGTCTGCCTGCGACATACAACAATCCTAAATTAACCAGACGGCTCGTTGCGGTTTGGAAAAAAGCGCTCGGCGACGAGAACGTCCAGATAATCGATCCCACGATGGGCGGTGAAGATTTTTCGGAATACAGTCTGCCGGACCATTCGATTCCTGCGGTCGATTTCCATATTGGTGCTGTCGATCCTGCGAAAATCGCCGAGTATAAAAAAGACGGAAAAGAATTACCGAGCCTGCATTCCAGCAAGTTCGCACCCGTTCCCGAGCCAACTATCCGCACAGGTATTATCGGAATGACGACGGCGGTGCTAGAGTTGATGAAGGAATAATTTCTTCGGTCAGAAAACGGTTTCTTCGGCTGCCGCAGTCAACGCGCGCGGCTACAAATTACTTCACCTTGATTTTCTTTCGCAAATAGGTTGGGACATCGAGATCTTCGCCTTCGACAATAGTAGGCTCGCTTTTTTCGAAGCGCCCGCGCGTCACCGGTTCGAATTGCAGGACTTCCTGTTTCGCCGGTGATTTTTCTTCCACTGGATTTGATTTTCTCACCGGTGGGGTCCTGCGCTGCTCCACGACAGAATGCAACTCAGGCTTTTTGCTGGAAGACGTTTCCGGCGGTGCGGGCTCTTCAAGTGATGGCGGCTGCTCGATCGGGACAAAATCAATTGGCGGCGCCGGCGGCGGTTCTGGCATCGGGACCGATTCCGGAGCGTCGATTTGCGATTCCGACGGCTGTTCCCAAGTCGGTGGTGAAGGCGCAGCGACCTGGAGCGGGACGGTAACGCCAGTTGCGACATCCACCTCGGCAGAAAGCGAGCTAATGATGGTGACGCTCAAACGATTCCCCATTCGGCCGTCCACGGCAGTGCCGAACAAGATCTGCGTCTGTTCATCAATGTGGCGGCAAAGCTCCTGCATCAGAACTTCGACTTCCGCTAAAGTCATACCCGGGCCGCCGACTATGTGAACCAGGACGCGAGCGGCATCCGATAACTTTCGTCCACGATCCATTAGCGGATTTTTCAGCGCCTGCGTCAGCGCATCGTGGGCGCGATTGTCTGAGTCGGATTCGCCGAAGCCAAACAAGCAACGGCCGTTGCGCGTGCGCAAAGCCGCCAGCAAATCATCGAATCCGATGCGAATGAGTCCGGGGCGCTGAATCACATTTACAATCGACCGCACGCTTTGACTGATCAGGATGTCCGCGGTGGCGAATGCCTGATGGATCCCTGCTTTCGGCGGAACGATATCGGCCATTTGATCGTTCTCGAAGCAGATCACGGCATTCGCGAACTGATCGAGGCGGTCGAGCGCTTCGCGAGCCTGCGCGCTGCGGCGTTTGCCCTCGAACGAAAATGGAAGAGTGACAAAGCCCAGCACAAGAGCTCCAGCTTCGTGCGCAAGCTGGGCGATTAACGGCGCGGCACCCGACCCGGTGCCTCCACCAAGCCCAGCGCAAATGAAAATCATTCGTGCGTCCGCCAATGCTTCACGGATTTCCTCCGACGATTCGACCGCCGCCTGATACCCAAGCTCAGGGTCGCCACCGGTGCCCAAGCCGCGAGTGACGGTCCGGCCGAGCTGCACTTTGTGCGCTACGACGGAACTCGCCAGTGACTGCACATCGGTATTGATCGCAACCACATCAGCTCTCTCCAGACCATCGAGCACAATGCGATCGAGTGCGTTCAATCCGGCGCCCCCGACGCTGACGATCTTGATGGGGATAAAATTGTCCGCGCTTTCGGGAAGACTGTAATTTTTGCTGAGTTCAATCATAAAGAGTAGTGCAAGCCTCCAGCTTGCGTTTTCCCCAATGGTAGCAAGCCAGAGGCTCGCTCTATTTCGATTATCGTCATCGCGTTCCGCTAAAAAATTTTCCAATGATTCGCCTGAACCCGCGCGGCCGCCGATCTGTTTGCACCGCTTGCGCGTATTTGATCAAGCCGATGGCGGTCGAAAATTGCGGTTTTTCTACTGCGGACGTGAGGCCAGAGGTAGTCTGGGCGTGCACCACGCGTGCCGGTAACTCCAAAATCTCCACGGCGAGATGATCGATGCCGTTGAGGAGGCTGCATCCGCCGGTAATGAAAATGCCGCCACCGAGATAACTGAGATACGATTCCTCCTCAAGTCTGCGTTTAAGCAACTCAAACGTTTCGCGCACTCGGAGGTGAATGATTGTATTCAGCGTCTCGCGCTCGATCTCCTTTCCGGCAAAACCGGAATCGTCCTTGAGCAAAATCGTTTCACCGGGCAAACAATTGCCGAGAATGCAACTGCCCTCTTCGATTTTTAATTTTTCTGAGCGCGCCATTGGTATGCGCAGGCCCATCGAAATATCGTTGGTGATGTGGTCGCCGCCCAGGGCCAGGCAACCACTTTGCCTAATCGCGCCGTCGGCATACAAAACATAATCGGTCGTCCCTCCACCAATATCAATCACCAGCGCGCCGAGATCTTTCTGATTCTGAGTAAGGACCACCTGCGCGGAAGCAAGCGCTGAGAAAACGACGTCTTCGACTTCCAGCGGCAGTTCTTTTACGCAACGGATGCTGTTCTGAATCCGCGTGCGCACGCCGTGAATGATGTGAAAATCAGCCTCCAATTTTTGCCCGGACATCCCAACCGGATTGAGCACACCGTCTTGCCCATCTACGTGATAATGTTGAATGATGGAGTGCAGAAAAGCGTTTTGCGCTGGGATGCTTACCTCGCGAGCATTGATTTTCACGTCTTCAACATCCTGCTCATCGATCTCGTCGCGGTCTTCAGGCAACATGATACAGCCGCGATTGTTGAAGCTTTGAAGATGCGACCCGGCGACCGCCACATAGACACTCCGAATCATGACGTCGCTTTTTTGTTCGGCATCGACCACCGCTTCGTGCACGCATTTCATTGCCGTTTCGAAATCAACGATCTCGCCCTTGCGCACGCCGCGAGAAGGAGCCTGGCCGACTCCCAAGATTTTGACTGTTCCGTCGGTCCGACTTTCGCCAACGATGACACAGATTTTGGATGTGCCGATCTCAAGGCCGACCATCAAATCATTGCTTGCCATTGGAGGTGGTTAGTCCTTTTTGGGCCGCTCGCTGGCCAGCGGGGTTGAGTTGCGGCGCGCGCTTGACGCTCGCGGCGCAGCCTTTGCCTGCGGATGCACCGGGATCGCTTTCAAAGCTTGTGGCGCTATGGCAGGTTCGATGGTGTCGTTGATGACGACCGCCGCAGGCTTGGTGAACGTGGCGGGAATATTTCGTTGCACGAGTAGGTTCAACGTCTCCAGTTCCTGTTTTGTGTTGTCGCAATAAACAAGGAATTGTTCTAGCCGCTGCAATTGTTCTTCGAGATCATTCAACCCAAATGTGACGCGGCTGTGATTTTTGTCCGTCACAAGCAGACAATAGCTTTTAGAAATATCGATCTCACGAATCTGAAAACGCGTCTGCATAAAGCTGTTCGCGCTTAAACGCAGCAACTCAAGCGCTGTTTTTGCTTCGGGAGATTCGACGATTTTTCCCGGTTCGAGCGATTCACTCGGGCAGCCCAAAATGAGTGGCAATCCAAGATATTCCGGCAACAATTTCTTTTCTTTCATCAAAACACCGCGCGCGTCTACAAGAAAAGCAGCACCCGACACAAACGGATCGGAGATTTCCTTCTCCTTTGTAAGCCACGCGACCGGCTTTCGTTCCACCACCTGAATATCGATTTCGCTTGGCAATTTGCGCACCACCTGCACCTCATCGACCTGGGGGAGCTGCTGTATTTGGTCATGAACGCGCGCCAGGTTCACCCTCAAAATATTTTCGCCTTCATGTAGGTCGGCCGTTTTCAAAATCTGCTCGCGCTGCAAGGTGCCGTCTGTTTGCAGTTCAATGGTCTTGAGTTGGTAATCCGGATTATCGAAGAAAAAACGTCGCGCGGCTTCGCGTGCGCCGACGTAGCCGCCGCTGCAAAGCATTGCTACCAACGCGAGCTTGGAGAAAAAGACTAGCGCTTTTCGGATGCGATGCTGCGTCACTCTGCGCGAGCGCACTTTGACGTCGAGCAAATGTTGCTGACGGCGCTTGCGGATATTGGACACGCGCCGGTTGTGCGATCGGGATCTCTTTTGCGCAGGTTTCATATTCCGCTTCGTCCAATTCTCGCGCGGGAAAGCGCAATGATCCGCGCGCAAAGCTCGACATAACTTATCCCGCTAGCCGCCGCAGCTTCGGGCAGAAGACTTGCCTCGGTCATTCCCGGGATGGTGTTGATTTCCAGGATGAACGGCTGCCCGCTGTCGGATAAGATCGCGTCCACGCGGCCGTATACTTGCAGACCAACTGCTCGAAATGCGCGTAGTGCCAGCTCCTGAATCTCCCTCGTTTTCGCGGCTTCAATCTTCGCCGGACAGACATGCTCCGCGCCACCGCCAGCCTGCGGATTCAGAAACGGGTACTTGTTGTTGAAATCGTAAAAGCCGCCCTTGGGAATTATTTCAAGAATGGGCAAGGCTTGTTCACCGAGGATACCTATCGTCAATTCCCGGCCGGACACAAATTTTTCTATCAATAGTTCGTGGCTGTACTTTGCGGCTTCGCTGATGGCGGATTCGATTTCGCCTTCGCTCTTCACGATCACAACGCCTACCGTTGATCCTTCACGTGACGGTTTGACGACGATTGGCAATGGAATTGTTGGGCGCTGCCCAGGGTGAATCACCTCCCAGAGAGGAGTCGTTACCCCATGTTCCCGAAATTTTTCTTTTGATCGAATCTTGTCGAAAGCAATTTCGCTCGCCTCTACGCCGTCGCCGGTATAAGCGATACCGCGGCGCTCCAAGATTCGCTGAAGCTGACCGTCTTCGCCGAACGTTCCGTGAATAGTGAGAAAGGCGAACTCGACATCATCGGGTAATTGGAAATTTTCGTCCCGGATATCGATCTCTGCCGCTTCGGCGCCTAACGAGCGAAGCGCCTTCGATACGCCCCGCCCGGTCGCGAGCGAAACGTCGCGCTCGGAGCCGGGTCCTCCCATGAGAACCGCGATTTTTTTTGGTAAATCCTTGCGTTCCATCATCCGGGTTCTCCGACGATTTGCACTTCGGTCTCCAATTCGATTCCGCGTTTTGTGCGCGCGGCGCTCTTGATCTGTTCGATCAACTCGAGCATGTCAGCCGCCGTGGCGCCGCCGTCGTTCACGATGAAATTGCCGTGCACTTCCGAAACCCTTGCTTTTCCGACGCGCGAATTTTTCAGGCCCAATTCATCGACCAATTTTCCTGCCGGGCATGAGTCGGGGTTCTTAAAAATGCAGCCTGCACTTTTTGCCGCCGGCTGCGTGGTGCGGCGTTTTTCCTGCGACGCTTGCAATTTGCGAACGATTTCTTCGACAGGTGCCGGATGGCCGCGGAACACAGCCGAGACGGCAAAATTGTTTTCCAGCAAGGGAAAATTTCGATAATGCACCTCCAACTCGTCGCGTGTTTTTGTATGCGCTTCGCCGTACGCATCTAGATAACGAAGGCGAAGGACATTCTCGAACGTTTGCGAACCCATGGCGCCAGCGTTCATTCGCAAGCTGCCGCCCACTGCGCCCGGAATGCCTTCCATCCATTCGAGTCCACCGAGTCCGGCCGCTTTTCCCGCGTAAGCGACCTCCTTCAATTTCGCACCCACTCCGGCGGTAATTTCGTCGCCGTGGACAGCGATTCTATCGAAATCCCCGCCGCGGGGATGAATCACCACGCCGCGAATTCCACCGTCGAGCACAAGTAGATTTGAGCCCCGTCCAATGACGAAAAGCGGCAAGCTCTCTTGCCGACAAAGACGGATTAGTCCGGCAAAAGCGTTTTCATCACGAGGCTCAACCCAAAATTGCGCGGGGCCACCCACGCGCAGGGTAGTGTGCTTCGCGAGCGGTTCGTAAAGCCGCACATCACCATGCTCGCCGACGATCGCTTTCAATTTCTCGGCGATGACGAGATCGGCCGCGAGGATTGACAATTGCTCGTGAATATTGCCCGCGCCCAGGCTCAAAACGAGATCGCCGGACTCCAAGATGTTCCCGACATCGCGGTGCACGGATTCCAGACGCGGCTGGTAACTGACACAGCGATGTCCATGACGCGCGACTTCATCGGCGATAGTTTGGCCCGTGATCCCGGGAATGGGCGTCTCGCTGGCAGGATATACATCCGTGATCACAACCCGATCGGCATCATCGAAGGCGCTGCCAAATTCGCGACGCAGCGCTTTGGTTCGCGAGAAGCGATGCGGCTGAAACATCGTCAGCAGCCGCCGGCGCGGAATCGATTTTGCAGTGCTCAGCGTTGCGCGGATTTCCGTGGGATGATGCGCGTAATCATCGACGAGCAAAAACCGGTCGCTTGCGTATTTGATTTCAAACCGGCGGCGAGCGTGCTCAAACTTGCGAAGGGAAGGCGCGACCTTGTCGAACGGAATTGCAAGCTCTGAAGCGAGTGCGATTGCCCCAAGGGCATTGTGCACGTTGTGTTCTCCGGGAACATTGAGAGTCGCTTCACCGAGCTTTTCGCCACGTCGATAAATGCAAAAAACCGAAGCAAAGTCGCGCAGCTCAACATCGACTCCACGATAATGGGCCTGCTCGGAAAATCCGTAGGAAATGGCGCCCTTGCGGGTCGCACACAACCGAGCGGTGTTGGGATCGTCAATGTTGTAGAAGACTGTTCCACTGGTTTGATCGATGAGTTGCGCGAAGACTTTCTCGATCGCAGCGAGATCGGCATAAAAATCAAGGTGTTCCTCCTCGATATTCAAAATGAGAGTGTACTCGGGATAAAAGCAACGTAGCGTTCCATCACTTTCGTCGCCTTCTGCAACGAAATATTCGCCGCGCGAATCCCAATGTGCGTTACTGCTAAGAATAAGGATCTCAGCGCCGACGTAATGTGAAGGGTGGAGACCGGCTTCACGCAGTACATGCGCCGCCATCGCCGACGTCGTCGTTTTGCCGTGCATCCCTGCAATCACAATGCCGCGCTTGTCATGCATGATAGCGGCAAGCGCCTCGGCGCGCCGCACGATCGGTTTCCCCGAATGTTGTGCGTCTATCAGGATGGGATTGTCGTTCTTGATTGCGGACGAGAAAACCACGAGCTCTGCGCCGCTCTCGTCTTCGACGCGATGTTGCTGGTGAAAGCGCAGACCGAGGCGCTGCAATCGTTCCGTCTCTAGTGTACTAACTTTGTCGGAACCACTGACGGTGTGTCCCAGTTCGAGTAACAGCGCAGCGAGGCCGCTCATGCCGCTTCCGGCCACTCCCACAAGATGAATCTGGTGACGTTCACGCGTGAAGAACTGGGAGAGGTCGAGCGATAAACTGTGATTGCGAAATTCTTCAGCAGTATGACCGCTAGATGCATGGAATTCTTTAGAGAGAGGCCTCATGAGAAGTATATTTTTCCATCGTGGCGACCATGCGCCCAGCTGCATCTTTTCGCGCGAGCAACGCACAATTTGCTGACATCTGCTGGATCTGTTGCGGATTATCGATCAATTCCCGGATCTTGCGGGCTAGCAATTCGCCAGAGATTTCTGATTCCTTGAGAAGAATCGCTGCGCCAGCGCGCGAGTAGATTTCCGCGTTTCGCGTTTGATGATCGTCTGCTGCGTAGGGATATGGGATCAGAATGCCAGGCAGCGAGAAAGCAGCAAACTCCGCCAGACTCGCTGCGCCGGCTCGCGCCACCAGGAAATCGGCAGCACTATAGACTTCCTCCATACGATGATGAAACGCCATGACGCACGCACGAATATTTTCACGACGATAGTTATCCGCCACGAGGCGCTCGTCCCGCGCTCCGGAAAGATGAATCACTTGCAATGCGACGCCTTGCAAAAAGGGCAACGCCTTAATCATTGCCTGATTAATTCCGCTGGCACCCTGGCTTCCTCCCATCACCAACAGGGTCTTGAGATCCTCCCGCAGTCCAAGCTTCTGACGCGCCCTGGCCAGATCCAGACGTTTCAAATTGATCCGGATCGGCGTTCCAGTGACTTCGGTGCGCGCTTTTGGGAAAAACTGCGCGCATTCCTGGAAGCCTAGCATGACGGTGCGCGCGATGCGCGCCGTCAATCGATTTGCCTTTCCGGGAACGGCGTTCGATTCGTGAATAAAAGTGGTGATCCCGCGCAGGCGCCCAGCCAATACCGGTGCAGTAGAGGTGAAACCGCCCATACCGAGAACGACCTCCGGTTTGAATTTGCGATAGATGGATCGACAGAGGGAGAGGCTCTCGTAGAAACGACTAACAAAACCCAGAATTGCAGGTGAAAATGGCGAAGGCAGCCCAACTGTGGGCAGCTTTTGGAACCGAAAAGTCTCCCGACCGGAAAGCGCGAGTGCGTCAATATCCTTTTCGGAAATCAACAGCATCACTTCATGGCCGCGATCGCGCAATACTTCCGCGACAGCGATGCCGGGAAAGAGATGACCCCCGGTTCCTCCACATGCGATGACTGCGTTCATAAGAGCTGAGCGTCCATCTTCTGACCTCTGTGACTCATGTGACTCGTACGACTCATGGGTGATTAAATACGCGGTGTGATTCGGACACGCATGGCCATAGATTTCTTTTGCGGCGGTTCAAGAGTGCCCTGGCGATAGATGTTCAGCAACAAACCGATCCCAAACATGCAAGCGACGAGATTCGAACCGCCGTAACTGATAAATGGCAGCGGCAGACCTTTGTTGGGCAGAAGCGAGGTAGTCACGCCGATGTTCACCGCAGCTTGCAACGCTAGAAGCGAGACAACGCCACTGCCGAGCAGCAAACCGAAACGATCCCTCGCATGCAGCGCGATCGTGATCCCGCACACAATAATAACCACAAACAAAAACACAATGAGCAAACTGAAACGCAGACCAAGCTCTTCACCGATCATTGGGAAAATGAAATCTGTATGCGCGTAGGGTAGATACAGCATTTTCTGGCGGCCGTTGCCGAGACCGAGTCCTTCCATTCCGCCACTGCCCCAGGCGATTAGGGCCTGCATCTGCTGCAAACCAGCGTCGTCCTTGAAATTTTCAGGGTGAAGAAACGCCGAGAGCCGGCCCATTCGTTGCGATATTTGCGTGGCAACAACGAGAAGAGCGCCCAGGCCGGCAAACGCTCCAACCCCAAGCCAAAGGGGGTTGGCTCCGCCGATAAACATTACGACAAAAGCGGTCGCACCGAGTAAAGCGGTGGTGCCAAGATCGACTTCACACAGAACAAGCCCGGCCAGCAAAGCGATGATCGCCACCGGAAAGACAATGCTAAAGAGTACGTTGTGGCTCGCTGTTTCGTAGCGCGTAAACCACGCGGCGAGGAAAAAGATCGCCGCGAGTTTGGCTAACTCGGACGGCTGAAAGGTAACTGGTCCCAAGCCGATCCAGCGGCGCGAACCGTTGATGCGCATCCCGATGTGTGGAAAATAGCAGAGCGCTAAAGCGACGAGAGCAACGGCAAACCAGAGCCACCACGTGCCTCGCCAAAAGTGGTAATCAACGAGCGCAGCGAACGTGCAAGCAACGAGCCCAGTCCCGAACCAGATCGCTTGTCGTCTGATAAAGAAATAAACATCGCCGTGGCTGTCCCGGGCAAACGCGCTGGTGCTAAAAAGCATGACGATACCGATGACGAGCAATCCCAGCACCGCGAGAAAGAGAATATACGCGCTTTTACGATGCATGGTCAGATGGACGTGCGATTCGCGAAATTTCCGAGTGTGTGCTCAAAGTGTTTTTTCATTCGCTTCTCTTCGTCGTTTTTGCGTTTGCAGTCTTCTTGGGGACAAGCAGCTTTTGACCCACTTTTAATCTTCGCGGGTCCTCGATGTGGTTCAGCGCGATGAGGTCCTCATAGGCAACCTTAAGCTTTTTTGCAATCTTCACCGGGCTGTCGCCTTTGACGACGGTGTAAACTTTGCCTGAGGACGCAGGCACCGTCGCGTGTTCGACCGGCTTTGCGTGATCCGATCTGTGCTCGTCCGCCCCAGCGGATTTCGCAGGCGAATCCGATGGCTTCGCTCTGTCCGGCGGTCTGCTTTGCTTTAATGGAGGCGCAGACCGCGGACCCGAAGTGGCTGAGTCTGGTGTTGATTGAACTGTGGCGACGGTGGGACTGATTGCGTTGTTCACTGAATCTGCGGGCACAAACGAGCTCTGTCGTGTCTTAATAACATTGAATGCGATGATACCGGACACAGCCACTACATGAAGGAGCAACACAATCAGCAGCGCTCGCGACAGCTTCATATTTGGCTCCGGGATTTCTGCGTAGTCGATCTCCGCAGCGCCTGCGTGACGGCGAGCGGTTGCCACCCGAACGTTTTTGGCTCTGAACAGGTTTAGCATTTTCATTGGTCAAGGGGGGGCAGCGCCTGGACGAGTGTGCGAAACTGATCGCCACGATCAGCATAGCTTTTGAACATGTCGAAGGATGACGTACCTGGGGAAAACAGGACGACGTCGCCCGGCTTGGCCATAACGTGCGCACGCTCGACTGCGTCTGCGAGCGAGTTTGCAATTTCGGAGTTGACCGCGCCGCTCCAGGAACGGCTGATGCGCTCGGCCATTTCACCGATTAGGATAGTCGATCTAGCTTTTTCTTGTACGAGAGACCGGAGCGGATCGAAGGTGAAACCTTTGTCCTTGCCGCCAGCAATCAGGACGACCGGCTTTGTCTGTGCGCGCAGCGCCTTTTCCACGGCATCCAGATTGGTCGCTTTCGAATCATTCACGTACTCAACGCCATCTACTTCGCGCACAAATTCGCAGCGGTGCGGGCGCGACTCGTAATTCCGTAGCGCCGGCACCATCTCCGCGAATGACAATCCGCGCGCAACGCCAGCGGCGAGAGTTGCCATCAAGTTCTCAATGTTATGTAGGCCACGTAGCTTCGTGTCGGACAATCGAAGAACGACTTGGTTTTTATAAAGAATCGTCCCGTTGGATAATCGAAAGTCGGCTTGATCGGAGTAAGCGCTGAAGGTGATCCGCTGTGGTCGAATTTTCGGGAGAGCTTCCGCGGCGTTGACCACCGCAACGTCTTGCTCGGTTTGATTTTCGAAAATGCGCAGCTTAGCCGCGCGATAATCGGCGACCGAGCGATATCGGTCGAGATGGTCGGGCGCGAAATTCAGCCAGAGACTGATCGCTGGACGAAAGGTCTGGATCGCTTCCAGTTGAAACGAGCTTACTTCGACGGTGAGCACGTCAAACGGTTTCCGTTCGCGCGCGACTTCGGAAAGCGGCTTACCAATGTTGCCGCAAGGGATTGTTCGCTGACCGCACGCGTTCAACATTTGCGCAAGCAGCTCGGTGGTTGTCGTTTTCCCATTCGTTCCCGTGACGGCGATCAAAGGCGTCTCACAGAAACGCCAGCCGAGTTCGAGCTCGCCGATCATTTCGATCTTGCGGCCGGCAAAGTTGCACGCGAGCCGAGAGGCAGGATCAATGCCAGGACTTAAGATAGCCATTTGATAAGTGGACGAATCTTCATCCGCCGCTTTGCCGCAGATCACGCGAATCCCTGCTTTCCGCAGATTATCGATCGTCGATTTGAGCAGATTTTTTTCCTCAGCGCTGTCCAGCACGGTGATGCGAGCGCCCTCGGCCTTGAGCAGGAGCGCCGCAGCGGTCCCGCTCAAGCCTGCTCCCAGAACGGCGATGTTTTGATCTTCGTAAGGCATTTTTTTACCTCAGTTTCAGTGTCGCGAGTCCTAGCAAGGCGAAGATGATCGAGAGAATCCAGAACCGGACGATCACCGTGTTTTCCTTCCAACCCGTCAGTTCAAAATGATGATGTAGTGGGGACATGACAAAAATCCGGCGACCCGTGGCTTTGAAGCTGATCACTTGGAGAATGACCGACAGCGCTTCGACGACAAAAACGCCGCCCACTACGATGAGCAGCAGTTCTTGTTTACAACAAATGGCAACTACTCCAAGCATCCCGCCAATCGCGAGAGATCCCGTATCGCCCATGAAAACCCTTGCTGGGTAACAGTTGAACCAGAGAAAACCAAGGCCGGCGCCAACCAGCGCGGCGCAAATAACGGTCAGTTCGCCCGCAAAAGAATAAAATGGGACCTGCAAATACTCTGCGATGCGGAAATTTCCTGCGGCATAAGCAAGCAGAGCGTACGCAAAGGCGACGGTGATGGTGCAACCGGCTGCAAGGCCATCCAACCCGTCGGTGAGATTAACGGCATTCGAAGAACCGACGATCACGAGCGCAAAAAACACGAAGGTAAACCCAGCCATGTTGGGGATGACTGGCGATTTGACAAAGGGCACGTAAAGCGCCCGGGCCTGCACCTCGAGCAATGGGCTGGTGAGGAAAACGCCCGTGACAATCGCGGCGAGCAGAATTTGAAAAACGAGTTTGAGCCGACCGCTGATGCCCTCAGATTTTCTTTTGGTGACTTTGAGATAATCGTCGGCGAAGCCGAGCGCGCCGAGATAAACCATGCTGAATATGACGAGCCAAACAAAGCGGTTATCTGGCCGCGCCCACAGGCAACTCGAGATCAAGACCGCTCCGATGATGAGCACGCCCCCCATTGTGGGTGTGCCTTGTTTTCCTCCATGCAATTCGGCAAGGCGATGAACTTCTGCCGCCGCGCGCACCGGTTGGCCCAGCTTCAGGGCAATCAGTATTCGGATTATAAAATTTCCAAAAACCAACGTGACTAAGAAAGCTGTGACCGCTGCCGCAATGGCACGGAACGTGACATAGAAGAAGACATTGAACCCGATGAATTGGCCGCTTAGGCGATGGAGGTAGTACATCATACCGAAATTCCGGATTTCGAATGACGAAGCGCGAATTGCTCGATGACTTCCTCTGTCCGTGCGGCGCGGCTTCCTTTGATTAAGACGAGGTCGCCTGGCGCCACGATCCTGCTCAAAAGCTCAGCCGCCTCCGATGTCGATCTTACGACAGCGCTATTTTTCAGGCCGGCGTATTTGGCGGCCTCGGCAATCGCGGCGGCGACGTTTCCAATCGCGACTAACTGGTCAATGCCGAAGGCAGCCGTAGTCTCACCGACTTCTCGGTGACCCTGCTCCGATTGCGAGCCAAGTTCTTTCATTTCTCCAAGGACAGCGATGCGTTTGCCGTCTGCAGGCAGTTCGGCCAGCGTGCGCAAGGCCGCTTTCATCGAATCAGGATTGGCATTGTAACTGTCGTCGATGAACTCCACGCCACTAATTTCCTTGATTTGCAGCCGCGCCTTAGCCAGCGGTGCCGCAATAAGACCAGCAGCGCAATCCTCCAGGGAAAGGCCAAAGATGCGACCCGTGGCGACTGCGAGCAGTGCATTTTGCACCATGTGCAGACCGGGCACGGGTAACCGGGCACGACAACGATGCGCTCCCTCGAGAATGGTGAAATCCGTTCCGTTCTCGGTCTGGCTTATTTCGGTGGCACGAATTGTTCCGGCAGTCGTGCCGGCAAAAATGACTTTGCCACACGCGCGCGCGGCGAGGCGATTGGTAAGCGGATCATCCGCATTCAAAATGACCGTCCCATCAGCGCTCACAGCTTCCACAAGGGCGCCTTTCTCCTCCGCGATTGCCTCGCGCGATCCCATAAACTCAATATGCGCGACACCGATGTTTGTGATCATCGCGACATCAGGCGCAGCCAAGCTAGCCAAAGCGGCGACTTCTCCAGGATGATTCATCCCGATTTCCCAGACGGCGATTTCATCCTGAGCGGTTGCTTCCAAAATCGTTCGAGGAAGGCCAACATGATTGTTAAAATTTCCTTCCGTTTTCGTGACGAGAAAGCGGCGTGTGAGCACGGCCGCAGTAAAGTCTTTGGTGGTGGTTTTGCCGTTGCTGCCGGTAATCGCGACAACCTTGAGCGATAGCGACCTTCGGTAATTAGCGGCAAGCATTTGGTACGCCCGCAGAGTATCTGCCGCTCGAATAAGCGGGAAGTTCTTCGGGGCTTTTCCCGCCCAGTTCGTTTCCACGATGGCGGCGGCCGCACCTTTCTTCGCAGCGGCCTCAACGAAATTGTGGCCATCGAAGTTTTCGCCTCGCAAAGCAACGAACAATTGGCTTCTCTTTAGTGTGCGCGAATCAGTGCTGATTTTGTCGATCGCTACAGTTCGGTCCCCCGAAAGGGAACCGCCGGCCAACTTTGCAATTTGCGAAAGCGGGGTTGGATTCATGAGACCGAAAATCGATTCATCAAAATTCCACCGGATGCTCGGCGATGGCGCGGCGCGCGATTTGAATATCATCAAAGGGGATCGTGTAATCCGCGAATTCCTGATAATTTTCGTGCCCCTTGCCCGCGATCAACACAATGTCGCGCGGCTGAGCCAGCGCGACAGCGCGACCAATGGCTTTCGCTCTGTCGGCAATTTTTTCGTAGCGATTGGAGCGAAAGCCCTTTTCAATGTCGGTGATGATCGCGTTCGGATCCTCTGTCCGCGGATTATCGGATGTGATGACGGCGTAGTCGGCATATTGATCTACAATGTCGCCCATCATCGGCCGTTTTTGGCGGTCGCGATCTCCGCCACAGCCGAAAACTGCGATCAAGCGATGCGGTTCTAGCTCGCGCAGAGTCCTGAGAACGTTCCGTAGCGCATCGGGCGTGTGCGCGTAATCGACGAAGACTTGAAATTGTCGCTTAGCCGGAACTAACTCCAAACGTCCTGGAATTTGCGGGGACTTACCGATGTTGAGGACAGCGTCCCGCAAACTGATTCCCAGGGCGTTGGCAGCTGCGAGCGCGGCTACAGAATTTGAGACATTAAACCGCCCGATCAGCGGAACGCGAACCAGATAACTTTTGCCGCGGGCATCGAGTTGATAGGAAGTGCCGCTAGACTCGACGCGAGGATTTGAAGCGCGAAAATCCGCGCGCGTGCCCCTGCCGTAAGTGATCACTGCAACGTTCTTGTTGATCTTGTCGAGGATCCGTTCGGCATATTGGTCGTCGATATTCACGATCGCGACCGGTTTCCGCTTTTTCTGCTGAGAGCCGAGTTGAGTAAAGAGTTTTGCCTTTGCGTCGAAGTAGCTCGCCATCGTACCGTGAAAATCGAGATGATCCTGGCTGAGATTCGTAAAAACGGCGACATTCCATTCCAATCCGCGTGTCCGATCTTGGGCGAGCGCGTGCGAGGAGACTTCCATTGCTGCTGCTCGGCAACCGGCATCACGGATCTGCGCGAGCAGCTCTTCTAAATCAAGCGATTCGGGAGTCGTCCGAATGGCTGGCAAAACTCGTTCGCCAATTTCGTAGCGCACTGTCCCGATCAAGCCACAACGCAAGCCCCCTGTGTCGCAGATGTGCTTGATAAGAAAGGTGGTGGTCGTTTTGCCGTTGGTGCCGGTAACAGCCGCCAATTTTAATTTCCGTGCCGGATAGCGGTAAAAAACTGCTGAAAGATCGGCGAGCGCGGCGCGCGTATCTTCGACGACAAGCAACGTGGCGCGTGGATGGCTTCCCTCGCGTTCAGTCACAATCACCGAGGCGCCTTTTTCGATGGCCTGAGCGATGAAGTCGTGCCCATCATTTTTTTCGCCCCGCAATGCCACGAACATGCCATTCCTTTGCACCCGCCGCGAGTCATACGCGATGCTTTCCACCGGGCGATCAATTGTCCCGATGATTTGGCGAATTGGAATCGCGGCGAGAAGAGTTTTGAGCTGCATGAGGGTTCAGCATGCGATAGCGAAGCGTTCAATGGTGCGAAGCATTGGTTAAGGCGACTCGCTCCACCGGCGCGGCCCGCTGCGACGGTCGATCTCGCTTCACCGGTATATTTTTTTGGGCTGGTTGTACAGGCATCGCTTTGCGAACCTCCTCATGCGGCTCAAGATCAAGATAACGCGCAGCCTTTTCGGCGACTCTGGAAAAAATCGGTCCCGCAACAAGGCCACCGTAGTTCAGCTCCGGCTTGCTGGTGTGCGCATCGTCAAGAACCACCAGACCGACAAGCTCTGGATACTCGGCTGGGAGATAGCCGATGAAAGAAACAACATACTTGCCTTGTTCGTATCCGCCGTTGCGAGCGACTTTCTGCGCAGTGCCGGTTTTACCGGCAATAGTAAATCCTGGAACGGCTGCAGCAGCGGCCGTTCCGCGATCGCTCACGACGCCTCGGAGCGCATCGCCAATCTGCCTGGCGGTTTCAGGAGAAATCACCTGCCGCAATACCACCGGCGAAAGTGAACTGATTACTTTGCCGTCTTCAGCGGTGATGGATTTCACGATACGCGGCATAATCAATTTGCCTCCGTTAGCAATCGTCGCCATCGCCATTGTCATCTGCAACGGGGTAACTCCGACTTCGTGCCCCATGGGAATACGCGTAATGGAAATTTTGCTCCACAATCTTGGAGGACGAATCACTCCATTAATCTCACCGGGGAGCTCAATTCCAGTCCGCTCGCCAAATCCAAACCGGCGAATATATTCGTAAAACTTTTCTTCGCCGACGCTTAGCGCAAGCTTGGCTGCCCCGATGTTACTCGACTTAATTAGAATGTCGCGCACGCTCAGATACCCAAAGGCCCGATGATCGTGCAGGTTTGCGCCGCCGAAGTTCCAGAGGCCGTTCTCGCAAAAGATGGTCGAATCAGGCTGGAGCTTGTGCTCGTTCAAGGAAGCAGCGACCGCCACAATCTTGAAAGTGGAACCGGGCTCCATCATGTCGATGATGGCCCGGTTTTTCATTTCCTCCGGTTTCGCTTCGGACCGAAGGTTTAAATCGAAATTCGGGCGATTGGCCATGGCGAGAATTTCACCAGTCTTTGGCCGCATCAATATGATGGTGGCCTTTTGCGGTGTGTACTCCTTCATCGCCGCGTCAATTTCGTTCTCTACAATGTTCTGCAAGCCTAGATCGACGGTAAGATGAATCTGATAGCCGTCGCGCGGCACGCGTTCTTGGCCCCGATACGGAACAATCTCCTGTCCCGCGCGGTTGCGCTCAACATAGCGAAAACCCTCCTGACCGCGGAGATATTCGTCCATAGACGCTTCCACGCCTTGAATGCCATGGTGTTCAAAATCGGTGAATCCGATCACGTGACAAAGCATGGAGCCATTTGGGTAGGTGCGGCTTGCGTCGTGTTCGAAATAAATTCCGCGCATATTCCCCGCGCGCAGTTTTTCGCGCAGCGCGTTCGCTAGCGACTCCGGTACCTCACGCTTGATCACGATGTAGCGGCGCTCCGAGTTCAATTTTTCCGCGAACGACTCGGCCGGGATTTCCAATTCATTGCTGAGGAGATTAACCACTGCTTGCGGATTATTAAGACGGCTGGCGTCGACCACCACTGTTTCGACAGGTCTATTGTGGGCGAGAACCTCGTTGTTCGCGTCAAAGATCGTACCGCGCTCGGCATAGATGATTTGCTTGTAACCATGTTTTTCAGCGGCGAGTTCTGCGTACTCGTCGTGCTTGAACACTTGAAGGTAAATCAACCGAAATGAGAAAACACTGAAGAGCGCAATGAACACCGCACAAACCAACGCACAGCGGCTGCGGCTATTCGGGCTCATCGTGTGCCGGACCGGTTCATCACCGGTTGGATTGCGTCTTCGCCTTCCGGACGTGGTGGAATCGTGAGCCGGACGATATTGTCCTCGGAAATTGGAATCATTTTCAAGTAACCCTCCTTCAGCCGACGCTGCAACGCTGAGCGTGAGGTCAGCGCGGCGATCTGCACACTTGTGACATCGTTCTGAGTGCGCAGACTGGCCAGCTCAGTCTCAATCGCCTTCTTTCGCTCTCCGAGATAATAGAGTTGCAGGGTCAAATAGACGTAACTCAATCCGGCGAGCGCCAGAAACCCAGTCATCACCATCCAACGCGCAAGCGAGGCCGCGTTTATGACATTGCAGTTTTTTCGGCGGGAACGGGTCATTTAGATTTTCTCCGCCACGCGTAGCTTCGCGCTGCGCGAGCGGGGATTGGCGCGCTGCTCCTCCTGAGCGGGTTCCACCGGTTTAGCGGTGATCAATTTGAGGTCGTAGTCGGGATTGCGCTGCGGCGCCGGCCACTCCGGCCTGTCGAGCCATTCTCGGCTGTGATTGCGGAAGAAATCTTTCACCATCCGGTCTTCAAGCGAATGAAAAGAAATAACAGCAATACGTCCTCCTGTTCTTAGGCGCGCCGTTAAAACGCGGAGCCCCTCTTGCAGCGCGCCTAGCTCATCGTTTACCTCCATGCGCAGCGCTTGAAAGACTTGAGTGGCGGGATGGAGGCGACCATGACGCCCAACGGCCTTTTCGATCGTACGCGCCAGCGGGAGCGTTTCGCTGAAGGGAACGACCTTGCGAATTTTTACAATCAAACTGGCGATGCGCCGGGCAGCCGGTTCTTCCCCGAGTTCGCGAAATAATCGGGTCAATTGTTCCGCGCTGTATTCGTTTACAATCGTAGCAGCGGTAAGCCTGGTCTGCGGATCCATGCGCATATCGAGCGGGCCGTTGCGGAGAAGGCTGAAACCGCGCTCGGCATTTCCAAGTTGCTGGGACGAGACGCCCAGATCGAGCAGCGCGCCATCGATAGCACCAACCCCAAGTTCATCAAGAACCTTGTCCGCGTGCTGAAAGTTTGCCTGGCGCACAATGATGCGTCGCCCGAAACGGGTCAGATGCTCGGTCACATACCGTATTGCATCGGGATCTTGATCGAGTGCTACTACGTTCGCGCCGTTTTCCAAGAGTGCTTCGGTGTGTCCGCCGCCACCACATGTCGCGTCTACGATGAGGAAACCCGGCTTTGGCGCCAGTAGGGCGACTACTTCCTGCGCGAGCACTGGATGATGATAGACAAAATCTTCCATTTCTTGCGCCTCCTCTCCGACAGACAATGGATCGGCGGCCAACGGGATCGGTCGTTCAAACAACAATGTGGTCATAAGATTGTCATTCCAATCATTTGCTACAACCCAATGACGCTCGCTACATGTTGATAAGTGGGCGTTTGCTCCTCATGAGTACGTTTCCACCGTTGCAAATTCCAAATTTCAAAACGCCCGCGGTTGCCCACTAGTGCGACCTCGTTTTTCAGACCGATCGTGCGGCAAAGTTCTTCGGGCAAAACAAGACGCCCCTGCCGATCTGCCGACGCATGCTGGGCGCGGGAGTGCAATTGACGCAGGAAAATGCGCCGATCCCGCGCAGAAACATTTTCATTTGATTCCGCGGCTGAGCTCATTCGGGCAAACTCGTTCGGAGACATAACGAGCAAGAATTGATGATTTGCCTCGGGCAAAAGAATGAGCTCTTCAGCTTTATCCCGCCGCCAGCGAGAGGGGATCGTGACGCGATTCTTCTCATCGATGGAATGCCGGAATTCCCCGGCATAAAGCCGTTCGGATGGGGAAGCAGAGTCCATGCGTCAGGTGGAGGTTTCATCCATTTTGCTCCACTTGCCTCCATTTTTAACCACCCTGCCCGCTGGTCTGTCAACACAAATTTTGGCTTTTTTTGCATTCCCCTGACTGGATCGGCTCTCCTTGCGCATTCTGCTTTTTGTGGAAACGCGCTCGCGGTGCTTTAATTGAACGTTGCAAGTTGCGCGTTCAGCGTTGAGCGTTCTTCTTCAGCCAAATGCGACTCCTCTTTGGAAGATCGACAATCGCCTTAGCGGCGTTCGTTCTTCTTGTTCAACCAACCCTGGCCCAGTCGCCCGAGGCAAATGAGAGTGGAGCCGTGCGGGTAAGGGTGACGATGAATTCGGACGGCTCGCGCACAGTCTATAAATTCGACGACGCGCATCGCAAAGGCGTCGCGACCACTACCGATCAGGATGATAAAGTCCGCCAGCGAATCGATTACGACTTAGATGAGTCCGGGCGCCTTGTCAGCGGTAATGTTTTTGGACCCGATGGCCGCCTTCGCTTCAAGAGCCGGTACACTTACGACAACGCCGGCCGGCAACAGGAAGAAATCCAAACAGCGGAGGATGGAGCCATTCTGCATAAAATCGTTTACTCCTACGATCAAACCGGCAAGCAAACCGGCTATTCAATCTTTGATGGATCAGGTAAACTGCTGGGTCGGATGACCGCACCAATCATCGCTGCATCGCCGTCGGCAAAATCGCATGCAAAGCGTTCACATTAGCGTTCGGCTGAAACTCTCGTTGGTCAAGATAGGGCCAGGGCGACGTGGCGCGCCCACTCGTGTTTTGGAATTCCAAGGTGGAATTTGTATGTGCTGATCTACTTTCTATCCCCCCAGGCTTTCTTTTCGAAAGAAATTCGGCCTGATCCTCTCTCGAATGCTTCAAACTGCTCTGGGTTCTGCTGGTAATATTTCTGGTGGTAGCCCTCGGCGGGGTAAAATTTCGTTGCCGGTAGAATCTCGGTAACGATCGGCTTGTCGAATTTCCCGGAGCGCGCCAGTTTCTCCTTTGAGGCTTCAGCAATTTTTCGCTCATCGTCGTTGCCATAGAAAATGGCGGCCCGGTAACTTGGCCCGATGTCGGTGAACTGACCGTCCCGCTGAGTGGGATCGATTTGCCGCCAATAGATATCGAGCAGCTGTTCGTACGAAATCTTCGCGGGATCGTATGTGATTTGGATCGATTCGCGATACCGAGTTTTCTCGGAAGAGACCAGTTCATAGGTGGGATTCGGCTCCGTTCCGCCGCAATAACCCACAACCGTTTTGATTACGCCATTCGCTTTGTCGAACGCTGGCTGGATGCACCAAAAACAACCGCCGGCAAAGATTGCGGTCCGCGTTTGAGTCGGCGAGGAATTTTGCGCCAAAGCAAGATTGACAACTGAAAACAGTAGAGCGCCTAGCAAGAAAGGTTTCATTTGGCGCGATCTTAGACAGCACAAAGCGGTCTGTCGTTGCGAATTCGCCGAGTGGCGGTTTTTGCGGCCGCCAGGAGTTGAATTGCCGTGGCTTGGCGAGAGTTTTGCTCCGTGATCGAACTGATTTCCGAGTTGCCCGTCGCGCCCCTGGATTCTGCCGAACTTTTCGGGCGCGAGGCGCCGCTGCACGTGGATCTGGGGTGTGGCGATGGATCATTTCTTTGCGAACTTGCGCCACAATTGCCAGAGAAAAATTTTCTCGGAATCGAGCGCTTGAGCCGGCGCGTGGCGAAAGCTCGCCGCAAATCCCAGACTATCGACAACGTGCGCGTATTACGTGCGGAAATTTCGCACGCTGTGCGCTATCTGTTGCCCGAAAATTCGGTCGCGACATTCTACTTGTTGTTTCCCGATCCCTGGCCAAAGCGGCGGCATCAGCGGCGCCGGATTTTTACACGCGATTTTTTGGACTGCATCGCCGGCGCGCTGCAAAAGGACGGACTCTTGCGCGTGACGACCGATCAACTCGATTACTTTCGGCAAATCGAGGGGTTGGGTGGGGCAAATCCACAGTTTGAAACTGTGGATGTCGATGATGTCATCCTTCCATCAACCAAGTTTGAGCGAACGTTCTGCGAAAAAGGAGCGCCCATTTATCGGCTAACGTTTCGAAAAGTTTCGCCAGTCAAATAAGCACGCGCGCTCCATTCTTTGCCCGAGAACTTCAATTCCACTGCGCCAGTTTCATCCTGGCGAAAAAGTTTGATCCCCCTCCTTTGCAAATTGGTCACCCACTCGTCGCTGATTCGTTCGTACTCGGGAAAATCGCGCGAAGTGGCGATGACCAATCGCGGCCGCACGGCGTCCAGGAACGGGCCGGAGCCAGAGTGCCCGGAATGATGCTGGCCTTTGACGACGATGTCACTATGGAGATCCAAACCATGGGCCAACAGTGCGTCTTCAGTCTTCTTGCCGCTGTCCGACATCAACAAAATTGAGGTCGATGGCGCAATCCGTAGGCAGACCACATAAGCTTGATCGTCTGCCGTGGATGCTGAAAACCTACGCGGCGGAAAGAGAACATGCGCGATGACTTCGTGCGACAAACGGAAATGGTCTCCTGCGGCCAAATCGTCCGGCTTAATTCCGTTCTCTTTGAAGAGATGCTGCAATCCCTGGTGAACGGTTGAGCGATCCGGCACCGGATTGTCGATCAAGTGTACGCGAGGAAAATCGCGCAACAGGTTCACGGTGCCACCGATATGAAACGCGTCGCCGTGAGTGAGCAGCGAACCATCAAGCCAGTTGACTCCCGCCCAGTGGAGATACCCGCGGACGACCTGTTGATAGCTGCGGTCGCTCCCGCAGTCGAACAGCCAATTCGCGTCTCCCGTTCGCACGTGAACAGTCGCGCCCGCGCCCAGATCCAGCACCGTGATCTTCGCGGTAAGCTTTTCCGGCCAATGCGGCTGTTCAACGTAAAAATGGCCGCCGGGAATTTGTGCAAACAATTGGACGATCCCTAGAACAATCTTTGACAGAAACCAGTTCGCGTTATTGAAAATGACAGCGAGCCACGGCAGCAGTGGCGTTGAAAGAAGCGAAAGAAGTGCAATGGCGAGAATGAAGAACGCGATCGGAACAACTACCAGGTTAGCAACCAATGAAATCGGCGTAACGATGTGAAAATACCACAGGATGAAGAGCAGCGAGCCGATCCAGGCTGCCAGCGAAACGGATGCTCCACGACAAAGCCATTCAAATCCAGAGTGCATCAAACGATGCGGAGTACGCAGTAAGGTTCGTGGCAAAAAAGGATCCGGCGCAGCCCATCGCTGCAAAAGCTGGGAGAGCGGATCGGCGAACACGACAATCGCGCCTACGACTGCGAAGGAGAGCTGGAAGCCGGTGGAAAAGAGTTCGTTTGTATTCCAGCAAAGCAGAAAGAAGGCCGCTGCGGCCAAGCTGTTGGCAAGAAAGGCTTTTCGTTCGAAATAGAAACCGCCGAGCAAAATCGAACTCATCACCGCCGCTCTCACACTTGAGACGTGGAGCCCCGTTACCGCGGCGTAGAAGAAGAGCAGGGGGATAACGATTGCCGTCGCCCATTTGCGTGATAGGCGCCCGACCGTCGTCACCAGCATCCATAGGAGCGCCGCGACTATTCCCACGTGCAGGCCGGCGACAGCGAACAAGTGCAGCGTGCCGGTCTGCTGAAACGGTTCTTCGATGTCCTCAGGAGTCTGATGCCTAAGCCCCAGCACGATTCCGCTAAGGAAACTTTGCACCTTGGATGTGTTCTCCAAATCGCGGCAAAGCGCCTTCTGCATCCAAGCCCGGGACTTTTGCGCCAGCCACAAGATCGGGTTTCCACCGCCGTGTCGAATGAGCGTGCCATCCTCGGGATAGCGAACAAACAACAGTCGGCGAACGTCGTGACGCTCCAGATAAGAACGCATATCGAATTCGCCGGGATTTCGTGGAGACGCGATTGGCTCAGCGCTCCCCAAAAGCTTTAATTCATCGCCAAATTCCGGCGTACCGTGCCAACGCACCTGCCAGACCGCGCCTGTCGGTTCTTTCCTGTCTTCGAGCTCGATTGACTCGAGCTTCAACAAAAACGTCGCGAACCCGTTCGGTGCGATCTTCGGCTCGCTGATCACGCTTCCGGTGACCGTGAGCATGCGCGGCCGGTTGCCAAGCTGTGCGGCGATTCGTTGTCCTTCAGTATTGCTTGTCTGAAAATTGTGCAGCAGAAAAAAAGTGGATAAGACGACCAGATATGTGGCGACGAGTCTCGGCCAAAAGAACAGAGCAACCGCACACGCCGCGACGAAAATTGCGATTGCGGTCAGGGCAAATGCAGATAGCGGAAGGAACTCCGCCAGCATAATTCCCATTGCAGCCGCAGCCGCCAAGCCCACGAATGGATGACGCGGCGCACTCAGCAATCTCATGAACCGGCTTTGCTTATTCTGCCTCCCCCGAAAGCGCCTCAGGCATAAGCTCGCGGAGCCGGGACAAGTAGCACAGGACGGTTACTATGCTTGAGCACGCCTTTGGTCGCACTTCCGACCAGCAGATTATACATCGCGCCATGCCCGTGGGTTCCCATCACAATCAAATCCGCGTTGATCACATCCGCCTGGTTTAGAATTTCTTCAGCCACGGCGCCAGTCGGCTCATGCAATGCGACTTTGATCCCGGCTTGAGCGATTTCTTTCTGCCATTGTGCAAGCTTCGACTTCTGGCCTTCATTCTCCGGAACTGATTGGGGCATCGGGGCGAATACGGGGACCGGCACACCGGAAATCGGCGCAAGCTCCGGCATTCCAGCGAGGCCATAGCCAAGGGTTTCAGGTGCGGCGGCCGCGCTGAGTTCCTTCACGTGCACAAGATGAATCTCGGCATCCAAGCCTTTGGCGAGTTGGTGCGCCAGATCGATTACACCCGGCGTTGCATCCGAAAAATCAATCGGAACCAGGATGCGTTGCATGTTCTCCGCCAGTGTATTCGACTGGGTAGTCTGTTGGCCAGAGCAAATCCCCTGTTGCGATAAATCCGAAATGAGATGCAGAGAAGGCCAGCGCGCCGTATTTTTTCGCGTGCACGACCTTTTCGAGCAAAAGGATGACGCCGATCATCAAAGCGCCGATAGCGCTGCGCCGCTGGCCACGCGCATGCGACCTCGCGCACTCGACGAATTTGTCGGCCAGGAACACATTCTTGCGTCTGGCAAACTTTTGCGCCGTGCAATCGAAGCGGATCGCTTGCCTTCCGTGATTTTCTACGGACCACCCGGCAGCGGAAAGACAACTCTCGCTCGCATCATTGCAGAAATAACCGATGCAAAATTCATTCGAATCAGCGGCGTGGAAAGCAACGTGGCCGAAATGCGTCAGCTCATCGCTGCGGCGACAAATCGCCTTCACACATCAGGCCAAAAGACGATCCTGTTCATCGATGAGATCCACCACTTCAACAAAGCGCAACAGGACATTCTCCTGCCTGACGTCGAGACTGGAAATCTTCGGCTCATCGGCGCAACTACTTACAACCCGTTCTTTTATGTAACCAGTGCCCTTGTCTCGCGCTCGCAGGTTTTTCGGCTGGAGCCGCTCAACGTTGAGCAACTCGAACAACTGATTGATCGCGCGTTGGCCGACAAAGAGCGAGGCCTTGGAAATTACAACGTTAAGATCGACAAGAACGCCCGGCGGCATCTCGCCAAGCTCAGCGACGGAGATGCGCGCAAATGTCTGAACGCGCTCGAGATCGGTGTGCTGACAACGCCCCCTGACTCGCGTGGCGCAACTCACTTCACGCTGGCAGTCGCCGAAGAAAGCATCCAGCAAAAAGCCGTCGTCTATGATCGCGTCGGCGACGCACATTACGACACGATCAGCGCGTTTATCAAAAGCATGCGTGCGTCCGATGAAAAAGGCGCCATGTACTGGCTCGCTAAAATGCTCCACGCCGGCGAGGATTTCCGTTTCATCGTGCGACGCATCGTCATTTTCGCCAGCGAAGACATCGGTCTCGCTGATCCAGAAGCATTGCAAGTAGCGGTGGCGACGCAGCAAGCAGTGGAATTCGTCGGCATGCCCGAAGCGCGAATTCCTCTCGCGCATGCGACCGCTTACATGTGTCGCGCACCGAAAAGCCGCGAAGCTTACGACGCGCTCAACGCCGCGGCGGAAAAGATCGAGATGGAACAAACCAAACGCGTTCCGGAAAGCCTCAAGAACAAACATTTCCCGGTGAAATCCGAAACATTGGGGAGCGACCGCTGGGCGCGCCGATAGGCTCATGAAGCTTGAGCAGGGCTGAGCGCCGCTCGTTTTCGCGCATGCGACCGACGTCGGATTTTGATCGTATCACCTTAATATCGCGATTTGGCACGCCTATGATTCCGCCGTAAAATCGAAGCTGTATTCGACCTGTGTCACCACGCCAGATAGCAGCTATCTTATCGATCCAATTCCTCTTCGGAGCGAAGCGCTCGGTGAATTAATCGGTTCTAGTCGTGTCGCGGCAATCATTGTGACGAATTCCAATCATCACCGCGATTCCGCCGAATTTGGCAGGCAATTCTGGGTTCCGGTGTTCGCGCACGGCGAGACATTTTCCGATAAGCCACCATGCGCCTTCAGAAAAGTCGCGGACGGCGACGAGATTTGCAGCGGGTTGCGCGCGATTCGCATCCAAGGCGCAGCACAGGGTGAAATTGCTGCGCATTACGCGCCGGACGGCGGGACGCTCATCATGGGCGACGCGCTGATCAATTTTGAGCCGTACGGCTTCACCTTTCTTCCTGCGAAGTACTGCTCCAATCAAAAACAAATGCGACGGTCGTTGCGAAAACTTTTGGATTACAAAGCGGAGCGCATCCTCTTCGCGCACGGCACTCCGATCTTGTCTGGGGCAAGTGATCGGTTGAAAAGGTTACTTGGCGCTGATGTTTGAGACTGCGCTTGTGGACTCGAAAGATCGACACGTTGAGCGGATCGGAATTGGCGGACCAGTGTCGAGATTTCTCCAGCTAATTCGTTTTTCACACACAATTTTTGCGCTGCCATTTGCGTTCGGTGCGCTGATTGTTGCTGCGGATGGCCTTCCGTCGCTGCGCACGTTTTTGCTCGTTATGCTTTGCATGGTGTTCGCACGCACGGCGGCGATGCTTTTCAATCGGCTGATTGATTGGTCGCTTGATCAGCGAAACCCGCGCACAGCTTCTCGTCACTTGCTGATTTCCAAACTGGCGGTCCAGGCTTTGCTAGTTCTGAGTTCTGCCGGATTTGTCTTGGCCGCAGCCGCGATCAATGGATTGACGTTTCTCCTCGCGCCGATGGCTCTGGCAATAATTTTTTTCTACTCACTGACGAAACGGTTCACTAGCACGACGCACTTTTTTCTCGGGCTGGCGCTGGCCGTCGCTCCGGTTGGTGCATGGATCGCGCAGACTGCACGTGTCGATCTTGCGCCGCTCGTGCTCGCGGCGGGTGTAATTTGCTGGGTCGCTGGATTCGATCTGATTTACGCCACGCAGGATTACGATTTCGATCGGCGTGAAGGCATCCGATCGCTTGTGGTAAGACTTGGGATCCCGCGCAGTCTTCGTTTGGCGCAGTTGCTTCATCTCCTAACGTTCTCGGCGCTGATCGGTTTTGGGCTCGTGGCGAAACTTGGCGCGGTTTATTTCTGGGCGATGCCGATCGTCGCGGCGGCGCTTTTCTACGAACATAAAACCGCAACGAAGCTGGATTTAGCTGGAATCAATCGCGCGTTTTTCCAAAGCAACGCATTTGTGAGCGCAGTGTTTTTCGTTGCCGTTTGCGTGGACCGATTGATTTAACAGAAGAGACTAACAGAAGGAAACAAAGACAGCGAAGGGGATCTGTATCCAAAATTAACGATCTTCGTTTTCTTCGTTGCCTTCTGTAAAAGTTTTCTGGGATCGTTAAACAAGGTCACATTGCATTCAGCATTGCCACGCGTCTTTGGTGTCGGCCGCCATCGAAACTAGTTTCCAGCCAAACGCGCACGATGCTGAGCGCCAAATCTTCCGGGACAAGTCTCTCGCCAACAGAAAGAACATTGGCATCGTTGTGTTGTCGTGAGAGCCGGGCCGACTCCTCGCTCCAGCAAAGCGCGCACCGTACCCCGTGCACTTTGTTTGCAACCATGGCCTCCCCGTTACCCGAGCCGCCAAAAACGATCCCTCGCTCGCATTCGCCCCGCGCTACGGCTTCCGCTGCGGGGCGAATGAAAAGCGGATAATCCACCGGTTCCTCGCTGAATGTGCCGAAGTCTTTCACTTCGTGGCCCAGCGTTCCGAGCAATTCTTTCACTTTTTCCTTGTAACGAAAACCGGCGTGATCTGTGCCAAGCGAAATCTTCATGCGACGATTTAATCTCAATTGGCGATGCGTTGTCGAGGAAAGGTAGGGGGATTGACCGCAACCGCGCCTACCTAGCCGCCATGCAATTTGGCCAGCTCACGCCAGATCTCCTTCTCGCGCTCAGTTAATTTTTTCGGCACATTGATCTGGACATCGACGTAAAGATCGCCGCGTTTTCCCGAGACTCCGGGCAGACCACGTTCTCGCAAGCGAAACCGCTGACCGCCTTGTGTGCCTGGCGGAATTTTCAAGCGGACGTTGCCCTCAAGGGTCGGCACGACTAATTCGCTGCCCAATACCGCGCGCCACGGCTCAATTTTCACGTCATGAATCAAATCGCTTCCCTCGACCAAAAAATCCGGATGGCGCGCCAGGCGCACGCGAAGAAAAAGATCGCCGCTTTTTCCTCCGCGTAATCCCGCTTCACCCTGTCCACGCAAACGGATGCGCTGTCCCTCGTGAACGCCGCGCGGGATTTTGACCTGATAATTTTCCACCTTGTTTGAGCCGGCCCGGCGCAACGAGACGGTTCGCGTCGATCCGTGCAACGCTTCTTCCAGCGTAACCAGGATGTCTGCCTCGACATCGGCACCGCGCTCGGCTGTCGCGTGTCGCCCTCCAAATCCGCCGAAGGCGGACCGGCCGCGGCCGCCGCCGAAAAACGCCTCGAAGAAGTCGCTGAAGCCGGTTCCACCGAATTCGAACTGCACCCCACCGCCATCGCCGCCCCATTGATAAAATTCAGCGCCGGGCTGCTGTGCTTCCCACTGCCAACCGGGTGGCGGCTGGAATCCGCCCGGCCGATTCCAATCGGCGCCGAGTTGATCGTATTTTTTGCGCTTTTCAGGGTCGCCCAGTACCTCGTATGCCTCGTTGATCTCCTTGAATTTTTCTTCTGCAGCGTTTTTATCCTTCGCCACATCAGGATGATGTTTGCGCGCCAGTTTGCGAAAGGCGGCACGAATCTCCTCGTCGGTGGCCGTTTTCGGAACACCGAGCGTTTCGTAATAATCTCTAAACTGCACCGCCATCGACTCTCAACCTTGTGCCTCCGCGCAATTCGCGCAACCTTCTCGATGCAATGCGCGAGCTTGGGAAAATCGTCATAATTATCGGCGTCGTAATGACGATGATTGGCGTGGTGTTGTGGAGCGGCCTTGCGTCAAAATGGCTGGGACGATTGCCCGGCGACGTCCGGATCGAGCGTGAGCACTCCGCTTTTTATTTTCCAATCGTGACCTGCATCATCATTAGCATTTTGCTCAGTTTGCTCTTCTCGGTCTTCTCAATCTTTCGGCGCTGATGGCAGCGCAGCGTAAACAAGTTCAACTCGAACGGCATATTGCGAAGTTGCTGCGATGCCGTCGCTGCCTGCGCATGAAATCGACGCCGGTCTCAGGCGGCTCAATCGCGAGCGACATAATGGTCATTGGGCAGGCGCCTGGGCCGAGAGAACCAGTTCTGCAACGCCCCTTTGCACATACGGCTGGCAGAACGCTGTTCCGCTGGTTCGAACAATTTTGCGGAGTGAACGAAGCCGCCGTTCGATCGGCAATCTATTTCGCGGCGGTCTGCCGATGTTTTCCTGGGAAAAATTCCAGCGGCGGCGATCGTGTTCCATCCCCAGATGAGATTCGCAACTGCGCTTCGTGGATGGACGATGAGATTCGAATTTTGCAGCCGCGTCTCATCATTCCCGTCGGCCGATTGGCTATCATGCAATTCATCGACTGCGCGAAATTGGAAAAAGCTATCGGCCGAAAATTTCGGGTGAAACGCGCAGGGCATTACTTTGACGTGATTCCGTTGCCGCATCCATCTGGCGCATCGCCCTGGCACAAAATTGCGCCGGGGAAAAAACTTCTCGAACAAGCGCTGAAACTGATCGCGCGGCATCCCGCTGTAGCGGCGCTGTGTAAGCGTCGCCAGCGGTCATAGACTGCCGCTACAGTAACGTGCTCTGAATTCGATGTTGGACGTTGGGCCTTGAACATTGGACGTTTTGCGAATGTCTCCCAGTCATATTCCAACTCGTGCTGACATTCCTGAGTCTGACAAATGGGACCTGACGCATTTGTTCGCTGATGTAAGCAAATGGCAGGAGGATTTCGCCTGGATTCAGCAGACCTATCCCAAACTTCAGGACTGGAAGGGCCGAGTGGGGGAATCGGCACAAACGCTTGCTCAGGTGCTTGAGCTTGAGAAGTCGGTGGAGCAGAAAATCGAGCGTGTCTATCACTACGCGTCACTGCAACTAGCTGAGGACGGCACGAACAATGAATATCTTGCACGCGTCGGACAAGTTCAGAATCTACTTACGAACATCGCCGAGGCCGCGGCGTTCGTCGTTCCGGAAATCCTGACGATCGGCGACGAAAAGTTTGCGCAATTCATTGCCGATCCAGCATTGAAGGACTGGCAAATCAAGTTGCACAAGATCCGCCGAATGAAGCCGCATGTGCTTTCGGTGCCCGAGGAACGCCTTCTGGCGCTGAGCACTTTCGCGCTCAGCGGTTACGACGACACCTTTTCGCAATTAACCGATGTTGATATGAAGTTCGGCGTCTTGATCGATGAGACCGGGCGCGAAAAACCGCTGACGCAAACCTCGTTTAGCTCATTTTTAGTGAAGCGCCATGCTGAGCTGCGCAAACGCGCCTTCCATCAATTCTACGCGGAATTTCGCGACCATCAGTACACGCTTGCTGCGGCGCTTGCCTATTCGGTCAAGGCAGATGTCTTCCAAGCAAGAGCAAGACATTACTCATCTGTGCTTGAAGCGGCACTGTTTCCGGATGATGTGCCGGTCGCAGTCTACGATGGATTAATCCAATCAATCCGCGCGAACTTAACGCCGTTGTTCCGCTATTTTGATCTGCGCCGCCGCGTCCTTGGTTTGGATAAGCTGCATCATTACGACACGTATGTCCCCCTGGTTCCGAAAATCGAGATGCGCGTCACTTTTGATCAAGCGGTTGAAATGGTTTTGGCCGCGCTCGCCCGGCTGGGAAAAGAATATGTTGATGTTTTGGCGGAAGGTCTGCGCGGACGCTGGTGCGATCGCTACGAAACGAAGGGCAAGCGAAGCGGCGCATTTTCGTCCGGCAGCTACGGTGCGCCGCCATACATCCTTATAAATTACAAGGAGGACGTCTTCGCCGATGTTTACACACTCGCGCACGAGGCCGGTCACTCCATGCACAGTTGGCTCTCGCAAAATGCACAGCTGTTTCAGAATTACGAGTATCCAATTTTCCTGGCGGAGGTCGCTTCCACATTCAACGAAGAATTGCTCACTCATCATCTGCTTGAGCAAACAAGCGATCCAAAGATGCGAGCTTATGTCATCAATCGGCAAATCGACGAGCTCCGCGGCACCCTCTTTCGGCAAACAATGTTTGCTGAGTTTGAAAAAATCATTCACATCACCGAGGAAAGCGGCGATGCGCTGACACTCGCGGTCTTCAAATCAGAATATCACAAGCTCTTGGAAACCTATTTCGCCGAAAATTTCGTGCTCGATCCCGAGCTCGATCTGGAATGCCTGCGTATCCCGCATTTCTACCATGCCTTCTATGTTTATAAATATGCGACCGGAATTTCCGCTGCGGTAGCGCTTTCGCAGCGCGTCCTTTCCAGCGCCTCGGGAGCGGTGGAGGCGTATCTGAATCTTCTGCGCTCGGGCGGTTCGAAGTTCCCTCTGGAAACATTAAAGACGGCTGGTGTGGACATGGCTACGTCCGCGCCCATCGAGAGGACGTTGCGCTTGTTCGAACAGCGGCTCGCGGAGCTGGAACAGCTATTGCTGTGAACAGGATCCTGGTGATTCGCGGCGGCGCGATTGGGGATTTCATTCTCACGCTGCCGGCGCTTAAGGCGCTGCGCGACGCCTATCCCGAGGCGCACATTGAGATTGTCGGTTACAAACACATCGCCGCGCTTGCGGAGAATCGGTTTTACGCGCAGGCCGTTCGCTCGATCGAATACGCGGCGCTCTCAAGTTTTTTCGCCAAAAATTCAACACCACCAACGGAGCTTGCGAATTATTTCGCCGGCTTCGATTTGCTCATCAGCTATCTCTACGATCCCGATGCAATCTTTGAGCAGAATTTGAGAGTGTGCGGTGTTCAAAATCTGATCTCTGGCCCGGCGAAGATTGATAATTCCGCGCACGCGGCGCGACAGCTCGCCAGGCCAGTCGAAGCGTTGGGCATAAAAGTTGGCGATCTTGCCGCAGAGATTTTTCCGTCGGAGGAAGATCGACAATTCGCCCGCGATTTTCTTCGCGATTTGCCGCAGCCAATTCTTGGAATTCATCCCGGCAGCGGCAGCGAAAAGAAAAATTGGCCAATCGAAAACTGGATCAATCTCGGAAACAATTTGCTTGCGCGCGAAAGTTTTGGCGGATCATTCGTGGTCATTTCCGGCGAAGCCGACCACGCTCAAGTCGGTCGATTGCAGGAGCTCTGGAAAGATGAGCGTGTCGTTTTTGCTAAAGATCTGCCCCTGGTTCATCTGGCGGCGCTGCTTGAGCACTCGATTTTCATCGGACATGACAATGGAATTTCACATCTTGCCGCTGCGACAGGCGGGAAATGCGTTTTACTTTTCGGTCCAACCGATCCGGCTATCTGGGCGCCGCGGAATAAAAATGTGCGCGTTTTACGGTCAAAGACCGGCGTTATGGAAGACATCGGTGTTACGGCTGTAAGTGCGGCGATTGGACTGTAGGGCAACAGTTCCGGTTGCCGTTTCGATGCGGCCAGGCGAAGGGCCTGCCTACAACTTCGAGCTTACGAGCTGATGCGCATCGGCATCAGGACGTAGAGAAAGGGCGTCTGAATTTTCAAAACGCCCGGACTCATCTCGTCGATGAGATCGAGGAAGACTTCGTCTTCGGTCAAGGCGCGCAGCGGCGCCATGAGAAATTCCGGATTAAACGCGATGGCAAAATCGCGGCCCTTGTACTGGACTGGCAGCGATTCCTTCGCTTCGCCCACTTCCGGCGTGTTGGCGGTGATATCGATGTTGTTCTTGCTAAAATTCAGTTTGATGGAATTTGATTTGTCGCTCGCCAGCAGCGAAACGCGTCGCAACGCATTTAAGAATGTCTCGCGCTCGAGTTTTACCCGCTCTTTTGCTTCGCTCGGAATCACCTGGCGATAATTCGGATAATTGCCTTCGATCAATTTCGACACTAGGAGGGTCTTGTTCAGATCGAATGCGATTTGCCCGCTGCCCATGCTCACCTTCACCTCTCCGTCATCGGTGAGCAGCCGTTGTAACTCGGTGATCGCTTTTGTAGGAACAATGATATCGGCTTCGTGGCTGCGCGGGAATTCCAGCTCGATTTCCACCATGGCCAGCCGCCGACCGTCCGTTGCCACGAGCGTGAGCTTGTTATTCTTAAAACTGAAAAGGACACCGTTGAGGACGTAACGGGTCTCATCGGTCGAGATGGCGTAAGAAGTTTTGCGCAGACCATCTCGGAAATCTTTTTGACGGATCGTCACCACTTTCGCATCCTCAAATTTCGGCAGGGGCGGAAATTCTTCCTCTGGCAGCCCGAGGATTTTAAAGAAGCTCTGGCCGCTGCGGATTGAAGCCGCATTCTTTCCATCGACATCGATCTGAATCTCGCTCGATGGCAGTTCGCGAATGATGTTGAAAAGCCGCCGAGCAGGCAGCGTCGTCGCGCCTTCCTTTTCGACATCCGCTTCGCAACTGCCACGCACGCCCACATCAAGATCGGTGGTGGTGAGATAAATTTCGTTACCGTTAGCCTGTAACAGAACGTTGGAGAGAATGGGAAGCGTGGTTCGGGTACTGACGACGTTTTGCACCTGTTGCAGGCCTTCGAGCAGTTTTTCTTTCGTAACGCTGAATTTCATCATGGACAGGAGCAGTTAAGTTGTAAGGCTTTCGATTTTATTCGGCAACCGCAAAGTCACGCAAAAGCTTTGGCGAGTTGGGATCGATCGCTCTACCTTTGCAGCGAGCTATCGATAAACGAGATCGTCTGGCGAATGTTATCTTGCTCGGCCATGCGTTTCTTTACCAGTTTACAAGCGTGCAGCACGGTGCCGTGATCGCGTCCGCCGAACGCATCTCCAATTTCATTCAGCGAGGCTTTGGTCAGCTCGCGCGCCAGATACATCGCCACCTGCCGCGGAAAGGCGATGCTGGCCGGGCGCCGCTTGCTTGTCATATCGGCCACGCGCACATCGAAATGCTCGGCCACGCGCCGCTGAATTTGCTCGATGGTGATAGAATGCCGTCCTTCTTCCTGCAAAATATCTTTCAGCAAATGCTCGATTACTTCCTGCGTGAGCTCCTTTCCAATGAGTGATGCGAACGAGGCCACCCGCATGAGCGCGCCCTCTAGCCGACGGACATTCGTGCGAATGCGGCTCGCCAGAAACTGGAAAATATCGTCGCGTAATTTGATCTGCATGGTGCGCGCTTTTTTCCGCAAGATGGCCAGACGCGTCTCGATGTCTGGCGGCTGAAGCTCCGCGGTCAGTCCCCACTCAAAGCGGGAAACAAGACGATGCTCCAGATTGGCGATCTCCGATGCGGGCCGGTCGCAGGAAAGCACAATTTGTTTATGCCCGTCAAAGAGCGTGTTGAACGTGTGAAAAAATTCTTCCTGCGAGCGTTCTTTGCCGCCGAGAAACTGAATGTCGTCAATCAAAAGGAGATCGGCCTGGCGATAGCGCTTCCGGAATTTCACCAGATTGCTGTGCTGGATGGCATCGATGAATTCATTGATGAAGAGCTCGCTGGAGAGATACATCACCTTCATGTTTTTGTTTTTCGCCCAGACGTACTGACCGATCGCCTGCATCAGATGGGTCTTGCCCAGACCAACGCCGCCGTAGATGAACAGCGGATTGTAAGTGCGCGCCGGCGACTGCGCGACGGCGAGGGCGGCTGCGTGAGCAATTTCATTGTTCGGGCCGACCACAAAAGATTCGAACGTGTTCCGCGGATTGAGCCCGAGGACGCTCGCACTCGATTTTGCGCCGGCGGATCGCTCCGGCGGAATTTCTTTGAGAGTGGTTAAATCGTCCAACGGCGTTTGCCCTGCAATTCCCGAGGGGGAGGCAAACTTCACCGCGCGCGGGCTCCCAAGTGCACTAACAATCGCGTTCTGCAACGCGGTTATGTAGTTACTCTCGATCCAAAACTGATAAATGTTGTTTGGAACGCGGAGCGTGAGCGTTTTATCTGTCGCTTCTACCAGTTCGACAGCAGAAAACCAACGGTTGAAGCTATCGGCGCTGATTTGCGGTTTCAGGGCGGCCGCTAATCGCTGCCAGAGTTGGGCGCATTTCTTGTCCATAGCAAGTTGTTAACAGTGTTACACAATTGCCACAGAGGCCTGTTCTGGAGAAAACCGTCTCGCGGTACAGATGTCGTACCGGCATCGTCCCTGCCATAATTCCCCGAGGACATACCGGGCGAAAATGCCGGAAACGCGTAAATACGAGAGGAAATTGAGTTCTGTGCTGTGCCTTGCGGAAGGGTCGGCGGAGGGATTGCCATTCGCAAGAGCTGTTTTGTTTGAAGAGGTTTCAGAGTGTTTCATTCGCGTGGCTGAAAGTTTCTGAAAAATGTTCACAACTTATTCACATTCGCTTCCTTCCTGCCCCGCCAGCGGGCTTGAGACTAGAAACCGTCGCTAAAATCGACAAGAAAAAAATGAATTTTATTTTCAGCGGACCAAAAAAAATTTCTTGACTGAAAAATCGAAATGAGCGTCTCCCCGGAACAACGATGATTCGAAGCCGCCACGGGCAGTCGACTGCGAAATTCCACCGCTCGGACGGACTGGTCCTGTAGCGAGTTTTCGCGAGTTGACCGAATCGGCACGTGCACGCATTTTGCGACTCGGGCGGGCTTGAGGGAATGTTCGGCGAATCGAAAATGCGAAAACGCGAACGCAAATGACGAGTCGGAAAACGAAGACTGTGATCTTTTCCATTCGAGGCTTGGCAATCCAGCGCTTTCTTTGCTCAGGTTTGGTTGCTTTCCTTTTGTCGGAGTCATACGCCCCGAAAATTTTCGGCGCAGACGAGCTGTCGCCACCGTTCGGCTTTCGCTGGAACGACTCAATGGCGCGAGTGGAAGCGATATTGCACGGCGCCAAAGCCAAAATTCTATCGCGCGAGAAAAAAGAAAACCGGGAGATCTGGACAGTGGAAGGACTCGTTCACCCTGGGTTGAAGCGTACCCTCTTCACCTTCAAAGCGAGGGGGCTTATCGGAGTGGAACTGCAGTATGAGTATCCGGAATGGAACATCGAACGCTATAACCAGCGCATGGGAGAGATTCGCAAATATTTCGATGAGAAGTACGGAACGGGAAAATTGGTCTCTCGTTCGCGCGATACCGACACGGACGTGATCCAGACGCTGGTTGGCTACCAATGGATGGTCGGCGCAACCATGCTCGAGTTGTTTTATTTCTCAGCGCAACACGACATGCTCGTTTATCGGACAATCAGTGTGGATTACAAAGCGCTATAGCCGCTTCGCTCGCACCGCCGCCGATACGTGTTGCTAATTCGGACGGCGGCTACAACGTCGTCTCGGTGACGAGGGATCGTTCTTCTTGGGGACGAATCCGCTTGCCGCGCCTAGTTTCCTTCTGCATCCGTTTGAGCCGACTCGACAATGCGGCTTTTGCTGCCGAATTCATGCGATCGATAAAAAGGATCCCGTGAAGATGATCAAGTTCATGTTGGATCACACGCGACAACAGGCCGCCTGCATCGATCTCGATATTCTCGCCTTCCAAAGTTTGCGCGCGCGCAATCACCGACTTCGATCGTTCAATGTCGGCGGAGATTTCTGGAAAACTTAAGCAGCCTTCCACGCCCGCCTCGGGTTCGCCGCGCAACTCGAGCTCAGGATTGATCAAGACCAGCGGCATCGCCATTTCTGGATCGACTTCTTTGCCATTCAACTTCATCGTGCTTGGCCGATCTTCGACCTGCGAAACGTCGATTACGGTGAGTTGCAGGGCCTCACCAACTTGTTGTGCTGCCAGACCCACGCCGTGCGCAGCATGCATCGTCTCAACCATGCTCGCAGCGAGTTCGCGAATACGATTGTCGATTTTCTCGATTCGTTTGCCTTTCGCCCGCAGGATCGGGTCGCCGTACTGCAAGATCGACAAAATCATTTCTCTTCTCGAGTAAAGGCCGGCAAATTCCGCACGCCCGCAAGTTTTAACGCGTCCATCACCTTGATGATTGCTCCGAAGGACGCTTTTCTGTCCGCTTGCAGTGCTAACGTTGATTTGCGGGCATCGGGCAAATCGCGCACCGCGCCTTCCAGAGCGTCCACGCTTATGCCTCGTCCATCCAGCTTGATCTCGTCATTTTCATCAACACTAACGATCGCGTGTTCGAGTTCAGCCGGCAGTTTCTTCGCTGTTTTGGACTCTGGCAGATTAATCTGAACCTCCGGTTGGTCCTTCTTAAATGTCGTTGAAACGACGAAAAAGATCAGCAGAATGATGAGAATATCGACGAGCGAAACAATGATAATGAGGGGCGCTCGCCGTTTTCGTACTGCAAACTTCATGTGCTCAGATACCGCGCGCGTTTCACGCGACTGATGTCGGGATTTTCGCTGTTTTGGGGTCGCGCGAAGCGCGGCCGTAGTAGCATTTGTTGATCAGCTCGACGACCAACGTTTCCATCTCCACCGACATCACTTCTACTTTTCTCGAAAAATAGGTGAATCCGATCAGCGTCGGCACGGCAATCGAAAGCCCGAACACGGTCGCATTCAACGCTTCGGCGATGCCGAGCGCGATCTGCCGCGTATCCGAGGCGCCGGTACTTAAACCCAGATGGGAAAAAACGTGCACTAGCCCCGAAACTGCGCCGATTAAACCGAGCAAGGGCGCGATGCCTACGATGACTTCGAGAACGATGAGACCTCTTTCGAGGCGCACCATCTCGTGACGCGCACGCGTTTGAACCACTTCCACATTTTCCGAGCGCGGCCCGCGCAAATGTTGCAACGCCACGCGAGTGATCTGCGCCAGCGAGGAGCGATCATGATGCACAAGGCGTGAGAGCCGCTCGGGGCTTCCGCCTGGCACCAAACGCTCTATTTCGTCTTCAATCGCCGGCGGCATGACTTTTTTCTCTCTCAGAGCGAGGCCACGTAAAATCATCGTCGTCACGGAGACAATCGAGCAGGCCAGCAGCGGCCACATGAAAAGGCCGCCCCTCGCGAAGAATCCGATTACGATCTTCACGGTCTCGGGAGTCTGCACACTTATCGCGGCGACGAACATCAATTTGGGTAAATTGTGAAAGTGAATCCGTCCACTTCTAAGCCTTCGGACGGCAATGTGCTCGCGACGTCGTCGGGAATCGGCGGAAGGTGCGCCTCCAGCACGGATTGCAGGCAGACATTGGCGAATGCCTCGTTCGAGCTGTTCTCAGTAATTTTCAGACCCTTCACTTGTCCGCTTCGATCGATGTAAAATCGCAGCCGCAACGTGCCAATATTAATCAAATCCCGCCTGTGATCGACATAAGCATACCATCGCGAGCCAACTGCATCTTTTAGAATCTTCTCGTAGCGTCCAAGCGGTGTGCCCAAGGCATTAACCGCGGAAATCCCGCGATTGGTGATGTTTCCTGAGATGTGGGTTCGCTGCTTCCAAGGCCGATATGCCGATTGCGTTTGCGCACCAGCCGAGGGCTCGACTGCCGGAGTAGGCCTCGCGGTTAACATGGCAAATTGCTCCGCTGCAGTAACCGGACCAGGTTGCGTCTGCGGCGCTGCCAAGGGATTGGGATTTTCGTGTGGCACCGCACTCGGTTGCGGCTGCGCCCCATCCATTTGGATCGAGTACGGATGTGTTTCCAAATCGACAACCGGCCGATCTTTTCCCGTTTGCGACGGCAGCGGCACGTCGCCACTTGCGGGAAGTTCGCTCGCCGCGATGGAGTTGGCATTGGATTCAAATGTTTTTTCCTTCGGCGCCTCAGCTGATTTTTTCGACTCGTCAGTCTCGATAAATGCAGGATTCTTCGAGACTGGCTGTACGGGTGAAAGATCGATAAATGTGAGCTCAACCGGCTTTTCGTCGAACGGAATGGTTGGCGAGAGAACGCCGCTTAACGCAGCCAGCAGGCACGCAACCGCTAAGTGAATGAAGATGGCTGCAAGTAACGCGAAGAAAACGGTTCGCGTGCCATATTCGTGATCGAGCGTTCGGCTGCCTGGCCGAGCGAACATGATATCAGCCGTCGTCATGAGAGCGGTCTGGTAATAGTGATAAAGAGATTCAGGCTCAGAGCTTTCTCAATTCAAAGGCTCAACATTATCTCAGCCGAAGGCCGCTGACAACTTGCGCCTACGTGTCATTCCGAGCGAACCGAAGCGCACCCGAGGAATCTTTCGATACTCGTGTCTTCCGCGAAACCAGCCGCGTATCCTTCCTTTTGTCATTCCGACCGGAGCGAAGCGCAGTGGAGGAATCTCTTGCTACTCCTGACTTCCGTAAAGCTGTTCTGGCATGATGAAACAAATACTGCTGCGCATAGCCGCCGTGTTCGCCAAAATAGGTCTTGGAGAATTCACGCAACTGCGATGCATTCAATTTTCGAGTGCGCGAAAAATATTGCTGCCTCAGAACGCGCTCGATCCAGACGTCGATTGGGAATGCACGCAGTCGTTCATAGGCGAAGAGCATCACGCAATTTGCGATCTTTACGCCCACGCCCGGCAGCTCGCACAGCTTCTTCCGAAGATCGCCATCCGAAAGCGCCGACCACACCTCGAGATCACATTGGCCGGAACCAATGAGCTGCGCAGTGGCGCGCAAGTTCTTGGCGCGATAACCGAGCGCACATTCGCGTAACTCATTTTCGGAAGCTCTGGCAATCCGCTGCGCCGGCGGAAACGTGTGCTGCACCCGCCTATCGATATTTCGTCGGTCACCGAAGCGCTTCCGGAGCGCCGCCGAGATTTGGCGGATATGCGCCACCTGTTTCATCGATGAACAGATAAAGGTGGCCAGACATTCCCACTTTGGCTGGCGAATGATCCGCAACCCGCGACAAAAATCGCGCGCCGCGTTCATCACCCGATCGTCCGGGAACGAACTGCAGATTTCCGACAAGGGATGATCGAGCGCGAAATAATGCGCGGCGATTCTGGGGAGCGCACGCGTCTCGCGTATTGGTTTTGGCGTCCCGCCAAAACGAACTTTCAAAGCATCGTCGTCTTGCTCCGCGTAAACCGCGTACTCCCCGATCGTTCCCACAAATCCGTTGCCAGCCGCTTGCCAATGAAAAACCTGGCCGGAATCAAGCGTCATCGCGAGATCAAAATCAGGCACGTGAATTTCGAGGAGCTTCATCGTAATCTAAAATCTAGAATCTAGCATCTAGCATCAAACATCGATTACGAGCACGACCATGATCACGATTAAGAGGACCAGATAATCTGTGTAAATCTGTGTTCATGGATTCGACTAGCGCTCACTACGGCGTCTGTGGCTAAGTATGCGCGGACATGGATGCCCGGCTCGCAATCGATTGCGCAGTTCTGCTTCTTTACTTCGTCCTCATCATTTCCATCGGCCTTTACATGGGCCGGAAGGAGGAAAATCTCAAAGACTTCGCGCTCGGCGGTCGGCGAATTCCGTGGTGGGCTGTGCTCGCTTCCATCATTGCCGCGGAAACAAGCGCCGGCACGTTTTTCGGGACGCCAGGCGAAGGATTCGCATTACGCAACTACACTTACCTGCAACTGGCGCTCGGCACGATCCTGGCGCGCATCCTCGTCAGTTACATTTTCATCAAACCCTATTACGACTATAAGGTTTACTCGATCTACGAGTATCTCACCGCCCGCTTCGGCGTGCCGACGAAAAACGCAGCCTCAGCTATTTTCATGTTCACGAGGCTGCTCGCATCCGGCGCGCGCTTGTATGTGGCGGCGATCGCGCTTGCGCTTGCCTATCAAATGATTCGCGGGGTCCAGCCCGGTCAAAGGGAAACGCTTTACATCTATATCGGATCAACAGTTGCCATCGTCATTTTGACTGCCATCTACACGACGCTTGGCGGAATCAAAGCCGTGATCTGGACCGACTTCATTCAGGCGTCGATCATGATGGGTAGCGCGCTAATTGCGCTCTGGTTGCTTTATTCGGCGATCCCCGGCGGCTGGAACGAAATCGTCCAACGCCACGGCGGCTTCGGGATTTCAGATTTTCTCACCACTGGTCTTGATCCCGTGAAACACGGCTGGGACAAAATTAAGGGGATGTTTGAGATCGAGTACACGATTTTCGCCGGCCTGATCGGGTCGACATTCATCACTATGTCCACGCACGGCACCGATCAGGACATGGTGCAACGAATGTTGACCGCGCCTGACATTCGTCGCAGCCGGCGTTCGCTTATCATGTCGGGACTGGCTGATATCCCCATTGTGCTCACGTTTCTCAGCATCGGCTTGTTGCTCTGGGTTTATTACCAGGCGCATCCGGACCCAACGCTTCCCAGAACGCCTAACGAAACGTTTTGCCATTTCATTCTATACCAGATGCCGGTCGGCCTGCGCGGGCTATTAATCGCCGGAATTTTTGCAACTGCCATGGGCTCGCTCAGTACCGCGATCAACGCGCTGGCCACCAGTTTCACCCGAGATTGGTACGAGCCCTACATCAATCCGGGATCCACGCCGGAAGAAAGCTTGCGTGCGGTGCGCTGGGCAACGATTTGGTTCTCCATCCTGATGATCGTTGTCGCATCGACAACTTCCTATCTGGTGATCGTCCATCCGAAAGTGCGCATCATTCCGATCGTGCTCGGAATTTTTGGGTACACTTACGGCTCGCTCCTCGGCGTTTTCCTTTGCGGAATCTTCACGAAAAGACGCGGGAACAACTTCGGAAACATCACCGGGATGATTGTGGGCTTTATCATCGTTGTTATCCTAAGCGGTTTGCCTAACAACATCGCCGGAATCTTCGGCGGCAAGGTCTATGCGCAGCCCGCGTGGCTGCCGGTGATGGAATTCCCCTGGTGGATCTGCTTCGGCACCATCGTGACCTTTTGCGTGGCAATTCTTTTCAAGACTGGACGCGACCATCAACCGCCGAATACTGCTTAACGCTAATGTTAAAGCAGAAAATTGACTGGCCATCGCTGGTTAATTATTCGTAACGGCAGTATTTTCATGCAACCTTCAACTACGCAAATCCATGGCCCACATTGTCACCGACAAATGTAACGGATGTAAGTTCACCGATTGCGTAGAGGTGTGCCCGGTCGCGTGCTTCTACGAAATGGACAACCAGGTGGTGATTCACCCTGAGGACTGCATTGATTGCATGGCATGCGTAGAGGTATGCCCCGTGCACGCCATTTACGCGGAGGCCGACCTCCCTCCGGAATTCACGAAAGACATCGAGTTCAACGCGACTCAGGCCCATCAGATAAAGGACTCGGGCGCGGAGGCGATTACCGTGAAAAAGGATGCTCTGCCCGGCGCGCTGGATCGGAAAAAGGCCCTGGGTTATTGAGCGAGCAGCAGTTTAGGCTACGATTTTTTATCTTTCGCCAGTTTGATTCCCAAGTCGCGCAACTGCTTTGGATCGACTTCCGCTGGTGAGCTTGTCATCAAATCCATGCTGCGATTATTTTTTGGGAACGCCATCACGTCGCGAATGCTTTGCTCGCCGCAGATCAGCATAACCACGCGGTCGAAGCCGAATGCGATTCCGCCATGCGGCGGCGCGCCGAGCCGAAGCGCGCGCAACAGATGGCCAAACTGCGATTGTCGAGCTTCTGGGCTGATCCCGAGCGCCTCGAACATTTTCTCCTGTAGCTCAGGCTCGTAAATTCGCATGCTGCCGCCGCCGATCTCGACGCCGTTTAAAACGATGTCGTATGCCTCGGCGCGAACCTCGGGAAATTTCTTCGATTCAAATAACGGCATGTCTTCTGTTTTCGGACGCGTGAACGGATGATGCATCGCGTTCCATTTGTTTTCCTCCGGACTCCATTCAAACAGTGGGAAGTCTGTGACCCAGAGAAAATCCCAGTCCGGCGCGCTCGGAGATCGCGCCCTACCGAGTAAATCCTGCATCTCTGCGATGCGCAGGCGCAATCGGCCCAGAACTTCGCCAGCGATTTCCCATTTGTCGGCGCCGAAGAAAACACAGTCGCCTTCCTCGATATTCAGCCTCGATTGCAACGCCGACTTTTCGGCATTAGAGAAAAATTTCACGATTGGCGATTTCCACTCGCCATTCTCGATCTTGATAAACGCGAGACCTTTGGCGCCGTGCAACTCTGCAATTTCCGTCAGTTCATCGGCTTGTCCGATCGTGATTCCCGCAAAGCCTTTCGCGTTGATCGCTTTCACCACGCCGCCGGCATCCAGCGCGCCGCGAAATACTTTGAAACTGCTCTCGCGAAAAATTTCTCCAAGATCGACAAGCTCCATTCCAAACCGGCGATCGGGTTTATCGCTGCCGAAGCGATTGACGGCGTCGCGGTAAGTCAGCCGGTCGAATGGCGTTTCGATGTCGAGGTTGAGCGCTACTTTGAAAATCGCTGCGAGCATTCCTTCGGTAACGGCGAAGATGTCCTCCGGCATGACGAACGACGCTTCAATGTCGATTTGCGTAAACTCCGGTTGGCGGTCGGCGCGCAAATCTTCGTCGCGGAAACATTTCGCGATCTGAAAATACTTTTCCACGCCAGCGACCATAAGGAGTTGTTTGTATTGCTGCGGCGCCTGCGGCAGCGCGTAGAATTTTCCCGGCGCAATCCGGCTCGGCACCAAAAAATCGCGCGCGCCTTCCGGCGTGCTCTTCGAGAGAATGGGCGTTTCGATTTCGACAAAGCCCTGGCTGTCGAGGTAATCGCGCGTCGCTTTCGCGGCGATGTGCCGCAGACGGAGATTGCGCGCAAGCCGCGGGCGGCGCAGGTCGAAGTAGCGATAGGTCATTCGCAAATCTTCATTCTGCGGCTCGGTGTCGATTGGGAAGGGTAGTGTGTCGGCCCGATTCAAAATTCGCAGACGAGTTGGAATGATTTCGATATCACCGGTCGCGAGGTTTGGATTTTCCGTGCCCGCGGGCCGCGCCGCGACTCGGCCCGAAACATCGATTACGTCCTCGCTACGCAGACTGTGGGCTTGCTTCGCGAGCTCCGCGTTTTCTTCAGGCCGAAAAACAACCTGGGTCAATCCTTCGCGGTCGCGCAAATCAATGAAAATAACGCCGCCATGATCGCGCGCGACATTAACCCATCCGGCAAGCGTGACCTGCCTGCCGATATCGCTTTTTCGAAGTGAATTGCAATCGTTCGTGCGAAACATGCGATAGCGAAAAGTACCGCGTCATTCTGAGCGAACCGAGCAATCTCGCAAGCGATTACGTTCCGGAGAGCACAGGCTGGCAGCCTGTGCTCCTCAGAGTTGCGCGATCTAGCGCAGGATAGATTCCACGCGTGAAATAAAATCGTCGCTTGGGACGAGCCGCTGCTCGCCGGTAGTCATGTCTTTCATTTTCACTTGCGGCCATTCGTCGCCGTAGAGGAGCGCTACGCGGGCGCCCAGTTCTTCGGCAGCTTGAAATTGTCTCGCTACTTTAGTTGGCGTGAGCGGATAATCGACGCGGTATCCGCTCTCGCGCAGTTGTTGGACATGCCTGAGCGCATCAGGTCGACGTTCTTCCTTAGCGATGACGAGGTAGATGTCGATGTTACGGTCGTTCGCAATCGCTTTATCTAGTTCTTCCTTAGCATGTGGCGTTTCGTTGATCAGTTCGCCCAGAACGACATCGCCCATTGCAAATCCAAGCGCAGGCAGCGAAACCGTGCCGTCACTGAGTTGCGCGACTAAATCGTCGTATCGGCCGCCGCCGGCGATGGCGCGGAATTTCCCGGCGCGGTCGAACACTTCAAACACGATGCCGGTGTAGTAAGCGAGCCCGCGGACGATGCCGATGTCGATCGCCACGAAATCGGCCATGCCGCGCTCGCGCAGAGCATCGAGAAGTTTGCTGAGCCTCTCGCTTTTTCTACCGCTTTTTAAAGTCGCAAACAAAGGCTCGGTGAGCTTGCCGAGTTTCTCCGCAGTCTTCTCACGCGGCTCGCGCCCAAACTTATCAATGGCCTGCAGAAATTCGTCCCAGCGATCCATCGGCACGTCTTTTTCACGCAGAAATTCTGTCCAAAATTCGCGGTCACTAATTCGGACGACGAAATCTTTGCCAGTGAGTCCGAACGCACGCAGGACGTCGATGCAGAGCGCGACCAGCTCGATGTCTGCCGCGAGATCCGGTTCACCGGTGATGTCGCAGTTGAGCTGAAAATGCTCGCGCAAGCGGCCGCGCTGCTGTTTTTCGTAGCGGAAAAATTGGCCGATCGAAAACCATTTGAGCGGTTTCTTAAATTCGCGTTCGTGTGCGGCGACCACGCGGGCCAGCGTGGGCGTCAGCTCGGGGCGCATCGAGACCTCGCGCTCGCCCTTGTCAGTGAAATTAAAAAGTTGATCGACAATTTCCGCGCCGCTCTTCTTTTTGTACAATTCGGTTGGCTCGAGCACAGGACCTTCCCATTCCACGAACGCGTAGCGCCGCGCCACCTCGCGCCAGCGCGCAAAGATGTAATTGCGCTTTCCACAGTCCTCGGGGAGGAAGTCGCGAAAACCTGGTAACGACTGCATAAAGTTCGCGTTACGTTGCTGTGGCAGCGGAAAGGGGATTACTCGCCTCGAGGCAACCGCGCGAGGTGGAAGTTACGATACCAAGGCGTAGCTGAAGAAACTCCGGCGCTAAGGGACCGGAGCCATATGCGATGTAGAACATCCATTTAATCAAAGCAGAGGGACAAATATGAAACAAACCAGATTAGTGAAAATATTGACAACAGGCGCGCTCTGCGCGGCAGTGCTCGGCATCGCGCTAGCACAGGAGACCACTACAACAACCGTGGATCCGGTTACCGGCACGACGACGACCGCCACGACCTCAACCGCAGGCACGATTACCGCTTACACACCAGATTCGGATTATATCATGTTCCGAACGGCACCGGATGCGGCACCGGTGCGGTATTACTACACAAGAGACACGACCATTGTTGATCCGGAGGGTCACATAGTAACCTGGTCTGCGATCCGGCCAGACGTGCCGGCGACTGTGTATTACACGAATGTGGGTGATCGAGTGGTGGTACGCAAAATCGTGTTGGCACAGCCGACCACGATTTACAAAAAAGAAGAGACAACCACGACCACGACAAGGCCTTAATCGCGAAAAGTTCTTGGTCTAAAATCAAAAGCGCCCGCTGTAGCGGGCGCTTTTTTCATTCTTGAATGTGGGTGGCTGGCGGTCGTAGACCGCAGCTACAGACTTAATCGCCGTAGCCATGTGGAAATTTCTCGTGCCATTTCCAAGCGCTCTTGATGATCACGTCGAGCGATTGGAACTGCGGCCGCCAGCCGAGTTCCTTCTTAATTTTTTCCGAAGAAGCGATGAGCCGTGGTGGATCGCCAGGGCGACGCGGTTTTTCAACTGTGTCGATTTTGCGGCCAGTGACCTTACGGCAGGCATCGATCACTTCGCGGACGCTGGCGCCGCCGCCGGTGCCGAGATTATAAAATTCCCCGCTGTTGGCCGCACTCAGGGCCAGAATGTGCGCGCGCGCAAGATCGATAATGTGAATGTAATCGCGAATGCAGGTGCCGTCTCGCGTTTCATAATCAGCGCCGTAAATTTCCACATGCGGTGTTTGGCCCAGCGCCACTTTGAGGATGTTTGGAATTAAATGCGTCTCAGGGTGGTGATCTTCGCCGAATTTCTCTGACGCGCCAGCTGCGTTGAAGTAGCGCAGTGAAACGAACTTCAAATCATAAATCTGACCGTACCAGCGCATGATTTTTTCAAAGGCCAATTTCGATTCGCCGTAGGGATTGATCGGGCGCGCCGGCGCCGCCTCATCGATGGGCAGCTGCTCGGGCGGCCCAAAAATCGCGCAGGTTGAGGAAAAGACGATTCGGTTCACTCGTGTTGCCACCATGGCGTCGAGTAGGTTCAGCCCGTTGGAAATGTTGTTGCGAAAATACTTGGATGGATCGCGCATAGACTCAGCCACGAGCGCGCTCGCGGCAAAGTGCATTACGGCGTCGGGATGCATGCTAGAGAGCTCTGCCTCGATTTGATCGCGATTCGCCAGATCGCCCTGGGTAAATCTCGCGCGCGGATCTACGGCGCGACGATGGCCTTCGCTGAGATTATCGAAGATTGCCACTTCATGGCCTTCGTCGAGAAGCAATTCCGCGCAGACGCTGCCAATATAACCAGCGCCGCCAACAACGAGAACTTTCATCCGGCGAAATTCCGGCGTTCCTGCGCCGGATGTCAAAAGAAAGCTAAACGGCTACGTCTTTTTCTTTTGTTGCGTTTTTTTCGAGCCCGAGCTGGCTACCAACTCTTTCTTCTGTTGCGCTTTCTTCTTTTGCAAGCTGGCCACCATCTGTCGGACACAACGATGCTTGGTGCGCGGGGCTAGCACTTTCAGGCTCTCTTCCTCCGAGCCCCATTGCAAGACCTCGATATCGACGTGACGCACGCCCCAGCGGTGCATGTCAAGGCGGCTCAGTTTGTAAAGATCGATTGCGTCGGTGCCGGTCAGCGCGGTCCCATAGTCGTCAATGATATATTCTTCGTTCGTATCCGCGATTCGAAATCGCGTACCGAGTGGGAAACGCGACCAATCAGATGCGGCGCTCATTACGTGCTGGCCGGAAAGACGACAGCCGACCGCATTGTGGCATCCGCTTCCCTCCCTGTCCGTATAGGCGGTGGTGCGCACATTGTGTACGCGTTGTCCGGCCAAGTTTGGTTTCGACTGCGTAGCGCAGCCGACGACAAAGCAAGCAACAATTCCTGCCAATGTAAGGTTAAGGCGCTTCTGCATTTGCAGTATTGCGCCCTCGATATCAGGCGCAGCCGACGAGGGCAAACAATAAATTATAGAAATTCCCTAAGGCAGGTAACGGCTGGCCCGCAGGCCACTCGTCAAGAACGTGACTTTTCAAGTCCGCCATCAACGATGCCGGCTACCGCGCTACTGCGCTGCCGTTTGCGTGAGTTCAGTCGTGCAATAAGGGCAACGCTTCGCCTGGGAAGGGATCTTCATCGCGCAATCAGGGCAGTCCTTCTTATCGGGTTCCTTTTCGGCGGGCTGCCTGAGTTTATTGATTGCGCGGACGAGCAGAAATACTGCGCCTGCGATAATGAGAAAATTAATCACGAGCGTGACGAAGTTGCCGTAATTCCAGGTAATCGCTCCGGCTTTTACTGCGTCGGTTGGGGTATGGAAAGTGGTCGATCCATCCTTGGCTGCTCGCAGGATAACGAATTTGTTTGAGAAATCGAGTCCGCCCGTGAGGAGACTAATCGGCGGCATGAGCACGTCTTTGACCAGCGAATTGACGATTGAACTAAAAGCTGCCCCGATGATCACACCGACGGCGAGATCGACAGCGTTACCTTTGACGGCGAATTCTTTGAACTCCTCCCAGATTTTTTTCATACGACGACGTTGACCAGCTTTTTTGGGACGACAACGACGTTGCGGAGAGCCTTGCCGGCGGTCAGTTTTTTAATCTTTGGGTTGGCGAGTGCTGCAGCCCTCATCTCCTTATCGGTCGCCGTGACCGACATCTTCATTCGCTCGCGTACTTTTCCGTTCACCTGAATGACGATTTCAATCTCGTCGTCGACTAGGAATCGCTCATCGTGGGTCGGCCATTTCTGTCCTGTGATGCCGCCGAGGTCTTGAAACTTTGCGTTTAAGTTTTCCCAAAGTTCGGAAGTGAGATGTGGTGCGAATGGGTTGAGTAGAATGAGAAGGGTCCGCATTACAGATAAGGGAATCGCTTCTACGTTTGTAAACGCGTTTACGAAAATCATCATCTGGGAGATAGCTGTGTTAAACGAAAACGATTCGATGTCTTCGGTGACCTTTTTGATAGTCGCGTGCGTCACCTTCTGTTGCGGCTTATCCGGATCGACACGTTCGATTCTACGGGACAACGCCCATTCGCCTTCCTGATTTTCCGTCATAAACAGGCGCCACACGCGCGCTAAGAAGCGTGCCACGCCTTCGACCCCGCGCATGCTCCAGGGTTTCATCTGCTCCAGCGGCCCCATAAACATCTCGTAACAGCGGAATGCATCCGCACCGTATTGGTCGATTACGTCGTCGGGATTCACGATGTTCCCGCGCGACTTCGACATTTTCTGATTGTCTTCACCGAGAATGATTCCCTGATTCACCAAGCGCTGGAACGGCTCTGGCTTTGAGACGTGGCCGAGATCGAATAATACCTTGTGCCAAAAACGCGCGTAAAGCAGATGTAATACCGCGTGCTCGGTGCCGCCGACGTAAAGATCAACACCGCCTGGCTTATCGCCTCCCATCCAATAGCGCTCCGCTTCTTCGCCGACGAAGCGCTTGTCATTATGCGGATCGCAGAACCGCAGGTAGTACCAGCACGAGCCAGCCCATTGCGGCATCGTGTTTGTCTCGCGAAGCGCTTTCTCAGAATAACGAACCCAATCTTTCGCTTTCGCGAGTGGCGGTTCGCCCGTTCCAGTTGGCTTGTAATCATCCAGCGGCGGTGGAATAACCGGCAGTTCGGTTTCGTCGATCGCACGGTGCTTTCCGTCCTTCCAAACAATTGGAATCGGCTCGCCCCAATAACGTTGACGCGAAAAGAGCCAATCGCGCAGCTTGTAGCTAATTGCGCCCTTACCTTGATCGCGCTCTTCCAGCCAGGCTGTGATTTTCCTTTTGGCTTCCGTACTCGTTAGGCCGTTAATAATTGGCGAATTAATTGCAATACCTTCGCCGGTAAATCCCATCGCCGGTTCGTCTCCCGTTGGCTGGACAACCGCCTTAATCGGCAAGTCGAATTTCTTGGCAAATTCAAGATCGCGCTCGTCGTGCGCGGGCACGCCCCCGATAGCACCGGTCCCGTAACCGACCAGCACATAGTCCGCGATCCAAACTGGAATCTTTTCGTTGGTCGCCGGATTAATTGCGAATGCGCCAGTAAAGACGCCGGTCTTTTCTTTTGTTAGCTCGGCTCGCTCCAACTCGCTCTTGCGCGCGGTCCGTTCGCGATACTCGCGCACCGCTGGCCACTGCTCCTCGGTCACGACCAGATCGACGAGTGAATGTTCCGGGGCGAGCACCAAGAACGTACCGCCGTAGAGCGTGTCGGGACGTGTCGTGAACACGCGGATTTTTTCGTCGTGATTGTCGATTTTAAAGTCGATTTCAGCGCCTTCACTTCTTCCGATCCAGTTCCTCTGAAGCAGCTTGATGCCTTCCGGCCAGTCGAGCCGATCTAGTTCGTTGATCAATCGCTCCGCGTACGCCGTTATCCGCAGCATCCATTGTCGCATCGGTCGCCTAACGACTGGATGTCCGCCGATTTCGCTCTTGCCATCGATGACTTCCTCGTTTGCCAAAACCGTGCCCAGCTCTGGGCACCAATTCACCGGCACCTCAGCCACGTAAGCAAGCCGGACTTCATCAGGGTTTTCGCCGCGATAAGTGGAAATCGGCTCCGCTTTATTTGTCGCCGGATTGAACCAAGAATTGTAAATCTGGAGAAAAATCCACTGGGTCCACTTGTAGTAGGGCGGATCGGTGGTGTTGATCTCTCGCTGCCAATCATAGGAGAAACCGATCCGTTGCAGCTGCTTCTTAAATTTGGCCACGTTCTCCTGAGTCGTGATCGCCGGATGCTCTCCGGTTTTGATCGCGTATTGTTCCGCCGGCAATCCGAATGCGTCCCAGCCCATTGGATGCAATACATTGAAGCCACGCATTCGTTTGTAACGCGCAACAATGTCGGTGGCGGTATAGCCCTCTGGATGTCCGACGTGCAGACCAGCCCCGCTCGGATACGGAAACATGTCGAGGACGTAGAACTTCGGCTTAGATGGATCGAAATTTTTTTCGCTGGGATTCGGCTCGTGAAAAAGCTGCCGCTCTTTCCAGATCGTCTGCCATTTTGGTTCGATCTGATCGAACGGATACGGTTTGCGGCGCTCACTATTCATTTGGAAACTATCTCTTAGCAAAGCAGGAAAGCAGGAAAAGAAAATGGATTTACTGCTGGCCACACGCAATACACACAAGACCCGCGAAATTCAGCAGATTCTCGGGCCGGACTTCGCAGTGAGCGATTTATGCGTCCATCCTGAAATTCCCGAGATACACGAAAACGGAAAATCATTCGAAGAAAATGCGACACTGAAGGCAGTCGGCGTGTCCAAACATTTGCCGGGGCTTGTTGTTGCCGATGATTCGGGATTAGAAGTCGACGCGCTTGGCGGCGCACCCGGAATCTTTTCGGCGCGCTACGTCGACCAAAATGCGAGCGACAGACAAAATATCGACAAGTTGCTAGGGGAGCTTGCGCGAGCCGGGGCGACAGGAAGCAACCGATCAGCGCGCTTTCGTTGCGTAATCGCGTTCGCACGGAATGACGAGCTCCTCGGCACGGTCGAAGGAACTGTCGATGGAACAATCGCCGAACAAGCGCGAGGCTGGCACGGATTCGGATACGATCCAATTTTTGTTCCGCACGGATTCGAAAGAACTTTTGCCGAGTTGCCTGCGGAGGTGAAGAACACGATCAGCCACCGGGCGAAAGCTATTCGCGCCCTTGCGACGAAAATTGCAGCGTTTAACCGGAGTGATTAAGGCCCGGGAGGCGGTGGAGCACCGGGCGGCGGCGCTGGCGCGCCAGGAGGCGGACCCGTCGCGCCGGGACCAGCAGCTGCCCTGATTTGATATCCCACTTTTGTAATTCCGACCTGCCGAACTTTGTCGAGAACTCCGATGACGTCGCCGTACACGGCCGTCGGCGCTGCGCTGATCGAGATTTTGATATCTGGATTCCCACGATGGAGTTCAAAAAGCCGCGGGAGGACTTGGTCGTCTGCGACGTACTGGTTATCGAAAAACACCGCATTTCCCTCGAGCACCTTTATGGAGACGAAATCCTTTACTCCACTCGGCGGAGGCCCCTTTGCGGCTGGCAAATTGACCCGAATGCCCTTCATGTGAGTCTGGCTCAGGCTCACCATCATGAAACTAGCAAGCAGAAAAAACATGATGTCGATCAACGGAATGATCTCGATGCGCGCTCGTTTGTGCGGAACTGGCGAAGAGACTCTCATATCTAGAAACTCTAGTAGGAAGCCCCAGTCATGGTAAAGGTGATGGGAATCCTGACTTTGGACACTGAGCCAGGTCTAAATCTCCACCGCCGGAAGGTGCTTACGGCGGCGTCATCTAGTATGGAATTCCCAATGCTTTGCGACACGGAAGCGTTAGTTACATTTCCACTTGCTGGGTCAACATCCACGGTGATCACTCCGCTGCCCATGATCTTGTGTGCGCGCGCTTCGTACGGGTACGGCGGGCGCGGGTTGTAAACAGCAAGCGCTTTTGCTTGGGACATTGACATCGCGGCAGCCTTGATTGGCGTGAATTTTGGTTGTTGCGCGGATGGCGGTGGTCGCGGTGGCGGTGTTCTTTCCTCGACGAACTCGGGCTTAATCTCGGGCGGCGGAGGTGGCTCCGGCAACGGAATATCCTCCGGCGGCGGCGTTGCCTCCGGTGGCGCCAACGTCGCCTCGACGACCTGCGGCGGTTGAGGGGGAAGCTCTACTGCGACTGCCTCGCGCTTTTGAGCCAGTGCCACTGCCGTGAGGTGGATCCCCACTGCAACCCCAAACGCGGTCCAGAAATACCACGGGGGTGGCGGCCGGTAGATTAGCGGTCTTACTTGCGCTGCTGCCATAGTAAATCACCGCGGCCCTGGAACTCCCTTGAGCGATTCGCTCTTAATTTCGAACGAGACTTTATAGTAGCCGGACGAGCGGATTATATCGAGCGCATGGGCAACATTCAGGTGAGCCGAGTCGCGATCGCCGCGAAGGAACACCTTTGCGTCAGGCGCGGATTGATGTGCCGTGCGCAGGCGATTCAGGAGTTCGTCGTCACCGACTTCGTCCTTATCAAAAAAGTAATGGCCGTCTTTATCAACAGAGACGCTCACGTACTCGCGCTTTGTCTGCGTTTCACCCGAAACACCTGAGGGCAGGTTCACCTTGATCCCTTTCAAGTGCACCTGACTCAAACTCACCATCATAAAGCTGGCGAGCAAAAAGAACATGATGTCGATCAATGGAATGATCTCAATCCGCGCTTTTTTGTGCGGAATTGGCGAGCTTACTCTCATTAAATACCTTAAAATATCTTAAATCGACGAGCCTTTCCCAGAAGCTGGGGCTTGCGCCGCGAAATCCAGTTCGCGCGCCGCGGTTTGTGCTCCTAACATCACTTCTAGGTTTGTGGCCGCCGTCTGCAATTCGAACTCCAAATTAGACACCCGGGAAGTGAAATAGTTAAACGGAATCAGTGCGAAGATGGCAATACCGAGACCGCAGGCTGTGGCAATGAGCGCCTCGGCGATACCACCGGTGACGGCTTGCACCGCCAGCTCTTCGTTGCCGAGAAAGCTGAACGACCTAATAAGACCGGTAATCGTGCCCAACAGACCGAGCAACGGCGCCAAAGTTACGAGCGTGTCCATGACGACGAGGAATCGACCGGCGCGTTTGATCTCGATCCCCGCAGCGACCTGTAGTGCGCCCTGCAGCGAAGCGTGTTGGTGATTGAGACCATTCCACATCATGCGCAAAACCGGATCGCGCGTCCCGCGGGAAAGCCTCGAGGCTTCCGCGACATCGCCATTTTCAATCGCAGTAAACACTTTCTCGATCCGTTTGGGATCGCGACGAAACCAGCGGCCGGTCCACCAAAAAATTCGCTCGATCACCACAGTGAACCCGATGATCGATACAATTAAAATCGGCCACATGATTGGACCGCCCTTGCGGAACTTGTCGATCAACCAATTACTCCCGAGCACGCCGCCACTCGTTTCGGCCGCCGGGGACGGGCTTGCCGATGCGGTTGGCGCAGGGCTTAACGTAGCCGTGACCGTCGCTTCGGGCGCGGCAGCTCCAGCAGGAGGGGCGGTTGCCCCGGCAGGAGGCGCGGCAGCCCCAGCAGGAGGGGCGGTTGCCCCGGGTGGTAGCTGTGCCGGCGCCGCTGGATTGACCGGGGCAGCCGCTGCCGGATTTGTAGCCGGAGCTCCGGGCGGAGATGTTCGTGGCGCGGCGGGAGATTGCGCGAGCGAAGTCAGCGCAAGCGCGAGTGAAGATAGGTAGACAATGAGTGATGTTTTCATAGTGGAAGCACTGATTTGATGAATGGCTCGGTTTAGACGCGAGTTTCCGATTATCGGAAACGGAGCAGTTGCGAGTCGAGAAAAAATTTTCACTTTTTTGTGACCTCTTTGCCCTTTTAAGATCGCATCTTTAATTCGTAATATCCCTACTAGTAGGATGTAAGGCAAGCGTGTTTCACCGCCACTGGTACACAGCCTATTTTTCGCCCAAATATTCCCAGCGTTGCAGCGCGATGGGTACGTTTCCGTTTTGCCAGACGAAATCATGGAAGGTGCGCAGGTTGAATTTTTCGCCCTGTTGCATTCGCGCATCGGCGAGGAATTTCATGATCTGTAATTTGCCGATTTGGTAGGTGATGGCCTGGCCAGGGCCGGTTGAAAATGCGATCGCTTCCTGACGCGCGGTCTGTGCGTCCATCGGAACTTTCTCCTGTAGATATTTCGCGGCTTGGTCGAGGGTGAATTCACCAAGCGCGAGTTTTACGTCCACTTCCACGCGCAGCGCGCGCAGTCGCATGAAATTGTAAATGATTTCGCGCGTATGCGGGCTGTCATCAAAGAGCCCGGCCTGCAACATCATTTCCTCAGCGTAAAAGCCGATCCCCTCATTCGCGCCGGAGTCGTAGTAATGGCGCCGGATCGGGTCCTCATGTCTCCACGAAAGACAAAGTTGAAAGTAATGACCTGGAATTCCTTCATGGACAGTGATTGGTCGCGAATCCATAGCGGTCGCGCGCCAGAAGTAACCGAGTTTGTCTGATGGCTCAGGGACGTAACGGATGCAGTTTTCTTTCAAGCGCGATGGCGATGTGAAATCGTCGGTTTCAGTGGAACCCAGAGCGCGCAAATACTCAGGAGTCGATTGAAGCGTATAATGCTGCATCCAATCCGGCACAGTTAAAATCCCGCGCTCCTGAAGAAACTTCCGAATCGACATTTCTTTCTCCGCTGCATCGCGAACCCAACTGTCGATGTTGTCTGCGATCTTGAGCGGCGGCACGTTTTTGTTGCGATTCTTCTCGAACGCCTCGAATGCCACTGCGCGGTTCCATTCCTGTTGTCCCATCGCTAGCAGTTCTTCGGGCGAAAACGGCATCAGCGCCACGTTCCGCAAAAACCAGACGTACGCGTCACGACCGAGCGCCGTTTGCGGCGGAAGCTCAGGCAGCTTCTCTTTGAGCTGCTGCTGAAATTTCTCGAGGGCATCGGCGGCGCGATCAGTCGCATCGTTTAATTCCTGTTGCTTGAGGGTCGTCGCTCCGACGAGTGCTCTCGTCATTTTGCGCAGACGGTCGCGAATGCCTTCCAAGTTCTGGATCGCGACTGTTGCGAACGGCGCCGGTGGATTATCGAGGTTCTTCGAGCCTTGCTGCAGGATCGACGGAATATTTTCGATGCGCATGAGAATTTCGCGGCTCCGCGCTTGATCGTACGGCGCAGGAACAGTGAGCGCTTCCGCCAGCGCGGTGAGTGTCTGCTCGATGTAGAAATTCGGATCGCGTTTCCAGCGCGGATTAATGTCGAGCTCCCAGTGCACGCGCGACACTCCCGAGCCGATCAACTTGCAATCGACCTGCTTCGGGGTCGGCCATTGTGCCGGATTAATCTTTTTCCAGCGCCCTTCAAACGCAGCCAGATTTTTTCGTCGCTGGTCGATACTCGCGCGTGACCAATCGCGCATTCCACCGGGACGCTCCATTCGATTGACGTCGTCCGCTGTGAACGGCGAGTATTTCGCGCGCCATGTCCAAAAATCATTGGCGAGGTTATCCAGCTTTCCATCCTGGCCGTACGAACACGTTAACGCCGCGAAAAGCCCGAGGATCAGAATCGTGTGTTTCATAATCCGACAGTGTTCTGAACTTCAGTGAATTCGAAAAGCAAAAATCAGGATCCTTGATTGCCAGGTCCACTCATAACGGCATTCCTTGCTTGTCAGTCTGGCGGATTGCTTCTAAACCGGCATCATGAAAATCACGTCTCCTATTCTCATTATTTTCTCTTGTTTCGCGATCGCAGCGCGTGCGTCCGATCAGCCAATCGTGCTAAAAGCGGCGCGAATGTTCGATGGCAAATCGGACGCGCTCGTGCAGAACGGCGTCGTTATTGTGCAGAGCGACAAAATTGTTGATGCGGGAAGCAACCTTGCGATCCCGAGCGGCGCGAAGGTGATCGACCTCGGCGACGTGACGTTATCGCCTGGTTTCATGGATGCGCACACGCATTTGACTGCCGATTTCTCGGGCAATTACAACGAGCGGCGGCTGCACGAGCTTGATCTCAATGTTTCCGAGCAAGCTATTAAGGCGACCGCGTACGCGCGCGCAACGGTCGAAGCCGGGTTCACGACTGTGCGCGACTTGGGCAGCCGTTTTGTCGCCAGCCGTGAATTTGTGGATGTTGGATTGCGCAATTCGATCAACAAAGGCGTCATCATCGGACCTCGGATGCTGGTTGCGACGAAGGGAATCGGCGCCACAGGTGGTCACTTTGATCCGACCAGTGGGTTTCGTGATTTTCTTTTTGGACGCGAACCGGATTACACGGACGGCATTGCGAACGGCCCTGACGAAATCCGAAAGGCGGTGCGCTTTGAGGTGAAGAATGGCGCGGACGTTATTAAGGCGGCGGTTTCTGGCGGAGTGCTTTCACTCGCTGATGAGGTGGATACGCCGCAATTAACCCCGGGCGAAATGGCGGCCCTCGTCGATGAATCGCACCGGTTACGCAAAAAAGTAGCCGTGCACTGTCACGGCGATCAGGCCGCGCGTGAGGCAATCGAGGCTGGCGTCGATTCGATTGAGCATGGTTCGTTTATGAAACCGGAGACAGTGACGATGATGAAAAAGAAGGGAACCTTTCTCACCCCGACGCTGATGGCCTCGGAGTGGATCATGAGCAAGCTCGAAAACTACCCACCGGCATTGCAGGCCAAGGCGAAAGCGGCGACAGCTGCTCGGTCGGAGATGTTCCGCAATTCGGTGAAGATGGGCGTCAAGATTTCATTTGGGACGGACGCAGCGGTGTTTCCGCACGGGCTGAATGCAAAGGAATTTAAACTAATGGTCGATCTTGGTATGACTCCGATCGACGCATTGAAGTCTGCAACGGCGAACGACGCCGAGCTTCTCGGCATCGCCCAAAGAGTCGGGACATTAGAGAAAGGCAAGCTAGCTGACATTGTTGCCATGCCGGGCGACCCGACTGATGACATCACTGCCACCGAGCGCGTCTCGTTCGTGATGAAGGAAGGCAAAACCATCCGGAACGGGCCATCGACCATGCACAGCGGTGCCGAATCGACGAGGTCGTCAGACAACGTCGTAGTTCCGATCGATTGACGTCGTTTCCGCGATTTGTTTGTGTGAGGCTTTGACAAGGCGAAGATCGCCGCTAGGTTCCGTGTCCCGCTCGCTAGATTTTGAGCGGGACAACTTTTAAGCAGGACCCAGCTATTTCGAGGCCTTCTGCGACTTTGTTGGATTGTCAGTCTTGCGATAGTCGATCTTGCGGCGAGAAGGCGTTGAAATTGTGAAGTAGCTGGGGTTTGAACTGCATCGAGACATGCAAAGAAATCGAAGCAAACGTTATCGCGGAGCGGCACAGCAAGTAGATCGCACAAAGGCGTACCGCTTGGCTGAGGCGGTTGCAACGTTGAAAAAATTTTCACCCACGAGATTCGATCAGACCGTGACGCTTTCTTTCCGGCTGGGAGTTGATCCGAAACAATCCGATCAGATGGTGCGCGGGACCTGTCCGCTTCCACATGGCAGCGGCAAACAAATGCGGGTGCTCGTCTTCGCAGAAGGTGAGGCGGCGCAGGAAGCTCGCGATGCGGGTGCGGATTTGGTCGGGATGAAAGATATGATTCAGAAATGCCAAGAAGGTTTTCAGGATTTCGATGTAGCGATCGCGACTCCGGCGGCAATGGCTGAAGTGCGGAAGCTCGGAAAAGTTCTTGGGCCGCGCGGACTGATGCCCAATCCAAAAGCGGGTACGGTGACCGAGGATGTGGCAAAGGCAGTGCGCGAGGTAAAGGCTGGTCGTGTCGAGTTTAAGCTGGACAAGAACGGCAACGTCGCGGTGCCGGTTGGCAAATTTTCGTTTGAAGAAAAAGCGCTCGTAGAAAATGGGAATGCCGTGATCGAGGCTGTCGTGCGGGCGCGCCCGGCAACGGCGAAAGGGCGTTACCTTGAAGGCGTGACAATTAGTGCGACGATGTCGCCAGGCGTCCACATCGATCCGACCCCGTATTTGAGCGGCGTATAAGGCCGACAATAATCAGCTCAACAATATGCGACCAGAAAAGGCCAGTATCGTTTCGGAATTGTCCGATAGACTGAAGCGCTCGCCTTTTGTGCTACTGACCAATTACCAGCACATGAAGGTCGGCGACTTCGGCGAACTGCGGAACCGTCTCGCGCCAACGGGCGCGGAAGTGCAGGTCGTGAAAAATAGTTTTCTGAGACGCGCGATGAGCGATTGCGGCTTTCCGGATGTAGCTGAAAAGCTGGTTGGCCAGACGGCCGTGGTTACCGGCGAAAAGGATGTTGCTCCGGTCGCCAAGATCTTCAAAACATTTGCCACCGAGTTTAAAATCGCCGCGCTCAAAATCGGTTTTGTCGATCGCGCTGTTCTTTCCACGGCGGAGTTGGAAGTGCTGGCGGAACTCCCGCCGCGCGAAGTTTTGCAGGCGCAATTGCTCGGATTGTTTTTGTCGCCGGCTACAAAACTAGTGCGTTTGTTGAACGAGCCAGGCGCGGCATTAGCGCGATTGCTGAACGCAAAAGCTCAAAAAGAAGGAGAATCAGTAGAGGCAAGCGCATAAAAAATTTCGCGCCACCCTTTGATGGTGCGAGTAACAAAACGAAAACTGTCCGGATTGGCGGCTGTCGATCTTAATTTTCCGAAAGCTTTCGGATGCGGCAATTGGAGGAAACAAAATGGCAGATACAGATAAATTAGTGGAGCAACTCAGCAACTTGTCAGTGCTTGAGATTGCTGGGTTGGTGAAGCAACTCGAAGAGAAATGGGGCGTGAGCGCGGCTGCTCCGGTAGAAGTAGCCGCCGGTCCTGCAGCAGCCGGCGCACCCGGCGCTGCGGCAGCGCCAGCGACGGAAGAGAAAACGACGTTTGACGTGATCCTGAAGGAGATGGGCGCGAACAAAATCGGAGTGATCAAGGAAGTTCGCGGCGCTGTCCCCGGTTTGGGCCTGGCGGAAGCAAAAGCACTCGTTGAGGGCGCGCCCAAGACGATCAAGGAGGGCGTCACGAAGGAGGAAGCCGAGGAGATCAAGAAAAAAATCGAAGCCGCAGGCGCGAAAGTGGAAATTAAATAAGGCGTGGCTGAGTCCCGGCGGCCGCAAATTTGACAGCGGCAGTTCCTTTGAGGAGTCGTATGCGACTCAGGAATCTTCGTGGGTCGGGCTGTAAAAAATCGAACAATTACGCTGCTACATTTTACGCTTGCACGGCAGCCATTTTGGCTTAAGCTGTCCCTTGTCCCAAGCAGGTAGAAGTTATTTTTAACCCGGCACTCGACGGCAGAATACAGAATTGGCAGCAAAACAGAGGTCATCGATTTGACAGACCGCTGCTTTGGAGTCATTGTTGTGTCCCTTGCTCGTCGCTGATCCGGTAAAAACTTGCCAGCGTCAGCCGTGATTTGCTGGCGTTGTGGCGAGGCTTAGAAAACTTCTGGTTTGGGAATTATGTCGGAACGCATCTATTTCGGTAGCATTAAGGAAAGCATCGAACCGCCGAATTTGATTGAGGTTCAGCTCAATTCATACGTCGATTTTCTGCAGAAAGACGTTCCCTTTTCGAAGCGGAAAAACCATGGGCTGCAAGCAGTCTTCAAGGAGGTTTTTCCTATCGAGAGCTACGACGAAAAGGCGGTGCTCGATTTTAGCCATTACGAGATTGGGGAACCCAAATTGACCTCGCTGGAGGCGCAGCGCGAAGGCCAAACCTATAGTGCGCCATTGCACGTCACGTTCCAATTGCGCGAAGAAAAGGGGACGAAGGAAGAGAAGGTTTACATGGGTGAAATTCCACTCATGACGCCACAAGGCACGTTTGTGATCAATGGCGCCGAGCGGGTGGTAGTGAGCCAGTTGCATCGCTCACCGGGGATTGCCTTTGAATCGACTGTCCACCTCAACGGCAAGGTGCTCTACAGCTTTCGCATTATTCCGGACCGCGGTTCCTGGATCGAAGTGCAGTTCGATACCGCCGACCTGTTGTACATCTATCTCGATCGGCGCAAACGCCGCCGCAAATTTCTTGCTACGACATTTTTGCGCGCACTCGGCTACGGTTCCGACGAAGAGATCATCAAACTCTTTTACAACGTCGAAACGCTGAAGCTGAGCGACAAATTTGACGAAGAAGAGCTGGCTAACAAAGTGCTCACGGCGGAGATCCGCGACGGTGATGCAACCGTGGCTCGCGCCTATGAGCCGCTCACTCTGGCAACGGTCCGACAGATCATCGCTCTCAAAATTCACGAAGTAAAAGTGATCGACATCTCACAGGATGACACCGTCGTGAAGGCGCTCCGAAAAGATCCGGCGCACGACCAAGAAGAAGCCCTGAAGGATATCTATCGACGTCTGCGCCCCGGGGACCCACCAACGGTTGCGAATGCCCGCGCTTTGCTTAAGAGGCTCTTTTTCGATCCTAAGAAGTACGACCTTGGGCGTGTTGGCCGCTACAAGATCAACCAAAAACTTGGGATCAACGTCGATGCAAGCGAGCGCATTCTGACAGACAAAGACTTTATCGCGGCAATCAAGTATCTGATCAATTTGCGCCGGGGTGAAGGCACGCTCGACGACATCGATCACTTGGGTAGTCGGCGCGTGCGCACGGTGGGCGAATTATTGGCGAACCAGTGCCGGATTGGGCTTGCCCGCACCGAGCGTCTGGTGAAAGAGCGAATGACGCTGTTCGACATCAACGTAGATGGGATGACGCCGCAGAAGCTCATCAATCCAAAGGCGCTCAGTGCCGTCATCCGCGATTTCTTCGGCCGCTCGCAACTCTCGCAGTTCATGGATCAAACGAATCCTCTGGCGGAGTTGACTCACAAACGCCGCCTGTCGGCCCTTGGCCCGGGAGGTCTAAGCCGGGAGCGCGCTGGGTTCGAGGTGCGCGACGTTCATCCGTCGCACTATGGTCGCATCTGCCCGATCGAAACACCGGAAGGTCCAAACATTGGCCTGATTAGTTCGATGAGCACGTTCGCGCGCATCAATGAATTCGGTTTTATCGAAACGCCTTATCGCAAGGTTGTGAACGGCCGGGTCACGGATGAAATTGAATATCTCACCGCCGACCGCGAAGAAAACTTTCTTGTCGCGCAGGCGAACGCTCCCATTGATGGACGTGGCCACTTCACGGGAGAAAAAGTTTCAGTACGCTATCGCGGCGACTTTCTCGAAGTCGATCCGTCGAAGGTGCACTACATGGATGTGTCGCCGAAACAGCTTGTGTCCGTGGCGGCTGGCCTTATTCCATTTCTGGAACACGACGACGCGAACCGAGCGCTAATGGGTTCCAATATGCAACGCCAAGGCGTGCCGCTCATTGTTTCAGAGACGCCGTTGGTGGGCACCGGCCTCGAGGAAAAAGTGGCGCGCGATTCGCATGCGGTTGTTTTGGCGACTGACAGCGGCAAGGTCGCTTCCGTAACGGCGAATCAGATTGTCGTCACCAAAGATGGCGATCTCCCAGAGAGCAAAAAGAAGCTGAAAACCGACCCGGAAGCCGGCATTCACGTTTACGAGCTACGCAAATTCATGCGCTCGAATGCCGGGACTTGCGTGAACCAGAAGCCCATGGTCCGAAGGGGCCAGCATGTGAAACGCGGCCAGGTCATTGCCGACGGGCCGAACACTGATCACGGTGAGCTCGCTCTGGGCCGCAACGTGCTCGTCGCGTTCATGCCGTGGAACGGCTACAACTTCGAAGATGCAATCATGATCTCGGAGAAGGTCGTGAAGGAAGATATTTATACTTCCATCCACATCGATGAGTTCGAAATCGGTGCACGCGACACGAAGCTTGGCCCGGAAGAAATTACGCGCGATATTCCCAATGTCAGCGAAGAAGCTCTGCGCAATCTCGGTCCGGACGGCGTGATCAGGGTGGGAGCGGAAGTTAAGCCTGGTGACATTCTCGTTGGCAAAATTACGCCAAAGAGCGAGACCGAGTTGGCGCCGGAAGAACGATTGCTCCGTGCGATCTTTGGCGAGAAAGCCGCCGACGTCAAAGACACATCGCTCACCGTTCCTTCGGGCACGTACGGGATCGTGATGGACGTGAAAATTTCTTCGCGCCGCGAAGTTTCCCGTGAAAAATTAACGCCAGCTGAAACCAAACGGCAGATCAAGACGATTAACGAGGAATACAAACGTAAGAAAGAGGACCTGACGGAGCAGCTGACCGACGCGCTCTCAAATATTTTACTGGGTGAGAAGGTTCCTCTGGACGTAGTGAACGCCGAGACTGGCGAAATCATTATCCCGGCGAATCGCAAAATCACGAAAACGCTGTTGCGAAAGCTGGCGATGGTCCACGATCACATCGAGATCGACCCGAGCCCGATCCGCAACAAAATCCGCGAGATCATCGGCTCCTACGAGCATAAATTCACAGAACTGGACCTTGAACGCGAACGCTCCATGGACCGGGTGGAGAGCGGTGACGACATCGACCCAGGTATCATAAAGCAGGTCAAGGTTTATATTGCCAGCAAGCGCAAACTGAGTGTGGGTGATAAGATGGCCGGCCGCCATGGCAACAAAGGCGTCGTTGCCCGCATCGTTCCTGAAGAAGACATGCCGTTTCTCGCGGATGGAACACCAGTGGACATTGTGCTCAATCCGCTGGGCGTGCCGAGCCGAATGAATGTGGGACAGGTCCTGGAGACTCACCTTGGAGTTGCTGCCAAGGCACTCGGCTTCAAAGTCGCCACGCCAGTGTTCGATGGGATCGAGGAGAAACAGATCCGCGAGTATCTGCGCGATGCCAGAAAGAAAGAAGGATTTACTTGGGTACAGGAAAACGGTAAGGCGCGGCTTTTCGATGGACGCACAGGCGACCCTTTTGATCAGGAAGTGGTGGTTGGCTACATCTACATGATGAAGCTGGGCCATTTGGTGGCGGACAAGATTCATGCACGCGCCGTCGGACCGTACTCGCTCGTCACGCAACAGCCGCTGGGCGGTAAGGCGCAATATGGCGGCCAGCGCTTTGGCGAAATGGAGGTGTGGGCGTTGGAGGCCTACGGTGCCGCTTATACGTTGCAGGAGCTGCTCACGGTGAAATCCGATGATGTGCAAGGGCGCACGCGGATCTATGAATCCATCGTTAAAGGGGACAACTCGCTCGAAGCTGGTACGCCTGAATCTTTCAACGTACTCATCAAAGAAATGCAGAGCCTCGGTCTGGACATAAAGGTCGGTGGTCGGGCTCCCACCGGCTTTCTCGAGGGCGTCACGTAATTTTTAAGATCGACATTTACTAAAACAATCATGAACGAACATTCTTGGCGTGAATTAGTTGGGGAAGAACGGCCCGTGGGTTTTGATCAAGTCGCCATCGGCGTGGCGTCGAGCGACACGATGCGCTCCTGGAGCAAGGGCGAAGTCAAAAATCCTGAGACCATCAATTACCGCACGTTTAAACCGGAGAAGGGTGGGCTTTTCTGCGAGCGGATCTTCGGGCCGACGCGCGATTGGGAATGCTCGTGCGGAAAGTACAAGCGCATCAAGCATAAGGGCGTAATCTGCGACCGGTGCGGTGTGGAAGTCACGCTTGCCCGCGTCCGGCGGGAACGGATGGGCCACATCGAATTGGCAGTGCCGGTTTCGCACATTTGGTTCTACAAATGCATGCCGTCCCGCATTGGACTGATGCTCGACATGACCGCGCGTCAACTCGAACGCGTCATCTACTACGAGGATTACATCGTGATCGATCCTGGCAAGACGCCATTGCAGAAAGCACAACTGCTGAACGAAGTGGAGTATCGTGAAGCGCAAGAGCAGTATGGCGAAGATTTTGTCGCGGGAATGGGGGCCGAGGCGATCAAGAAGCTTCTCGCCGAAATCGATCTCAACAAGCTCAACAAAGAGCTCGAGAAGGCGATGGGCGCTACCAAGAGTAAACAAATTCGCAAGAAACTCGCGAAACGGCTCAAGCTTGTTCAAGGTTTTCAAAACTCACACGCGCGTCCGGAGTGGATGATTCTCGATGTGTTGCCAGTCATCCCGCCAGATTTGCGACCATTGGTTCCACTTGAAGGTGGGCGTTTTGCCACTTCCGACCTGAACGATCTCTATCGCCGAGTGATCAATCGTAATAACCGGCTCAAGAATCTGCTCATGCTCAAGACGCCGGACGTCATTATTCGGAACGAAAAACGGATGTTGCAGGAAGCGGTGGACGCTTTATTCGACAATGGGCGGCACGGTCGCGCGGTGACCGGCGCAGGCAATCGACCGCTAAAATCGCTGAGCGACATGCTCAAGGGCAAGGGCGGACGTTTCCGTCAAAACTTGCTTGGCAAGCGCGTCGATTATTCTGGGCGATCGGTCATTGTTATCGGGCCGGAGTTAAAACTTCACCAGTGCGGTCTGCCCAAGAAAATGGCGCTGGTTCTTTTCGAGCCTTTCATTATTCGTCGGCTGAAAGATCTCGGCTATGTCCACACCGTACGCAGCGCCAAGAAAATGATCGAGCGGCAGACGCCAGAGGTTTGGGACATTCTGGAAGAAGTGACTAAAGGCCATCCGGTGCTGCTAAATCGCGCGCCGACCTTGCATCGCTTGTCGATCCAGGCATTCGAGCCGCTGCTGATCGAGGGCGAAGCCATCCGCATTCATCCGCTCGTTTGCACAGCTTACAACGCAGACTTCGACGGCGACCAGATGGCAGTGCACGTGCCGCTCTCGGTGGAAGCGCAACTGGAGGCACGTATGCTCATGCTCGCGCCGAACAACATTTTCTCGCCATCGAGCGGAAAGCCTATCACCACGCCCTCACAAGACATCACCCTCGGCTGTTATTACCTCACACAGAATCCGCGGCGGACCGCGGGAGGCGCTGATGACGGGCGGCTTCCACTTTTTGCCGATGCCGCTGAGGTGGAATTTGCCATGACCGAGGGGACCATTCGCGCGCACGATCGCATCCGATTTAAGAACCCCGACCTGGGACGGCAAACGATGTATGGAGATGCTCGGGCCAAGACCATCGAGACCACGGCTGGACGCGTCGTGTTTAACGAGATTTGGCCCAAGGAGCTTGGATTTTTCAACAAGCCTGCAGGCAAAAAACAACTGAGCGACATCATCTGGCGTTGTTACCAAATCGCAGGACCAGCAGAAACAGTCGCGACTTTGGACAAGTTGAAAGAACTCGGTTTTGCCGAGGCTACCAAGGCCGGCATTTCGATTGGAATTTCGGATATGATCATTCCAAAAGAGAAACAGACCGAGCTGGAAAATGCCTACAAACAAATCCGTCAGGTTGAGCAGCAATACCGCAAAGGCATCATCACCGACGGTGAGCGGTACAACAAGATCATCGATATCTGGACGCATGCGGGCGATCAGATTTCCAACGTGATGTTCCGCAAGCTCGAGGAGAATGAAGACCGGAAGGAACATAACCCCATTTATTTGATGGTCGATTCCGGTTCACGTGGTAACCGGCAGCAAGTACGCCAGCTCGCCGGCATGCGCGGATTGATGGCCAAGCCGAGCGGCGAAATCATCGAGCGACCAATTACATCAAATTTCCGTGAAGGTCTCAGCGTGCTCGAGTATTTCATTTCTACGCATGGGGCGCGCAAGGGGCTTGCTGACACGGCACTTAAGACTGCAGACTCCGGTTACCTCACCCGCAAGCTGGTGGACGCGGCGCAGGACGTGATCATCAATGCGGAGGATTGCGGAACAGTAAATGGAATCGTCGTGCGCTCGATTTACGAGGGCGATGAAGAAGTGGTCGATCTCGGCCAGCGAATCATCGGTCGCGTCAGTTGCGAAACGATTGCCGACCCGGTGGACAAAAAGAAAAAGATCGTAAAGGCGAATCAGTATATCGACGAGAAGATCGCTGCAGAGTTGCAGCGCATCGGTGTCGAGCAACTGAAGATCCGCTCGGTGCTGACGTGCGAGTGTGGCCGCGGCGTTTGCGCGATGTGCTACGGACGCAATCTCGCCACCGGCCAGTTCGTGAAGCTGGGCGAAGCAGTTGGCATCATCGCGGCGCAATCCATCGGCGAGCCAGGAACGCAATTGACCATGCGGACTTTCCACATCGGCGGCACGGCGAGCCAGACGTTCAAGCAGCCGATCATCAAGGCGAAGGACGACGGCACTGTCCGGTTTAACGATCTGCGCACCGTGCAAGCGCTCGACGGTAGCTGGATTGTTTTGAACAAGAACGGCTCGATCAGTGTGCATAACGCAGAAGGCCGCGAGCTTGAGCGTTACAATGTGGTGATCGGCTCAATGATTTCGGTTCCGGATGGAGCGCATGTGCAGGGGCCGAAAAAAGATAAGCATGGCAAGATCGTTCGGGACAAGGACGGCAAGCCTGAACGCGAAGGGAAGGTTCTTGTGCAGTGGGATCCGTACAATGTGCCGATCCTCACCGATAAGGGTGGCAAGATCGAATTCCGCGACATGATTGCGGGGGTCACCATCAAGCGCGACGTCGATGAAGCAACCGGCCTTATGGGGACGGTGATTATCGAGCATAAGGAAGATTTGCATCCGCAGATAGTCATTGTGGATGACAAGAAGGAAGTGCTCGCCAGCTATTCAATCCCGGCTGGCGCTCATGTTGTTGTTGAAGAAGGACAGAAAGTGCGCGCGGGTGCATTGCTCGCAAAAACGCCGCGGAAGGTGGCGAAAACCAAGGACATCACCGGTGGCCTGCCGCGGGTGGCTGAGTTGTTTGAGGCGCGCCGCCCAAAAGACGCGGCCGAGATCGCCAAGATCGATGGCATTGTCGAAATGGGCGGAACTGCCCGTGGAAAACGGCGCATAATTCTAAAGGATCCGGAGACAGGAGCCGAGGAAGAGCATCTGATTCCGCTCACCAAGCACATCATTGTTTTCAAGGGTGATTTCGTGAAGAAAGGTCAGCCGCTCACCGAAGGTCCGATCGTGCCGCACGAGATTTTGGAAGTCTGTGGTCCGCAGGAATTGCAGGAGCATTTGGTCAACGAAGTGCAGGAGGTGTATCGCCTCCAAGGCGTAGAGATCAACGACAAGCACATCGAAATCATCGTACGCCAAATGCTGCGCAAAGTGAAAATCACTGACCCGGGCGACACTTCGCTGCTGTGGGGTGATCAGGTGGATAAGCTCGACTTCGAAGAAGAAAACAAGAAGGTTGTGGAGAAAGGCGGCAAACCGGCGGAAGCCGTTCCCGTCTTGCTCGGCATCACCAAAGCTTCACTCGAAACCGACAGCTTCATTTCGGCCGCATCGTTCCAAGACACGACTCGCGTCCTTACGGAAGCTGCAACGCTGGGTAAAGTGGACAAGCTGCGCGGCTTCAAGGAGAACGTCATCATGGGTCACTTAATTCCCGCAGGCACCGGCTTCGGTCAACATCGCGAGATCAAACTGGTGGAGAAAGGTGAACCCGTCGGCGCCGCGGTCATGGAAGAAGCTGAGCCGCAGCCAGCGATCGGCTAAGATCGACGTTGTCTGGAGGGCCTCCGCGTCAGCTCCGAAAGCTTTCGGAGTTTCCAGAAGGGCCCTACAATTTGTCTGATGTCGATCGTCACCAAAACCGGAGACAAAGGTGAAACCTCGCTGATGTACGGACGACGTGTGCCCAAAAGCGATCCCCGCGTTGACGCCTACGGATGCCTTGATGAATTAACTGCTGCGCTCGGGCTCGCCCGCGCCTTTTCAAAGAAAAAGTTTCTTTCGCATCAAATCCTGGCGGCGCAGAAAGAGTTAATCGTCGTCATGGGCGAACTAGCGACAGCGCCGCAAGATCGCGAACGCTACATCAAAGATGGCTTTGAACTCACTACATCAGCTATGGTTGACAGAATCACAGGCGTCATTGTCGATCTCGAGAAAGATAAATCGCTTTATGGGAAAGATTGGGCGATCCCTGGCGCGACGGCCGTTTCGGCCGCTCTGGATTTAGCCCGGGCAACGTGCCGTCGTGCCGAGCGACACGTCGCCCGGTTCATGGCCGATCCAAAAAATCTTAACCCTGATATTTTGTGCTACCTCAATCGGCTCTCCGATCTTTGCTGGGTCCTGGCGCGCTATGCTGAGCGGATCTCCCGAAAGCGATGAGCGCGCCAAGGAAATTCAATTTGCCATCCGGAGAGCGGCATATCATATTCCAAACCCGCCGGGCCACTCGGCCGGCGCGCTTTTTTTATGGCTGACACAACAGAATTAGTGCCGGAACTCCTAGAGGCGGGTGTCCATTTTGGACATCAGACCAAGCGCTGGAACCCGAAGATGAAGCCGTTCATCTTCGAACAGCGCAATCAGATTTACATCATTAATTTGGACGAAACAGTGAGGCAACTCCAGCGTGCGACGGAGTTTCTTCAGGAGGTGGTCCGCCGCGGCGGCAGGATTTTGTTTGTAGGCTGCAAAAAACAGGCACAGGAAGCGATCAAGGAAGCAGCGCTGGCTTGCGGCCAGTTTTATGTTAACCAACGCTGGCTTGGGGGCACGTTGACGAATCTCTCCACGATTCGCAAGAGCATCGGACGGCTGAAATATATCGAACAGATCGAGCAATCGCCCGATTACAAAAAGATGGGCAAACAGGAGTTGGCTGCGCTCAACCGCGAGGCAGCAAAGCTCCGGCGCAATCTCGAAGGGATAGTCGAGATGTCGCAGTTGCCTGACACGTTGGTCGTAATTGACACGACGCGCGAGCAAAACGCGGTGAATGAGGCACGACGCCTTGGGATTCCAGTCGTGGCAATCGTCGATACTAATGCGGATCCCGATTTGGTCGATTATCCGATTGCAGGAAATGACGATGCGATTCGCGCGATTCGGGTGATTTTGCAGAAACTCGTGGACGCCATCGTTTCGGCGAGTAACGAAGCTCGGATTCGCGAGCAAATCGAAATGGCCGGAGTATCGGCGTAGGCGGAAGAAACTTCCAACGCCCGACGTCGAACGCCAACGTTTTAATGAAGGCAACAACAGAGATCGATCCGCAACTGGTCAAGAAACTCCGCGAAAAAACCAACGCGGGAATGATGGATTGCAAACGCGCGCTGGTCGAAGCCGGTGGCGACTTCGCAAAGGCCGAGGCGATCTTGAGAACAAAGGGCATCGCCAGCGCGAGCAAAAAAGCGTTGCGCGCAACCAAGGAAGGAATCGTTGCGGCTTACATTCATCAACAGGGGAAAGTGGGCGTCCTCGTAGAAGTGAATTGCGAGACTGATTTCGTGGCCAAGAACGAAAACTTCCGCGCCTTCGTCAAAGACATTACCCTGCAGATTGCTGCGGCTCACCCGCTTTATGTCAGTCGCGCAGATGTTCCGAGCAACCTCATCGAAGCTGAGCGCGAGATTTACAAAGCACAGGCGAAAGGGAAACCGGAAAACGTAGTGGAGAAAATTGTCGATGGAAAACTCGACAAGTTTTTCAGCACCGTATGTCTGCTCGAGCAAGGATTCATCAAAAATCCGGATCAAACCATTGGCGACCTCGTCAAGGCCAAGATCGCAGAGCTGGGCGAAAATATCGTCATTCGTCGTTTCACTCGCTATCTGATGGGCGAGCCACTTCCCGCGGAATCGTAAGGTTGGCCGAGGCGCCTCTTGCCGAGTAACTTTACGTGCAGGCGGGCAGTCGGCGGTTAGATTGCGGGGAAATGGGCCTAAAGGAATACAAGTCGAAACGGGATTTCCGGAAAACGTCAGAGCCGAAAGGCGCAAAGCCATTCCCAAAAGCGGTGCGGGGCGCATCGCGCTTCGTTATCCAGAAACACGACGCGCGCCGTCTCCATTACGACTTTCGGTTGCAAATGGAAGGCGTTTTAAAATCATGGGCGTTGCCCAAGGGACTTCCGTGGAGCAAAGGCGAGAAACATCTTGCGGTGGAAGTGGAAGATCATCCAATCGAATATGAAGACTTCGAGGGCGTTATCCCAGAGGGACAATACGGCGGCGGCACCGTGATGGTGTGGGACCGCGGCAACTATTATGTTTATGGGGAACGGCCGCCCCAAGCCTGGCGCGACGGGAAACTTCACTTGCTTCTCGATGGGAAAAGGGCAAAGGGCGAATGGACCCTGGTGCGAATTCGCGGTCGCGATGAGCAAAGGAACCAGTGGCTGATCTTGAAAACCGGCGCGGACGCAAAACCGGTTTCAAAAAAACTGGAAGATCAATCGGTCAAGACAGGCCGCACAATGAAACAAATCGGCGAAGCCCGAGACGCCGAATGGGAATCCAATCGCGAGCAAAAAGACGAAAGCCCAACATCCAGGTTCAAAGCGCGCATTCGAGCTGCGATGGAAACGAAAGTGCGTGGCGTTGAGGTACCGCATGCGTCCCGATTGCAGAGTTTCGATCTGCAAGCCGGAGCCTCGCGCCACCTTACGCCGGCGAAAGCGTGTTTCATCGAGCCGATGAAAGCCAAGCTGGTCGAGAAACAACCAACGACCGGCGACTGGATTTATGAACTCAAATTCGACGGCATCCGTCTGATTGCGGTCAAAGCAGACGGAAATGTTTCGTTGCTATCGCGAAATCAAAATGAGTTAAGTGGACGTTTCCCCGAGATCGTCGAGGCGATAGAAAGTCTACCGGTTCGCGGATGCGTGATCGACGGCGAACTTGTCGCGCTCGATGAGGAGGGGCGTTCATCGTTTCAACTTTTGCAGGCGCGCGAAATGGAAGGGCGAAAGAGTCCCGTCTATTTCTACGCGTTCGACCTTCTCCAGCTCGACGGTAAAAGTCTGGTTTCGCTGCCATTGGAGGAGCGGAAAAATGTTCTCGAAAAACTCTGCGCCGGCGCAAGCGACCCGATCCGTTACTCGGGCCCGATCGGCGGCGACGGCAAACGACTGCTCGAAGAAGTGAAGCGTCGGGGCTTGGAAGGGATCATTGGCAAAAGGCGAACCTCAGTTTACGAGCCTGGGCGCAGAAGTGGCGCATGGATCAAGCTCAAATGCGCCGAACAACAAGAATTCGTCATTGGCGGATACACACCGCCGCAGGGCGCGCGCAAACATTTTGGCGCAATCCTGATTGGGTACTACAAAGACAAAAAGTTCGTCTTCGCCGGTAAGGTCGGCACCGGATTTACCGCAAAGTCATTGGCGACTTTGCACAAAAAATTCCAGGCGGAAGAACGCGCCGGCTGTCCATTTGTCGATCTTCCGTCAAAACAAAACGGCCAATGGGTGCAGGACATTACTCCTTCGACGATGCGCAAAATGCACTGGGTCAATCCGAAGTTCGTAGCCGAGATCAAGTTCGCCGAGTGGACCCGTGACGGGAAATTGCGTGCGCCCGTTTTCCTTGGTTTGCGCGAAGATAAAGAGGCGACCGACGTTGTTCGCGAAGGTTGAGGGAAAAGCGCCGAATGCGCCGGGTTTGCGGGCGGCGATTTGACCTGATCGGAGTGGGCCGAAAATTTTTTGAACAGGTCCGCATGAAAGTGGGTTGGAATTTTTGTGCGAATCGCTCAAGTGGCGCCGCTTTTTGAGAGCGTCCCGCCAAAGTTGTATGCGGGGACGGAGCAGGTGGTATCGTATCTCACGGAGGAATTGGTTCAGCAAGGTCATGAAGTAACGCTGTTTGCGAGTGGGGACTCGGCGACCAAGGCCCGGCTGGTGGCCGGATGCGGGCGTTCGTTGCGCATGAACAAGCACTGCGTGGACCGGTTGGCGCATCAAAACGTGATGCTCGAACGCGTAGTCCAGCACGCGGCGGAGTTCGACATCGTGCATTTTCACGTTGACTATCTGCACTTTCCGCTGAGCCGTCGTCAGCCAATGACACATGTGACCACGTTGCACGGGCGTCTTGATATTCCGGATCTCGTTCCGCTTTACCAGGAATTTCGAGACATGCCGGTTATTTCGATCTCAAATGGGCAGAGGGAGCCTCTGCCCTGGGCGAACTGGCAGGCGACAGTGTACCACGGTGTGCCGGCAGAGATGTACCGGTTCCGCTAAGAGCCGGGAACTTACTTTGCCTTTCTGGGGCGGATCTCACCCGAGAAACGCGTTGATCGTGCAATCGAAATTGCCGAGCAGGTTGGGATTCCGCTAAAAATTGCCGCCAAGGTGGATCGAGTGGATAAGGATTATTTCGAGAGGGTAGTCGAACCGTTGCTGTGGCATCCGCTGGTTGAGTTCGTCGGTGAGATCGGCGAAGGCGAAAAGGATGAGTTCCTGAGGAATGCTTATGCTTTGCTTTTGCCGATCGATTGGCCGGAGCCATTTGGACTAGTCATGGTTGGAGCCATCGCGTGCGGCACGCCAGTGATTGCGTATCGCAGTGGCGCAGTCCCCGAAGTAATGGAAGAAGGCCACACGGGCTTTATCGTGAATGAACTTGAGGACGCGGTGGAAGCCGCCCGGCGGGTGCCGGAGTTGAGCCGGAAACGGTGTCGCGAAGTTTTCGAAAAACGATTCACGGCCACTCGAATGGCTCGCGACCACTTGCGCGTTTACGAGCGGCTAACTAAACGGTAGAAGCAAGACAAGGCATTGGAGGCGCGCGCGTAATGGCCAGAGAAGTCATCCGTATCCGAGACGAGTTTTACATTCGCTCGTCCTCGCCTCGCATCGACGTGCGAACGCGTGTCTTGAAGCAAGGGGATACTTTCGCCGTTTTCGATCGGTTCGGTGACATCGAGACATTCGGCACCGGCGAGCTTGGGCTGTACTATCAGGACACTCGATTTTTGTCCCGGCTAACGTTGAGGCTGGGAAAGGATCGCCCTTTGCTGCTCAGTTCGACCGTCAGAGAGGACAACGCCGTTCTGGCGGTGGATGCCACGAATCCAGATGTCTGTCGCAATAGCGAGACGGTAATCGCGCGAGGAACAATCCACATCTTCCGCTCGAAGATCTTATGGGAGAGAACTTGTCACGAACGGCTTCGAATTCATAACTACGGTCGCGCAGCCGTGGAGTTTTCTTTCGCAATCGAGTTGGACGCTGATTTTGCTGATATTTTCGAGTTGCGCGGCGCCAAGCGAGAACGCCGCGGACGTCGCATAGAAACGCAGATTAGGCGCGATGGGCTCGTACTTACGTACGAGGGACTGGACGAACGCCTTCGCCGGACGCGAATCGTTTTCGATCCCCGGCCGACTCGTCTCACCGAGTCTCTCGCCACCTTCCAAATCCGCCTGCAGCCGGGCGAGGAGTCCACCTACCGCTGGGTAATTGCGTGCGAAGTGGAAGGCGATTCGCAGAGCGAGATTATGCCTTGCTACGAAAAGACTATTCATGAGGCGGCCGGCGCTCTTGAACGCGTGCACGCGCGGGAGCCACAGATTTTTACGGGCAACGAACAATTCAACGAGTGGCTAAACCGTTCCCTTGCCGATTTCCACATGATGCAAACAGAAACGCCGTATGGCCCGTATCCTTACGCTGGCGTGCCCTGGTTCAGCGCGGTGTTCGGAAGAGACGGGATAATTACCGCGCTGCAATTGCTGTGGTTTGACCCATTGGTTGCCCGCGGCGTCCTCGCGTATCTGGCGGCCAATCAAGCCAACGCCGAAAAGCCGGAGCAAGACGCGCAGCCGGGCAAGGTGTTGCACGAGTTTCGCGAGGATGAAATGGCGACGTTGGGCGAGACCCCGTTCAGGCGCTACTACGGCAGCATCGACTCGACTCCGTTGTTTGTGATGCTTGCCGGCGCATACTACAAGCGCACAGGCGACCGCGCATTCACCGAGTCTATTTGGCCGAACATCGAGCGCGCGCTCGAATGGATTGATCGTTACGGCGATTCAGATGGCGATGGTTTCATCGAATATGCCCGCAAATCGAAACACGGTCTCGTTCACCAGGGCTGGAAAGATTCTCATGACGCGATTTTCCACAGCGATGGCACACCAGCTGCGGGGCCGATCGCCCTTTGTGAAGCGCAGGGTTACGTCTATGGGGCGAAGCTTGCGGCAAGCGAGCTTGCAAAAATTCTGCGCGACACAGCACGATCGCAAGAGTTATCAAAACAAGCGGAAGCGCTCTCTCAGAGGTTCGAGAAATCCTTTTGGTGCGATGACCTCTCCACCTACGCCATTGCGCTGGATGGCAACAAGCAGCCCTGCCGGGTGCGAACGTCGAATGCCGGTCACTGTCTTTTCGCTGGCATCGCGACAGAGGAACACGCACAGCGCGTAGCGACCACGCTCACAGACGAAAGATCGTTCTCCGGTTGGGGAATTCGCACCGTGGCTACCAGCGAGGCGCGGTACAATCCGATGTCCTATCACAATGGTTCGGTCTGGCCGCACGATAACGCCTTAATTGCTGCAGGATTTGCCCGATACGGGTTGAAAGAGTCGGCCGCCACGGTCCTCGCGGGTTTGCTCGATGCCAGTCTTTTCTTCGATCTGCATCGTCTTCCGGAACTATTTTGCGGTTTTCCCAGGCGGCCCGGCGAATCGCCCACGTTGTATCCCGTAGCCTGCGCTCCGCAGGCATGGGCGTCCGGTGCGGTGTTTCTTCTACTGGAAGCTTGTCTCGGCCTGAGCGTATCGGCGCCAGAATACAGAGTGGTATTTTCGAAACCAGCTCTGCCGGCTTTCCTTCCGCAAGTGACTATCCGTGATTTGAAAGTGAACGACGCGCGTGTCGATCTTCTGCTCACCAGACACGCTGAAGGCGATGTTGGAGTCAACGTACTCCGGCGGGATGGAGCCCTCGACGTCGTGGTTTTGAAGTAGCTTATGTTCCCGAAAAAAGCGTGCGGACTGAAGAAGACTTTCCAATTTTGATGTGGCATGCTGCTGTGACCAGAGCTTCCGAGGGATTGCACTTGTTCGTGTGCTTCGCCGCAAATATGGTGAAGCGATGAAGGCAAAGGTGATCGTCATGCCAAAGGCAGCGGTGCTCGATCCACAGGGCAACGCGGTGCGGGATGCGATGCGACACCTTGGAATGCCAGAGGTACGCAGCGTTAGAATCGGCAAATATATGGAGATCGATATTGACGGACAAAATGGAGATCTTGAGTCGAGGTTGCGTGGTCTTTGCCGGGATTTGTTGTCGAACCCAGTGATTGAAGATTACGAGCTGCGGAGAGCGCAGGGTAAAAATCGTAAGAAGAGTCTAGGTGTCCGACGTCCAACCCGCATCGGTAAGGCTAAGGCGCGGCACCAGCCTAATCGCCAACTGAAGAAGCACAAGACTAGCAAGCACAAATGAAAGCGCTGCGATATTTCTTCTGCGTGGTGCTGCCGCCGCTGGCAGTGCTCATGACCGGGCGCATTGCCAGTTTCTTTCTCAGCCTCATTTTGACTTTGCTCGGCTGGATTCCAGGAGTCATTCACGCTTGCTTGGTGGTGAACGATTATCACGCTGAGCAACGCGCCGCCGCAGCCACGCATTAGCTCGACAATGAAATTTGCGGTCATTCAATTTCCCGGTTCCAACTGCGACCAAGATTGTGTCGCGTCGATTAATGGACTCGACGGATTGCATGCTGATTACGTCTGGCACAAGGAAACTTCGCTCGATGATTTCGACGCGATCGTGTTACCGGGGGGATTTGCATATGGGGATTATCTTCGGTGTGGGGCTATCGCCCGCTTTTCGCCTGTCATGAAAGCAGTGATCAGCGACGCGCGCGAAGGCAAACCTGTGCTCGGCACATGCAACGGGTTCCAAATTTTGTGCGAAGCCCGTGTCTTGCCCGGCGCTCTAGTGCGGAATCGCTCGTTGCGATTCGTGTGCGACATGATTACCACGCGGGTGGAAGTGGATGATTCCCCGTTCACCCACGGTTGTCCCAAAGGGACCCTCCTTCGTCTGCCCGTTGCGCATGGGGAGGGTTGCTTCTATGCAGAACCAGAGACACTTCGCGAACTCAACGCCAATCAGCAAGTCATCTTGCGATATGCTGACAGACAAGGCCGCATTGTTCCCGAGGCCAATCCGAATGGCTCAATCGAAAACATCGCTGGCATCTGCAATCGCGAAGGCAACGTGTTCGGCTTAATGCCTCATCCTGATCGCGCGTCGGATGCCAAGCTCGGCAGCGCAGATGGCGCGAAGATTTTCCGGTCGATGGTGCAAACAATCGCGGCAAATCGCGCGACGACCGCTTCAGAGCGGGCAAAGCAGGTCGCGTGAGCTTATTTATTACCGGTACAGACACCGGCGTGGGTAAAACGCGCACCGCAATTGAGCTGTTGCGGATGTTGCGTAGATCAGGCGCCTCTTGTGCCGGAATGAAACCGATTTGCTGCGGAGATCGTAAGGATGCTGACCTTCTGCTGGCCGCTGGCAGTGCAAGCCTCACAATTGACGACGTTAACCCAGTTTGGCTTAAAACCCCTGTCGCGCCAATTGTGGGCACCATCATAGAGAATGCCCAAATCGACATTGCGCGTATTCTGTCCGTTTTTCATGCACTTCAGAATCGAGTTGAGCATGTGATTGTGGAAGGAGTTGGCGGCTGGCTTGTGCCCATTCGATCTGATTATTTTGTGAGCGACCTGGCTGCTGCAATGAATCTGCCGGTCTTGGTCGTGGCGCAGAATAGGCTCGGCTGCCTTAATCACACTGTGCTTACTGTGCGAAGCATCGCGGAGTACAGCTTGCGCTGTCTCGGGGTCGCGTTGATTTCCATACCGAGTGCGAACGATATCGCCGCGGCGACGAATGAAGATGTTCTGAAGAAAATTCTCAATGTTCCATTGCTTGATGGATTAGGTGAAAATCTTATGGAACTGCCGGTGGACTGGCGATTTATGGTTGATTCCACTTAAGGCGACGAACGTGTCGGACTGATACAGAAGTGTAAATGAAATAGACACGCGCAAGCGGCTCCCGTCGTGTCCTCCCCCAGCGAAGTGGCTGGCATCTCTATTGCTCTCTTCGATTGCAATAAACGCTAATCCTATGCTCTTACAGAAAACCTTACACATGAGCCAGCCGCTGGCAGAATGCAAAGCGCGCCTGGCAAGTATCCAATCTTATCGACGACAGTTCCTTATGGTGACCAGGGCCACGGTGACTTCGTCTAAAACGGTCGATTTTAGTTTTCGCGGTCCGCTCGGATTTGAGGCGCACACGGTGCTCTTGTCCGTCGATGGCGATTCGGCAAACCAGTATGCGTTCGAGTCCGCTGGCGGAAATATCGAGCTAATGGGGATTGTCGATTTTGCTGAGATTCGCCCAAATTGCACGGAAATCACGCTGGCGATTCACTATGAGATCAAAAACAAGCTTTTCGCCTGGCTGGATCGCCGCCTGCATTTTGTCGATAGTTTTGTGACCGCGGAACTGCGCAGCATTCGTGCGCACTTCGAAGGCATCGCGGCAAGCTACCTCGAGCACGCGCCGGTATTGCCCATGTTCCAAACGGCTCCCGCCTAAGCAAGCGGAAGTTCCAAGAGGCACGCAGGTGAGGAGGCTTGCGTGGCTCTTTTACTGTACAGTACAAGGACGCCTACGCAATTCGTACCGCGTGCTTCTTGTCGAGACGAAGAATCTGACCGGATTTGAGTTGGACCGCAGCCTTCGGGTCGCGAATCTTCTGCCCGTCCAGTTCGACGCTTCCTTGTTGAATTAGCCGCGAGGCCTCGCTTCGCGATTTTTCGAGCCCAAATGCGTCGCGGTAAGCGCTCCAAACCAGGCTGACAACGTCATGATCGCCAAGGCCCTTCACGGAAAATGTTGGCAGTTCCAAACGCTCCAGATCGCGCTTGCTGAAACGCGTGTTCCATTCGTCGAGTGTTTTTTGGGCGATCGCCGTTGAGTGATAGGTTTGCACGATTGAAAACGCGAGCTGCTTTTTAGCTTGAAGCGGATGCGCCTCAGCTGGCACCGCCTTGCCAAGAAGCAGCGGGTAATAACGCGCCATCAAACCATCCGAGATGCTCATTAGTTTCCCGAACATCTCCGTCGCCGGTTCGTTGATCGCGACACAATTGCCGAGGCTTTTGCTCATTTTTTTGGAGCCGTCTAGCCCCTCGAGAATCGGAAGCAGAAAAGCAACCTGCTGCGGCAAACCCTCGTCCCTTTGAAAGTCGCGCCCGATCAAAATGTTGAAGAGCTGATCCGTTCCACCTAGTTCGACATCCGCTTTCACCATCACCGAATCCCAGCCTTGCATTATTGGGTACTGGATTTCGTGCGCGTGAATGGCTCGCTGATTGTCGATGCGCACCTTGAAATCTTCCCGCTGCAACATTTGCTGCAGCGTCACGCGACTGTTGAGGCGAATGACATCTTCGAACGACATCGTCCGAAACCAGTCACCGTTGCAAACGGTCTCCGTCCGTGCCGGATCGAGGATTTTGAATGCCTGCTCACGGTAGGTGGTGGCATTGGCCATGATTTCCTCGTGCGTCAATTGCGGTCGTGTGACCGAGCGTCCACTCGGATCGCCGACCATTCCAGTGAAATCACCGATGATAAGAACCGCTTGGTGACCGAGATCCTGAAACTGCCGCAGTTTTCGCAGAACTACAGTGTGTCCGAGATGAATATCGGGCGTCGTCGGATCGACACCCAGTTTTACGCGCAACGGGCGCCCAAGCCCGAGTTTTTCCAGCAGTTCATCCTCGCTGATGACCTCTGCCGTGCCTTGTTTTAGAATAGCAAGAGCTTCATCCGCCTGCATGATCAACAGCAGAATAGCGCACCCGCCTTGGGCCCACGAGGGCTACTTGTTTTTGTTTAGCAACTCGCGCACCTCGTCAATCGTGAGCGGTTTATTCTTTCTCGTCAGCGACTTTTGACTTTTACCTTGATCGAGGAATGGCCGATTATCTGCGTAAGAACGGCTGGCAACCTTTTTTTCGGATTCGGAAGCATCACGGGGCCCAGGCGCGGGTTGGGTCGCGTAAGCACGCCGGGAATTTCCGATTGGCTGATGCGACGAAATGCCGGATGCGCTGCGCTGACCGGCGTAAGAGTGAGAATTGAATTGCCCGGTGGAGAAGTCGCGCGTTCCATAAAAGTTTTTTGAATTCGATCTTTTCTGGACATAAAACGTCCCAACAGTTGCCTGCTTATTTATGGATGTCCGATCGGCGACAAATTTTTTGTTCTGTGCGAAGTTCTGCAGGGTCATGTCCGGTTTAAGCAGACGATCGACTAGCTTGCCTTCCTGATCCTGCGCACGGGCGCAAGACAGAGCAGCTAAGAGTGATAAAGACGCCGCGAACAACTTTCGCATAATGCAAGGTTGCCCGAATCAACCCGCTTTTGTAAAGCAAATTTGCCGACTTTAAAGGGTGAAATCGTTTGTTGTTTTCGATCAATCTCTCTGACCATAATGCGGGTATGCCTGATCATATTTACAAGAAAATTGAGTTGGTCGGTTCGTCGCCGGAGGGATTCGAGGAAGCGGTTAAAAATGCGCTGGCGCGCGCCGACAAGACCCTTCGCAACATGAGGTGGTTTGAGGTGGCCGAAACACGTGGCTACATCGATAACGGCAAAGTTGCCCACTGGCAGGTGACGCTGAAGATCGGTTTCACTCTCGAGGAATAAGGAAACTTCCGTGAGACGCGAGATAGTCCGATCGCCGCACCTATTCCTCTTCCTGGGCCGCCTGATATAATTTCGTCACGCCGTAGATCAAGATCGCCGGTCTCAATGCGACAACAAGAAGCCGGAAGAGACCACCGAATATTCGGCCAACTGGCAGCCGGTTCAAAATGTATCCCGCGATAAATGCGTATAGAAGAGACTGTGCTGGCTTTTCGCGCACGTAACTCTCCGTTTCGCCAATAACCGTCTCGACCTGTTCTTTTACCCAATGCACACCGCGCTCCGGAAATTCCGCGACTTCAACAGATGACTGATCCATTTCGTTTATTGATTCGCATTCGGATTCTCTCTTGCGTGCATCTAAGGTGGTCACCGCAAAATAAGCCAAATTGAGCTGGCGCCCGCGCCTGGCGGAAAATCGGGCAGGGCAGGTTGCCGATGAAAGGTGGCTGCGCGCCGCGTCGCCTTTAGCGCGTAACGGGCCATTACTTCAAGCGCGTGTTCGCGCAGAGTCGAGCAATTCGTTGAAAGCAGAATATGACTATCCCGCTCGGCCAGCTCGAGAGCGTGAATCAGCAGCGTTTCGAAATCATTTTGGACCTGAAACGTCTTTCCCTTGGCTGATCGCGAAAATGTAGGTGGGTCGAGAATGATTACATCAAATCTTTCTCCTTTACGCACCAGCCCAGGCAATACTGTCATTACATCATCGGCAATGAAACGATGATCGATGGTTGGCAGGCTGTTCAGCGCAAAGTTCTCCCGGCCTAGCGCCAATGCCTTCTTCGAAAGATCGATATTCAGGGTGTTGGCTCCGGCGCATGCGGCGGTAACGGAAAACGAGCACGTATAAGCAAAGCAGTTTAGAAGCCGCCTTGGTGAAATGTGACGCACGTAGCGCCGGTTTTCTCTTTGATCGATAAAGAGTCCCACAGAATAACCCGCGCCGAAATCGATTCCAAATTTGAGGTGTCGCTCCGAGGCGATGGTCTGCAAGTTTTGATTCGGGTCGCTAAATGTGAGGCGCGGCGGTTCTCGTTCTTCGTTTTTCTGAGGGACGAAGCGGGCGAAAATGCGCTCGAACTTGAACCTGGCCGAGCTCGCCCACCACTCGAGTTCCTGTGCCAAACGTTCGCGGGCTAACACTCTTTTGAACGATATTAGGACATCGCGTCCAAACCGTTCGACCCAACCCTCCTGGATGGTGCAAAGCCTGTGGGCATCGGTGCCCTCTGCTTCGAAATTGCGAAGCAAGTTTACATTGATCCAACCGGAGTCCGTTCTCATCAGATCCTGCTGCCTGTAGGAGTACTTCGTAAGAGGCGGTATGCAATGGATCGGTTGCCGCCCGTGGCCGGCGCGCTACACTGCGCATCGTGTACACAACTTGACTGCGCCACTATGCACCAGCTCACCGTTCGCGTCCCGGCGAGCACTTCCAATCTCGGTCCCGGCTTTGATTGTCTTGGTGTTGCGCTGCGCATTTACAACGATGTAACCGTGGCTCGCGGCGCGCAGTCTCAACTGCCGTCGATCGCTCGCGACGCAGCAGATTTATTTTTTAAGCGCACAAGACGCGTCCCATTTTCGTTTTCGTTGTCCATGAGAGGGACTGTTCCGCGCGCACGTGGCTTGGGCGGGAGCGTAACAGCGCGGTTGGGTGTCCTGTGCGCTCTGAATGCGTTGACCGGCAATCGCCTAGATCGCCTGTCGCTCTTCGAACTATGCGCGCAATTGGAAGGCCATCCGGATAACGCTGCTCCGGCGGTTTTCGGTGGGTTTACTGTTGTGCAGGGCCAGATTGTGCAGCGCTTCGACATTTCAGAACGGCTTTCTTTCATTCTTTTAATTCCCAATCTTGAAGTCAGAACATCATTGGCCAGAAGGATTTTGCCCTCAAGAATCTTGCGCGCAGCAGCCGTGAAGAATTGCTCTAATGCTTGCGCAATCACAGCCGCGTTCGCATCGAGCAATTATCTTAATTTGCGTGGCGCCTTCCGCGATCAGCTGCATCAGCCGTATCGGGAAAAGCTGATTCCATTTCTGCCGCGCGTCATTAGTGCTGCAGAAAGAGCTGGCGCGCTGGGCGCATTCCTTAGCGGCAGTGGATCGACGATCGCTGCCGTTGCGCTTCACTCATCCAAAAAGATTGCGGCCGCCATGGCGCGTGCTGCAAAAACCCCCGCGCGCGCAATCATCACGCACGCCGACAATGAGGGTGCGCGGGTATTAGCAGTCGACAGTTAAAATGGGCCGCCGGGTTGAAAGGTTAGCAGAGTTTGGCATCGATGTCGTTCTCGAGCGCCGCCACGGTGTTCGCGCCTCGATCCTTCGCGGAATCCTCTACTCTCTCTCATTCGTTTACGAACGTCTCGTTCAGTTGCGCCTCTATTTTTACCGAAAAAGAATCTTCCGCGAGCGCGCTCTCGGATGTCTTGTGATTAGTATCGGCAATCTTACCGTCGGCGGCACGGGAAAAACGCCGGTTGTTGAAAAATTTGCGCGTGCTTTGCAGGCAGGCGGACGCCGCGTCGCCATTCTGAGTCGCGGTTACAAAAGCGTGCCGCCCAGACGAACCTGGCTGGATTGGTTTCGCCGAAAAGCGGCGGATGATCCGCCGCGCATTGTTTCCGACGGAAAATCCCTGCTGCTCGATCCGTTAACTGCTGGCGACGAGCCATACATGCTCGCGCACAACTTGAAGGACGTAATCGTGCTCGTGGACAAGAACCGGGTAAAGAGTGGCCGGTTCGCCATCGACAAATGGAATGTCGATACACTCTTGCTCGACGACGGATTTCAATATCTGCATCTCAAACATCGGCTCGACATGGTGCTGGTGGATCGACAAGCTCCTTTCGGAAACGACTTCTTGCTGCCTCGCGGCACACTGCGTGAAGGACCACGCAATCTGCGTCGCGCTAGCTACATTTTCATAACGAAGAATAGCGGCGAATCTAACGATGCACTGGTGAAACATATTCGGCGTTATAATCGGACCGCCGAGATTATCGAATGCGGGCATAAACCGCTTTATCTGCAGGATGTTTTTACTGGCGAACGGCTTTCGCTCGAACGCTTGCGCGGCGCGTTCATCGGCTCGCTCTGTGCGATCGCGGCGCCCGAAAGTTTCGAAGGCGCTTTAAGAAAACTCGGCGCCCATGTTGATCTTACCAAGCGTTACATCGATCATCACTACTACACTGAGGCAGAACTAACCACTTTCATCCAACGCTGCGTGCGTCGCGATTTAGCGATGATTATTACTACAGAAAAAGACGCAGTGCGCATGCCGCGACTGCCTGAAGCAGCAGTCAAGGTTCCGGTCTATTTCATGCGCGTTGAAATCGAAATCCTGAGCGGCCATGAGACGTGGGAGCATTGTGTTGTTCGCATCTGTAAGCCGCAACCCATGCTCTCTCCCGAGCGCTTTTTTGCCTGAGCTTTTCGGAATTCGACGCCGGATGTTGCGTGCCGGTCACGCCGTAGCCTTGCGAAGGAGGATTTGGCGTTGGACGGTTCTTTTCACTTATGCCCAGTAAAGCCGAGCTCGTTGTCGAGAACCGCAAAATTCAAGTATCGAACCTTGACAAGGTTCTTTATCCAAAGGTCGGCTTTACCAAGAGCCAGGTCATCGATTATTACATTCGTGTCGCACCGGCGCTCTTGCCGCACTTGAAGGATCGGCCGCTCACCATGAAGCGCTATCCCGATGGTGTTGAAGGTGAATTTTTCTATGAGAAGAATTGTCCGAAGCATCGGCCGAAATGGGTGCAGACGGCCCAGGTTTGGAGCGAAAGCAACGATCGCACGATGAATTATTGCCTTGTGCAGGATATGGCGACCCTCGTTTGGGCTGCAAACCTGGCTGATCTCGAGCTACACACGTCGCTATCGCGCAAAGATATCATCGGTCGTCCGACCATGATCGTGTTCGATCTCGATCCCGGCGTGCCAGCGGACATCGTTCAGTGCTGTCAGGTCGCACTCTGGCTTCGCGATCTGTTAGGCAAAATGAACCTGAAATCGTTTGCGAAAACGAGTGGCTCAAAGGGACTGCAAATTTATGTGCCGCTGAATACTTCAGTGACCTACGATGAGACTAAGAGTTTGTCGTTGGCGCTCGCCCAACATCTCGAACGCGAACACGCCGATCTCGTCACGTCGAACATGTCCAAGGCAGTGCGCAAAGGCAAAGTGTTCGTCGATTGGAGCCAGAACGACGAACACAAAACCACCATCTGCGTTTATTCGCTGCGCGCGAAGGAAGAACCGACCGTTTCCACTCCCCTCAGTTGGGACGAGGTTGAAAACTGCCTCAAGAAGAAAAGCGCCAATCCCCTGAAGTTTCGCTCCGAACAAGTCCTCGCCCGCGTGGAGAAGCTCGGCGATCTTTTCGAGGCGGTCGAAAAACTCAAACAAAAACTGCCTAAGAAATGGAATATATGATCTATTCGTCACGGCACACATTATAGAGCATGAACAATCAAGTATGCTTTGATGCGATCGGATGGGTGGGAGCAATCGCTCTGCTTGTCGCTTATGCGATGGTTTCCTCCAAGAGATTGGAGGGGAATTCGGCTGCCTATCAACTGCTCAATATCAGCGGCAGCCTGCTGTTGGCCGCAAACACGATTTTTTATGGGTCGTATCCTTCCACTTTTGTAAACCTCATCTGGGCAGGGATAGCCGTTTTTTCGATCGCGACGAGAAAGCGCGTTGCTCCTTAGTTCGTGCGAACATAACGAGGCAGTTTTTCACATGCGCAAAGTGAATCTGAAAGACATTCCGGAGCAGGAGCGGAAATCGCCGAAGGGAAAATTTGCGAGGTTCACGAAAAATATTTCGATAGCGCTGGGACGCGTGCCGGAGTCGCTTGATCTATCGAAGCGCCATCCTTTCGATCTCGCGCTAGTGCGAATACCGAAAGGCAGATCGCTTTGCCCCTATCACGCGCACGCGGCTGAATCTGAGCTTTATCGCGTCGTTTCGGGACGTGGCAGCGTGCGTGATAAACACGGGACAACGGAAGTTGGACCGGGCGATGCGTTCTTATTTCAGCCCGGCGAAGCGCACCAACTTAGTAATGCGGGTGATGAAGATTTTGTTTACTACGTCATTGCCGACAATCCGCGCAGCGGCGGGGCAACTGGCGACTCCTGTTACTATCCCGACAGCGGCAAATGGGCCGTGACGACGGACGGAGCCCAAGAAGTCATCGTGAAAGGAACTGAGACTGATTACTTCGACGGCGAAGAATGATTTTTACCGCACGGACGCAAAGAACACGGAGAAATATTTAGATTTTCCTCTGTGAACTCGGCGATCTCTGCGGTGAATCGAGAGTCGTGAGAAAGGTCAACATTCACCAAATCAAAGAAGAAGCGTGGCAGTCGCCAGGCGGAAAATACGCGTTGTCGTTCAAAGCAATTTCTGAAGCACTGGGGCGCGAGCCTGCCTCACTCGATTTATCCAAGCGTCACCCGTTCGACCTCGAATGGAATCGGGTGCCTCCCGGGAAACCAAATTTTCCTTACCATGCACACTCGGCGCAATGGGAACTTTATTTGGTCATTTCAGGCAAGGGAAACGTTCGTCACAAAGGTGGCACAACTGAGGTCGTTCCCGGGGACGCGTTCATTTTCGGGCCTAACGAACCTCATCAACTGAGCAACTCGGGCCAGGAGGATTTCATCTTTTACGTGATCGCTGATAACCCCATCGGCGAGTCGTCCTATTATCCGGATAGCGGGAAGTGGAAAGTAAACAGATCATCAGCGGCGGACCGCGTAGTTATCAAAGGTCAGGAAACGGATTATTTCGACGGCGAAGAATAATCGATTGTCATGTCGAGCAGAGTCGCCTGCCAAGCCGTAGCTTTACGCGAAGGCTGGAGACATCTGTCGATGCTCTGGCATGCAAAAATGAATCCAGAGATTCCTCGACTTCGCTCGGAATGACATATGCCACACTAAGTCCGAAGGAGACTCTTTTGCCAGTGGGCTGCTCTATGTCCAAATTCGAGTCATGGATTCCAACAAATCATCGCAAGATTTTCCGTACAAAACCTACCTGAACATTCTGCACGGAGCGCTTGAGCTGATCGATGTGCAGAAGCTGGCCGATGCCTGTAAGGACAAATGGTACAACCAAACGCTTTGCAAGGTGAACGACTCCGTCGTCAGGATGGCGGTGGTGCAGGGCGAATATCACTGGCACGAACACAAAGACATTGATGAATTCTTCTTCGTTCTGGACGGACGTTTCTTGATCGACCTTGAAGATCGCACAATCGATCTTGCACCCAAACAGGGCTTCGTCGTTCCAAAAGGTGTGCGCCATCGCACACGCGCGCCAAAACGAACAGTGATCTTGATGGTCGAGCGCGCGGACATTGTTCCGACTGGAGTCTGAACACGCCGACAGAAGTGAAAATCATTTCGGGCGGGCAAACTGGCGTGGACCGCGCAGCGCTCGACGTCGCGCTCAAGCACGGAATCAAGTGCGGCGGCTGGTGTCCCGCTGGGCGTCTCGATGAATTTGGCAGGATTCCGGATCGGTATCCAGTTCAGGAGATGGAAACTGGTGGTTTTACTGAGCGCACCTTAAAGAACGTGAAAGATTCGAATGGAACTATCATCATTCACCCCGGCAAAATCAGCGGCGGCACTGATCAAACGGTCCGCTTTTGCATTGAGCTACAACGACCGCACCAACTCATCGACGCGTCAAAAATTTCCGCGGAAGACGCTGCGAAGTTGATCCATGATTTTGTGTGCAACAATAAGATTAAGGTCCTTAACGTAGCCGGCCCGCGCCAAAGCGAGTGGCCGGAAGGATATGATTACGCCTCTCGCGCGGTAGCTGGTTCTCTGAACTCGATTACGAGCAAGAGCACGACCAGGAGCAGAGATAAAATTATTCGTAACGCAACGCCTTGACCGGATCGAGGCGCGCGGCGAAGTAGGCGGGTATCAGGGCGGCTGCCGAGCAGATAAAAAATGCGCTAATACAAATAATCGCAACGTCTCGGGGGATAACCTCCGCAGGAATCGACGAAAACTGGTAGACCTCGCGCGGGAAGATTTCGACGTGTAATGTGGATGCAAGCCAGTGGCTGAATTCGTTCCGATAACGAATGAGCGTCATGCCGAGTCCGAGTCCGGTCAGTGTTCCGAAGAGACCGACGATTGTCCCCTGGCCAAGAAAAACCCAAACGATTTGCGCGATGTTCGCGCCGAGCGCTTTCATAATTCCAATCTCGCGCCGCTTTTGAACCGTCACCGTGATCAGTGTGCTCATGATTCCGAAAGCAGCGACGATCACGATAAAGAACAGGAGAAAAAACATCACCGTTCGTTCGAGCCGCACGGCTTCAAAGTATTGGTGATTCATGTCGATCCAGGTCTGCACGTATTGCGGTGGCTCGAGGAATCTTTCGATTTCCTGTTTCACCCGCTCAGCGCCGTAGGGATTGTCGGTCTTGACGGTGATGCCATGCAACGCATCGCCCAGGCCGTACAGTTCTTGGCCGACAAAAATCGGAACGAGAAGAAATTCGGAATCATGCAGGTAATGGCCGGTCTCAAAAATGCCGGTAACGGTCAATTCTTTCGGCAGAATCACATCGCGCAATTGGTCGATTGCTTTTTTTTCTTCTTCGCCTTTCGCGTTCTCAAGTTTCTTAATGCTATCGAGAATCTGACCAAGATTACCCGGGGAATAGAGAGTGACCTTGTCACCGACGCTGACCTGTAGCTTTCGTGCGAGTTCAATCCCTAGCACGGTGGATTCGCCGTCCAGATCGAGCTTGCCGTATTTAATGAATTTTTGCAGTGGAATGACTTTCTCTTCTTGCTCGGGATCGACGCCACGGATCAGCGGGGCAAGCCGCCGGTTCTGAAATTCCAAGATGACCGGACCCTGAACGTAAGGAGCAGTGGCAACCACGCCCGGCGTCTTATCGATCTTTGCTTTGAGTGTTCGCCAATCGCGCAAAATATCCTCCGTGCTCACGAGAATGTGTGCGTCGAAATCGATCACTTTCTGGCGCAGCTCGCGATCGAACCCGGTCATGACCGAAATTACCAGGATTAGCACAGTCACGCCGAGCATCACGCCGAGTATCGAAATCAAGGTGATAATCGACAGAAACGTGCGCTTCGGCTTTAAATACCGTAGCGCGAGAAAAAGACTAAACGGCAGTTTCAATTCACCATTAGCGTGGCGGCAAACTTATTGCAATTCAACCGTACGCACTGCCCTATTTTACCGCATATGCTTTTAGTTCCTCGAGTGTCACGAATTCGAGCGCGGAGGCATGCGTCGCTTCAAGATCCACAGGGGCGGCGCGGTTGTGCTCAAGCGCGTCCTTCCAGCGCGTGACGCACACGCACCATTTGTCGCCCGGTTTGAGTCCGGGGAAACCGAACTCTGGACATGGCGTGACCAGATCGTTTCCATCAAGCACAGAGAAATCGAGAAACTCCTGTGTGACTTTGACGCAGACGGTATGCTGGCCCAAGTCTTCGGGACCTGTTCGACAAAAACCGTCGCGGTAAAATCCGGTGATCGGGTCGCGACAACAACATTTCAAGTCTGTCCCCAGAACATTCGTCGGCATAGGCAACCTCGTGTTAGTATTCAAAAACTTTACCAAGGAGAAAAGACAATGCCAATCCACGCCAAATACGTTCACACAAATCTGATCGCGAGAGACTGGGAGAGACTAGTCCGATTCTATTCTGAAGTGTTCGGATGCGAGCAGAAGGGTCCGGAGCGCGATTTGTCGGGCGCCTGGCTCGACAGCGTGAACGCGGTCCCAGGTGCGCATCTTCGCGGCGTTCATCTACGCTTGCCCGGCTATGACGCGGATGGGCCGACGCTTGAGATTTTCAGTTACGATCAGTTGATCGAGAGCGGCCTTCCTGCAGCGAATCAGTGTGGGTTTGCTCACATCGCGTTCGCGGTTGATGACGTGGACCAAGCCCTGGAGGCGGTGATTGTGGCGGGTGGTGGTGCAGTGGGAAAAATCGCCACGGCAGCAGTGGATGGTGTCGGTATGCTTCGCGTTGTGTATGCGCGAGATCCGGAAGGCAACGTTGTCGAATTGCAGAAGTGGAGTTGAACCGCAGATCGTCCTGCCTTGTGTCCAGACAGATCGTTATTGCTTACTGGCTCATACTAGCTGAGCCGGCGCGCAGCTTTTTTCAGGACCTGATCAATGATCTTGCGCGGCGATATGACGCGCCTGTTTTTGAACCGCACATGACTATCCACGTTGGAATCGACCGATTCGATATCGCTCAAAAAGTGACTGCGAAAGCTGCTGCTTGTTGCGGCTGCATTGAAGTGAAAATTCTCAAGGTTAGTCACTCCAGCGAGTTTACGAAAACCCTCTTCGCGCAATTTGCGTTGAATGCAAAATTGAGTCGTCTTAACGAGATCACTCGGAGCGCCGCGCAAGATTTGTCCGATTATCAGTTCAAGCCCCACTTGAGCTTGCTCTATAAGAAAATGTCGGTCTTGCAGCGGCGCCAGCTCGGCCACTCAATCGAGCTGCCATTTCCGCACGTCGTTTTCAATTCAGTCAAAGCTGTCCGTTGCGTTTCACCAACGCGAAGTCGCGCCGATGTGGAAGCGTGGCATGTCGTCGCGGCGAGCTTGCTATCTGGATAGATAGCTCGCCGGCGTCCGCCCTCAGAGAGCGCCGCTACAGTTCAATGATCCGGTAAGGTTTTCCGGTTTTTTGTAGTGCTGGCGCTGAGACGTTATAGACTGGAATGCCGGTCGAAGTTTTGCCATCGAGAATGCCGTTGTGAGCGTGGCCGTGAAAAACAGCGGTCACTTTGAATCGATTGATCGGCTCCTCCAAACGGCTCGACCCGAGAAACGCAAAAATTTCCGGATCTTCTCCTTCGAGTGTGGCGCGGATGGGAGAGTAGTGAAGAACCACGACGCGCCGGTCGGTCTGCAGTTTGGTGAGTGCCTGCTCCAGGCGAACAGCGTGACTGATGGATTCCTGGACGAATTGTTTAATGAGCGGTTCGCCCCACGCGTTTAGCATTCGTCGTCCGAAGCCGCCGCCAAAACCGGAGATCCCGGCAAACCCGACTCCTGCCATCTCGATTGCTTCGCCGTTCAGTACGTTTACGCCTGCGTCGTCGAGCACCTTGCAGAGAGGCTCTGATTGGCCCGATTCGAAATCGTGATTGCCGAGAACGGCGATCATTGGGATTCTCACTGTGGCGCGGATGTCGGCGACGAGTTCCTCCGCCTCTTCGGGAAGTCCGTAATCGGTGAGGTCGCCGCAAAACAGCAAGAGATCGGCACTGTGCGAGATCTCTGCGAAGGCTTCGTGCAACGTCCCGCGCGAGTGCTTGCCGTAATGAATATCTGCGGTTGCGGCGATTCGTAACGCGCGCTTAGCCATCGCTTAAAGAAACGAAATCGCTCAACTTGATGGACGCTTTTTGGAGAGGATTGGGCTCTTCGACACCGGGGCGCGCGGCCGTGGCGCCGTCTGCATGCACGCACTGGCGGTTTCGACTGCGTTATGATTGATGATGACCGCGAGGAGAATACCAGGCTCAAAGGCGAGCAGTGGTCCCAACGATTTTCATCGTAATTCGATGAGGGCACTGCAGAAGGCGAACGTGCCGTTTTTGATCGGCGGCGCGTACGTCGTGGAGATCTATGCCGGCGTTGCGCGCCGATCAAAAGATTTCGATCTGTACGTTCGACCGCATCATGTCGATGCAGCCATCAATGCGCTCGCCCGCGCCGGATACGAAACGGAAAAGACCTTTCCGCATTGGCTTGCCAAAGCCGGTCACGGCAGGCACTACATCGATCTGATTTTTCGCGCCGGCAATGGCCTATGTGAAGTCGATGATTTGTGGTTTCAGCGAGCGCACGACGACGAATTGCTTGGCTTGCGCGTAAAACTGTGTGCGCCTGAGGAGATGATTTGGATGAAGGCGTACATCATGGAACGCGAACGCTTCGATGGTGCCGATATTGCGCATATTCTTCAGAGCTGCGCGGAGAAAATCGATTGGCTGCATTTGGTTCATCGTTTTGGACTCGACTGGCGTGTGCTGCTGAGTCATCTTGTATTGTTCGGTTACATTTATCCTAGCGAGCGCGATAAAATCCCCGCTGCTGTTATGGATGACCTGGTTGCGCGACTCCGGAGCGAACTGCCCGCTAGCGGGCTCGATCGTGTTTGTCGCGGTACGCTGCTTTCGCGAAAGCAATATCTGCTGGATATCGAAGAACGAGGATTTCGCGATGCGAGGCTGGAACAGCGTGTTCAAATGGGTTCGAAGGACATTGCGCACTGGACTAGAGCGATCGCGAAAGAGGAGAGAGCGCGGCGAGCGGACGGACTGTAGCTGGCATCGTCAATGCCGGGCAAACATTTCATTGCTACCGGACCACCGATCCCGGCTACAACAATCTGCCCGGTTTACAAGTAAATCACTTCAACGTGGCGACACCGCTGGTGTCGGACTCGGCTCGGCGGGTGATGGTGAAACTGACGGTGCCGGAGTTGCAGAAACGGCGACGAGTTTCGTTCTCGCTTCGTCCAGCAATTTTTTTTCTTCTGGGTAAATCTTCGCTTCGTCAGCAACCACGATGTAATCTTTTGCTGCGTCGATTTGATTCGCGTCAAGCAGCACCAGCGTGACGTAAACGGCTGCGTGCGGGTCGTGCAACTGATCCGGCGGCAGTTTTTGTATAATCTGGAACGCTTCCGCACTTCTGCCGAGGCGATCGAGTGAAAACGCATAAGTTACGGCGCAATTGACCTCGTCCGGCGCACGGCTGTACGCCTCTCTCGCAAGCTGATGCGAGCGTTCGATATTCTTGTCGAGGTTGAGGCCCAGCCTGGCCAGATCAGCTGTGATCGGCGCCTCGTTAGGCGAGCTTTCATGCAACCATTGGAGAACGTCGTAGAGTTTTTCCGGATTATTATTTGTGCGATAAAGGCGGCGCAGTGCATCCAATGCTTCACGGCGCATCGGGGGATTATTTGCGACGCGCAGCCAAAGCCGCTCGGATTCGACCCCGAGACTCGATTTTGAAGCGAGACGTGCGAGGTCAAGCATGCGCTCCGGCCGCTTGTTTGTTGCTTGCTCTGCTGAGGACCAGAGCGCTTGAAATTCGTCCTCGCCGTTTTGTTGCGATCGTCGCGCAGCAATCGCCTGATATGCCAGGCGCAAGTATTCAGCGTCGCCCCAAGAGCCACTGCGCGTCCAGCGTTTCAGGCGCGGCCAGTTCTTTACGCTCTCGTATGCGTCCGCGACGGCGATGGAAACAGGTGGCGAGGTAAGGTTTTCCGGCGGTAACTTATCGATCCATTTGGCAACATCGACAGCGAGTCCGTTCTCGTTCATCCAGTTCATAAGCGAGGTGAGGTCGGACGAATTGCGCGCCGCAACTGGCTTCACTCTTTCCAGTAGAAGACGAAATTTTCTTTCATCGAGTTTTCGATAGAAGTTTAGCCAAAGCAGGTAATCGACGAATGTGACCTCCGGGGACATCTGAAGTTGTTGTGCGAAATTGTCCGCGGCGGCGAGGTCGTTGCGCGCGACAGCGTCATTCAGCAATGCTCGCAGCGCACCGGTTCGAAAGGGCGCGACCTTGCTGAGCCGCTCAATGGTTTCGCGCGCTTTTGCGCTTTTTTCCGCAATGCTGGAGTGAATTTGCAGCACTGCGAGATTAAACTGGTAAAGATCGTTGCCTGGTTCTTTCCCTACTGCAGCGGCAAATTGTTTTTCTTGCTCGGCAAGATTTCCCTGCGCACGGGCCAGCCATCCCGCGACAACATGAAATGCGGCTCGGTCTCGATCTCTGGGGGAAATATGATCAAGCGCCTGTCGCGCGAGATCGATCTGCCCGAAGCGCAGCGCTGCTGAAGCAAGAATGAGCTGACTATCCACATCGGTTGGAAGCAAGCGAGCAATTTGTGCGCGCCACAACACGGTCTCCTCAAGGTTCTGCTTTTCGGTTGCTTCCGCCAGTATGTAATACGCAGGTACAGAATCTGGGCGCACCTTTACGACTGCGCGCGCCATGCGTGCTGCTTCTTCGAATTTTTGCTCCTGAAGCAGCGAAGCCGCCTGATCGAGTAAACGTTTTTGGCGCCAGGTGTTGTACAGTCTTGGCGCATAATTGCTGAGGACAATGGCCAGCAAACCAGCCAGTATGAAGGCGACAGTTGAAAAGACGAAACGGCGGGGAGGGAATCTGCTTCGTAAGAAATACTCAAGACCATAGAATAACTGGCTGATTCGTCTCTGCCTCGCAGTATCGATCTTTTCTGCCATTCTCGCTCCCTATCTCTGCCGTTGATAAAAATATAATCGCGCGCACTGTCTCGACCCACCCTCATTTAAGAGCGTGTCGCTGCCTCGGATTCTTCGACTACAGGAACCTCTTCAATCGATTCCATGACCTCCTCCCGCAAGCGACGGCCCCAAACGTAGCGCGCCAGTAGAACTTTGATTGTTGCGGTCAACGGAACCGCCAGCAACGGGCCAAGCACGCCGCCGATCAAAAGGCCCCAGACAAAGATCGATACAATCACCGTCATCGGATGCAGGCCCACATAATTTCCCACGATGCGCGGGGCATAGAACATGCCTTCGAGATTTTGGATGATGACGAAAATCAGAGTTACACCAATTGGGTGCAGCCAATCGCCCCATTGAAACGCCGCGATTAGGACTGCGGGCACCCAGCAAATGATGATTCCGATGTACGGAATCATCGTGAGGACGACGACCATCGCCCCAATTAACGGCGCAAAATTAAGCCCGAAAATCGTCAACGCTGTGCCGATAAGAATGCCGTCCACCAGACAAACCAGTAGTTGGCCCCGAAAGTAGGCGACAACGTAGGAATTGATCTGCAATAAAACTTCCACCACCTCATCCTTAAGCGGTGACGCACGCAGTGGCAGATAATCTTTCCATCTCTCTTCGATGCGCGGCTTTTCTTTCAACAGAAAAAATAAGTAGATCGGCACCAGAATCAGACTGAGCAAAAACCCCGCGATTCCGAGAAAGCCGCCGATGCTCCTCTTTAAAATCTGCCAAAACTTTTCCATGAGCGTTGGAAGCGCCTGCTCCAGTTTCGGCATTTGCTTCTCGACATAAGCTTGAATGCGCTGCCGCTCGACGCCGCTGAGCCGTTGCGGGTTCGGGGCGATGGTTTCCACCGCCGGCGAAGGCCCGCCAGGCGAGCCGCCCGGGAGAGGTGCACCACCTTTCGGGGCAGTCGCCGTTGGTTGTGCAGAAGGCGAAGGAGAGCCGATGAGCCAGTTTGTGAGACTTGTCGATGGAGACTTTCCGTGCGCTCCGCCAAGTAAGCCGAAGGTTTGGTCGAACCGATAGATTAGATCGACGATGCGATCTCGAGCTCGCTGTGTGTAGGCAGGAACTTCTTTTGCAAAGTTTGCGCTTTGGACGGAAATCACCGGCACAATCCAGGCAAGCAACCCGCCGAGCGCGACGAAAGCGATGACGAAAAGAAGAAGGACCGCTTTTGTGCGACTGAGCGTTGCTCGGGACATTTTTGTCACGAGTGGGTCGAGCAGATAGGTGAGAATCATCGCAATAGCGACCGGAATTAAAATCGGCTGAAGAAAACTGATGACGCTGGCGCCCGCCCAGATCGCGGCGCCCAGGATTACGAAAAGGAAAACAACAAAGAGAGTGGTTAAGGCCGCCCACATGGTCTTGCGCTGCCACGGTGTTGGATACTCGGTCATGACACTTCCGGAACGCACAACGAATGCCCGACACAGAACGTCAAATGGCGACGGCTCCACCTGGTTGGGACTTGGATATTTGGCGTCCGAGCTTCGGCGTTCGTGGCGATCATTGAGTCGGATTCGTTTTTGCCGGGGAACCTTTGCTTATGGTTGCCTTGGTGCTCTCGATCTTGTTTGCGAGTTCCTTGTTTTGCGGATCGAGCGCCAGCGCTTTTTGCCACGATTCTACCGCCTGTGGGAGGCGATCTAATTTCCAATACGTGTCGCCAATGTGCTCAAGGACAATCGGGTCGTCCCGGCTCATGTTCTTGGCGGCGCGCAGCAGATCAGCTAACGCTTGATTGAATTTACCTTTTCGAAACTCAACCCAACCGACGCTGTCGAGATACGAAGCATTGTTTGGTTCCAGCTCGAGTGCGTGTTTAATCATTTCTTCGGCTTCATCGAGGTGCGTGTTATGGTCAGCCCACATGTAACCGAGATAATTGTAGGCCTCCGCCGCGTTGGCCGGATCGAGGGCAATGGATTTTCGAAGCAAGTCAGCCGCTTTGTCATACAAACCCGCCTGTTCGGCTGTTGCGCCATAGTTGAAGTAAAATTTCGCGTTTACGATTTCATTGTCCTGATCAAGCTCCGCTTCGTGCAGCGCCTCTTCAAAGGTGGCGACCGCTTGCTGGGTCTGTTTCGCTTCGCGCTGAGCAATGGCCAGATAGTACACGATTTCTGGCGCTCCCGGGAAGCGGCGGCGCGCATCCGCAAGAAAGTTCACGGCGCGGTCGGGATCTTTGAGCGGTCCCAGGAGCAGCTCCGCCAGGCGCACATAGGTGCCGGCGTGATCGGGGTTAATGAGCAGGCTTTGCTCGTAGTTTGCTGCCACTTTTCCAAACTTCGCTTTGGCTTCATCCGGCCGGTTTTCGCGCTGAAGCGCTCGCGCTTCGTCATCCAAAACCTGCGCCAGCAGATCGTACGATTGATATTTCTCCGGGTGCGCTTTGATGATTTGTTCGAGCATCTCAACTGCTTTCCCGCGCTGGTTTGTCAAAATGAAACCGGTGGCCAGTTTTTCGCGTGCGTTGGCATCATCCGGCTGCAATTCGAGCACGCGCAGATAAAGCGGGATTGCTTCTTTTAACTGTTGGGTAGATGCGTAGTAATCGGCTACATCTTTGAGCACTGCGGGGTCGTCGTTCGCGTGTTCAGCTGCTTTTTTGAAAATTTCGTTGACCCGTTTTAATTGCTCCGGCTTCAGGGGCGATTCGGGTTTGTAAAGGACGATTGCGTAGAGTTTCCCCAACCGCGTCCAGAAATTCGCGTCGTCACTGTGGACTTTTGCGGCACGATCCAAAACTTCGAGCGCTTTTTTTTCTTGGCCGGCAGCCAGCTCGATTTCCACGAGCCGATGATAAGCGTCTATGTCCCGCGGACTCAGCGCGATGGCGCGGTTGGCATAATCAATGGCTTGATCCGTTTTCTTCAGATACTTCGCATAAATGAAAGCCAGCTGCCGGTAAGCCTCGGCGTTATTCGGGTTCGCCTTGATCGAGTCCTTCAGAACGTCAATCGCCTGAGGAAAATCCTCCTGCCGTATCAACAAACCGGCTACGCGCGAAGCCAGCTCTGATTGGCCGGGATCGACATTGAGCACTTTGCGATATGCCTCCAACGCCCGGTCCATCTCGCCATTCTCTTCGAACCCCATGCCTTCCACAAAATCCATGAGCGCTGCGGCTTTGCGCTCACCTTCTGGACGCAAGGCAAGATCAGCGGCTGGCTTGAAATTGAGGAAGTCGTCCTGCGGATTGGCTTTGATCGCGACAGATGATGGCTTGGTCGGAGGCGATATCGTCCGCGGCGTTCGTGCGAATCCAACGCTCGCCGCGACGAGAAAGCACAGCGTGAAGACAAACCAGGACAACGGCAAACGCGCCCGCTTTCTCCTAACCCTCATATCCTCAATTTTAGCTTTCAGCAGCGCGTTCAGCAAACCAGCCCCGAAAGCTTTTCGGGCTACGGCTTGGCAGGCCAGCCTCAGTTTGTAGCGGCAGCCCCCGCTCCCTAGCAATGTTGCTAGAGAAACGCGCGCAGCGGAAAGTCGAACGCCGAACTCCCAATGCTCAACATCCAACAGTGAAGTTTCTGCTTTCGATGTTCGACGTTGGATGTTGTCCGTGGAGGCGCGGGTACTGCGCTACACCTTATACCGGAGGCGCTTCTTATGCCGATGCGCCCTCATGCGTTTGCGGCGCTTGTGCTTGGCGATTTTCGCTTTCCGCCTTTTCTTTAGAGAGCCCATTCAGTTTTGCAGGTTCGCTGAGTGCCGATTCAATCACCTAATTCTCCGCGTTGCAACTTCGTTCTTTGCGCTTCCCATCATGTGGCAAACTCCATGATGTGACTTCTGTTTCTCCCACAGCTCGCGATAAAATGTGCGCTCTAACACACCTCATTGGCGAGAACCGGTAATTGAAGGCATGCCCATGAGGGTGATTCGATCGGCAACCAGGATCCTCAATTTTTCCGCTGCAAAATAGTAATGCGTCCGCGCAAGTGATCGATCGTGCGTGGATAAATCCATGCCGACGCACGCGGTGTCTCGGCATCGAAGACGATTGCGTAGGGGAATTTCCCACTAAGAAGGTCACCGTAATATCCGCGCACAGTTTCGCCGGGCACATGATAATCTAGGGAATAAATGCTGATGTAATTCGGATTACGCTTCTCCAAGGCGGCCGCGGCGAAGAGCCCTTGGTCGGAATTTCGTTCGTTCTCGGCAACGAGGGGTTGCACCCATTCGGGAAAAACCTTGCGGAACAACTCGAGGCGACCCGGCACATGAGGCATGCGCAGGTCGGTGGTGTCTCTCGCTAGCGGGATAGACTGGTCGGGTCGGCCAAGATTAATTTCGTGGGAATCGAAATTCGGCAGTTTTGACCAACGCGGACTGGTACCGCTTGACTCGATCACGCTACCGCGCGAGACATTTTTCACCATCCAAAGCTGCGCCTTCAGGCGCGGATCATCGTTGAAGCGCTTGCCGACAAGATAACTGCAAAGGCAGTTGTAGATCAGGACCGGCAGGAGAAGCGCGAGAATCCATTTTCCTCTTTCGCCCGTCTGCAGCGCCGGACCAATCATCAAAATCAGAAACGGAACCGCAGGCAAAACATAGCGCGTTTCCGTTCGTGGAAACGTGCCTATTTTCAAAATATAGAGGAGAAATACGGCGCTGCTCAGGATGAATCCGCGCGTTGCGGCGTCGCTGAAGTCGCGTCGTCTCAGGATTAGAATGCAGCTTAAAATCGCCAGGCCGGCGATCAGAATCGCGCCAGGAATTCCGACAATTTCGGGAATCCGGGCAAGAGCACCAAGATAATTGGCACGGTCCGGTTGGCCTGAGTAACGGGGCGTGACGGTGTAGCTGTAGATGAAATCGTCCCAGAATTTTTTCGGCTCATAAAGCGCAGTCGGGCATCCGAAAAGAAAGCCGAGCAGAGCCATCGCCAATCCAATCGCGAGTTGGCGACTGAGAATTATACTTCGAATGCTGGCGCTTTCCGTCGCGAAGAAATGCGCGACAAGAAGCGCGATTCCGACTGCTAGGCCGTTGTATTTGGTCGCGATTGCGATGCCGGTCAAAAAGCCGGCAATGACGTAATTTCGCGTGCTTGGAGCTGATGCGAGCCGATACGCGGCCCAAAACGCCGCCAGCATCCAAAATAAGAGGGGCGTATCGGCGGTGAGGAAATGCGCGTAAGTAACAAATCCAGCGCTCGTGGCGAAAGCAAACGCGATGACAGCGGCAGAAAATCGTCCATAGGAGCGACGGCTAAAACTATAAGCGAGTGCGATTGTGCCGAGATAAAGCGCAAGCGTCACTAACCGCGATCCGATTAGCTTTGCCGAATTGGCGATTTTCATTCTTTCCGTCGGCACTTGGGAGATTTTCAGAGCTGCGGTTATCGGCCAGACCACGAAAACATGGTTTAAGTAGGTGTGAAACGGCGGCTTCATATAGTCACCCGGCCGCAGCGCGCGCAAACTATGCAGTGCGATTTGACTGCGATTCCAGCATTCGACTCGTCCCCACGTGATGCCCTGCAGACAAAAGAGGAACGCGACCGACAGCGCGGCGACTAACAGCGGATCAAGGCGTTGATTCTTTCTCGATCGCTCCGTGGAATCGGACATGGAAAAATGTCATGCAGGCTCACCTGATTGCGGACGATGACGTCACCGACGTGTTCTTGTCTCTGATCCCGATCTTTTTCAGGAATGGTTGAATCGATTGTTTGCGGCCGAGGAACTTCTCGATGGAGAAGGTGACGTCACGCGAGTCGCCGGGCTCGTAAATTTCGCGGCGCAATTTCATGCCGGCTTGTTTGTCGAGGTAACCGTCCTTCGCTTTTTCGAAGACAGTTGCCATATCGGCGGCGATCGCGTCCGCCCATGCGTAGCCATAGTAACCGGCATCGTAACCGTTCAAGTGACCGAAATAGGAAACGAACGTCGTGTTCGGATCGATTGGCAGGAAAACTTTTTCCAAAATTGGATTCGACATTGTCACGCAATCGTAAGGTGCATCTTCGGCATGCTGGTCGTGCAGGGCGAGATCGAGCGATGCGAAGGCGAACTGGCGTCGATAAAAAACACCCGCGTTAGCCAGCTTGGCATCATTAATTTTCTTGATGATGTCCGCTGGAATCTTTTTCGATGGATCCCGGTAATCTGCGGCAAACGTGTCGAGCACTTTCTTGTCCCAGACCCAGTTTTGCAGCATTTGCGAGGGCGCCTCGACGAAATCACCCGGTACATGTGTTCCTGCGAACCGGCCATATTTCGCCCGAGTGACGATCGAATGCAGGGCGTGCCCGAATTCGTGAAACAACGTTTCCACGTCCTGATGCGTCATCAATGACGGTGTATCGGCGCTCGGCGGCGGGAAATTACAGAGCAATGCGACCGTTGGCCGCTGATATTTTCCGTCCGGCAACAATTTGCCGCTGATAATATCGAACTGCGCAAAGTGATTGAACTTTCCTTCGCGGGGAAACATATCGAGATAAAACATCCCCAGTGGCTCGCCCGTCGCGGCATCGGTCACCATGTAAAGATCAAGATCATCGATCCATTTGTAAGGCGCAGTGATCTTTTCGAACTTCAGCCCGAAAATGCTCTGGTAAATGTTGAACATCCCGTCGAGTACCTTTTGGAACGGGAAATAGGCGCGCAATGCTTCCTTGTCGATCGCGTATTTTTGTTTGGTTCGCTGATTGCTGTAGTAACGCCAGTCCCACACCTCGATTTTGGTGTCGGGATCGTTCGTATCGGTGGCTTTCAATTTTTGTAATTCCGCTACTTCGCTGTCGAACTTCGGCTGAATCCCAGCGACGAGGTCGTCGATGTATTTCTCCGCGTTCGCGCCGGTCTTAGCCATTTTGACCTCGGTTTGGTAGTCGTCCCACGATTTGTAGCCGAGCCGCAACGCAATCTTGTTCCGGAGCGCAAGCATTTGATTGAGAACGGAGACGTTCGTGTCTTTCGCCAGGGTTTCGCGGACTAAATAAAGTTGTTTGCGCGTGGCTTCGCTCGTCGCGTTTTCCTCCACTGTGTTGAACTGCCACGTAACGTTCGCCATCACGGTATAGGCATCGTCTCCAGTTTTGATACCGGGGGAGGCGAAAAAGCTGTCCGGGAGACCGTCGAGATCGGCCTTGGTGAACATGACCGGAGCGCTCGCCTTAACAATGTTGGTGTCGAAATCGGTCCCGAGCTTGGATAACTCCTTGCGAAGTTGCTCGACTTCCTTGCGCTGGTCGGGCGGCAAATCCAAGCCGGCGCGCCGATAGTCGCGCAACGTTTCATTGAGCAGTTTCTCATCTTCGCCAGTGAGTTTCGGATGGGTGTCGGCGAAAGCTTTGATCGCCTTGTGAACATCCTCGCGATAATCAATTCCGACTGCCCATTCTTGATAAGCCTTCACTGAGTTCTCCGCCGCAGTGCGCATCGCGGGATTCGTGTTTGTTTCTTTGATAATCGTTGCCTTGTTCGCCGCGCTTCCGGCTTGGTAAGTGAGATCGTCGAGCGCGACCACCGTGCTTTTGAAAGTGACTTTGCTCAAATCTTGGGCGCCGATTTGATCCAGTGCGCTATTTGCTTGAGCGATAGCATCTTTCATTGGTGCTTCCACCGCTTCCGGCGTTTGCTCCCATTCGGGAATCGTTAGCACCGCGTTTGCCTTCGCCGCAGCGGCCCGAAAGTCATCGACGGATTTCAAGTCGTCGGCCCAGAGATTGGCGAAAGCCGCACAAAGCAGGACGGACGACCACAAGTTTTTCATTCGGAAAGCTTTGATTGATGGAGAGGGCGAACATTGTGTAGAACGTTCGTGGCGTAAAGTGGAAATCGCTGCGCTAACCGCGTGATTGAGAAATTTTTCCTCGCCTTCATCCCCGTCTTTGTCGCGATCGACCCGATCGGGCTCGTGGCGATCTTCATGGGCCTTGGCACGACCGCTTCCCGCGAAGATCGGAAACGCCAGGCCTATCTCGGAATCTTTACCGCTCTCTGTGTCGCGATTGGCTTTATTTTTCTCGGAAAGATTATTTTTGCCGCGCTTGGAATTACAGTAGCGGATTTTCAGGTTGCCGGCGGATTGATTTTGTTGGTTTTGGCCGTTCGCGAACTGGTTACATTTGGCCCACTGGATCGCGGCGGCAGCGACGAATTCGGTGTTGTTCCGCTCGGGATGCCGCTAATCGCTGGGCCAGCGCTCTTAACAGCACTGCTGATTTTGGTCGACACCGTCGGGCTGCTTTTTACGTTGCTCTCGCTCTTGGTAAACTTGGCGCTGGTGGCGATGGCGTTCTGCAACGCCGATCGGTTTACGCGCTGGATGGGCAAACAGGGCCTGCGTGGCGTGTCGAAAATAATCGCGCTGCTTCTTGCCGCGATTGCCGTCAGCCTGATTCGCCGTGGCTGGCACGCCGCCGCGGGGTAGTCTGGAGTCGTCCCACAGAGGTTGACGTTTCCGTTTTGCCTTTAGCACGCAACGTTTTAATTTCCGGTAGGTTAAATCCGAACAGGAGGCCTAGCTCGATTTAATTTAGCATATTGAGAGCTTAGCTTCCGGGGTCGTTGACACACTAGCAACCCTCGTTACTATCCTCGCTTCTATGAGATTTCCCCTCACATTAACAACGAAGATCGCGGCTTACATGATCGGCCACAAGTTACGTGGCACGAAGAAGTTCGCCACGGTGCTTCAACTCGAGCCGTTGCACACCTGCAACCTCACATGCACGGGCTGCGGGCGGATTCGTGAATATTCTACCTCGCTCAAGGACATGATGAGCCTGGAGGATTGCCTCGGAGCAGCGCAAGAGTGCAACGCGCCCATGGTCTCGATCTGCGGAGGCGAACCCCTTATTTACCCGCACATCGAAGCGCTGGTGAAAGGATTGCTGGAGCAGAACCGGATCGTTTACGTCTGCACCAACGCCATGTTCATGCGCAAAAAAATGCGCGAATGGTTCGCTTCTGAATACCGGAAAGCGGATACCGGAAAGCGGAGAGATTTGGAAGGGAAGATCGAAGTCCTACAATCGAGAGGTCTGATTTCGGAAAAGGACGCCGCGGAAATTCGGAAAGGGCCAAAGGATCCAGTCAAGCCGACAATCGGGCCGACTAAATGGATGTACTGGAACGTGCACTTGGATGGTCTCGAGCGAACGCATGATCTCATTGTGGAGCGCGAAGGCGTTTTCAAGGAGTGCATTCTTGCGATCAAAATGGCGAAGCTGCTCGGATATCAGGTCGCCACGAATACGACGATCTATAAGGAAACCGATATGGAAGAGGTCGAGCGAATGTTCGATTATCTCTCTGATCTCGGCGTGGACGGCCACACGATTACCCCTGGCTACGACTACGACGCCGCGAAAAAAGACATGATCAAACGGCTCAATCTGCGCCCGGAAGACTTTTTCCTTACCCGTTCCATGACGATTCGGAAATTCTGGAAAGTTGAGGAATGGATGAATCGATACACGTTTTTTGGAACGCCGATTTATTTCGAATTTCTCGGCGGCAAACGGGATTTGACCTGCTCGGCTTGGGCGATTCCGACTCGAAACATTCGTGGATGGAAAGGGCCCTGCTATCTCATGACGGAAGGACATTACTCGAGCTACGCGGAGTTGCTCGAGAAAACCGAGTGGGACAGATACGGCGTAGTGAACGGCGTCGCGCGCGACAGCCGGTGCGAGAATTGCATGGTGCACTGCGGTTACGAGCCAACAGCAACATTGGGCCTCCAAGCGCAGCGCGGCGATACGTGGAAAACAATTAAGTTCAATTTCGGGCCGAAACCGAAGCCAGCCGGCCGCAGTGGTGAAACGGTCGTGTTCAACGGCGTGACTAGCGGCAACGGGCATATTAGCGGAAAACGAGCCGAAGCTGCCGCGCGAGCCTCATAAGTCGATATGCAGACTCCGCCGAAGCACCTGATTGCTCTGCCCAGCGCGCCGCCCGAAGTTTTGGAATCTTATTCCGCGATGGACGCGGAGATCGCGGGCGCGATCGCCCTCGCGCAGGAAAATCTTTTGCGACAGCAAAAACCCGATGGCCACTGGTGTGGCGAGCTGATTGTCGATAGCACGCTCTGCTCCGACTACGTCGTCTTCATGCACTGGTGCGGCGAAGTGGACGCACAATTGCAGCGGCGTTGCGTCCGTCACATCTTGAAGCGGCAACTGCCAGACGGCGGCTGGAATATTTATCACGGCGGGCCAAGCGAGATCAACGCGTGTGTTAAGGCGTATTTTGCCCTGAAACTCGCGGGCTGTTCAGTTGACGCGCCATTTATGCACGACGCGCGCGCCACCATTATGCGCCTTGGCGGTATCCCGCAAGTGAACACGTTCAGCAAGCTTTACCTCGCGCTGCTTGGCCAGTTTCCCTGGAAATACTTGCCATCGATCCCCGTGGAAATGGTACTCCTGCCGGGTTGGGCGCCATTCCACATCTACAAAATGTCATCGTGGAGTCGGGCGATGCTTATCCCGCTGGCCATTATCAACCATTTCAAGCCAACCCGCCTCCTGCCTGGCGAAAAACAATTGCACGAACTTTATCCCCTGGGCACTGAGCAAAGCGATCTGCGACTTCCCCGCAGCGAACGATTCTGGACCTGGCGCAATTTCTTTCTGCGACTCGACGACACCTTCAAATTTTTGCAGCCGCTGCGGATCCGCCCGCTGCGCCGGCGCGCGCTGGAAGCAGCCGAGCGTTGGATGCTCGAACGCATCGGCGAAGGCAGCGATGGCCTTGCAGCCGTGTTCCCCGCGATGCTGAACTCTTTGATCGCCTTGCGGGCGCTTGGTTATTCAAAGAGAAATCCCATTTACGCCAAGGCAGAAAAAGATTTTGCAGGCCTGTTTGTCGATGATCCCCGGGATTTCCGCATACAACCATGTCTCTCACCGGTTTGGGACACGGCGATCAACATCATCTCGCTGGCCGAATCAGGTGTTGCGCCGGAACGTCCAGCGCTGCAAAAAGCCGCAGAGTGGCTGATTAACAAAGAGGTGCTAATGCGAGGTGATTGGAAGGTGAACAATCCGCATCCGCAGGCGAGCGGCTGGGCGTTTGAGTACAACAACGTTTACTACCCGGACACCGACGATACGGCGATGGTGCTGATGGCGTTGCGTCTGATACAGCCTAAAGACCGACAAACACTCGATGAAATCTTTCGCCGCGCGCTGGGCTGGCAGCTTAGCTTCCAATGTGACGATGGCGGCTGGGCCGCGTTTGACAAAGACGTAACGGCACCCTGGCTCGAAGACATGCCTTTTACGGACCACAACGCGATTCTCGATCCCACATGCAGTGATCTCACTGCGCGCACACTCGAACTGCTCGGCTACATCGGGTTCGACCGGAACCATCCGGCGGTGAAACGTGCGCTCAAATATTTGATCCAGACGCAGGAAGACGACGGCTCCTGGTACGGCCGATGGGGCGTGAATTACATTTATGGCACCTGGCAGGTATTGCGCGGCTTGCGTGCTATCGGTCAGGACATGACGCAAGACTGGATATTGCGCGGGCGCGATTGGCTGGAGAGTTGTCAGAATAGCGACGGTGGCTGGGGTGAGACCTGCGCCACCTACGAAAATCCGGGGGCCAAAGGCATCGGTGAGAGTACCGCTTCGCAAACCGCTTGGGCAGTGATGGGCATCTGCGCCTGCGGGGATCTCGATCGGCCGAGCGTTCAGCGCGGTTTGCGTTTCTTACTCAGTTTGCAAAAACACGACGGCTCATGGGAAGAAGAGCAAATCACCGGCACCGGATTTCCGAAAGTGTTCTATCTCAAATATGACTTTTATCGCCAGAATTTTCCGCTGCTGGCGCTTGCGACATATGTGAATTACCGCAGCGGCCTTGGGCATCGCCCAAGCTTTTATCGCTGCGACCTGTAGCCGCCACCCTCCGGGGGCGATGCGCATGTATCATCTGAGGGCAGGGGCCACAGAGCGAAGCGCCTATAGCATCAGAAAAATAAAACCTGTCGCCGCACGTAATTCGATCTAACTGTACACATTATGGCTTACGAATTACCTAAATTACCTTACGCTTATGATGCTTTGGAACCGCATATCGATGCGAAGACGATGGAAATCCATTACACCAAGCATCACCAGGCTTACATCGACAACGTCAACAAGGCGATCAAGGGAAAGACCGATCTTGAAAAGAAATCGGTCGAAGATTTGATCAGCGATCTCAAAGCTGTGCCGGAAGACATCCGCACAGTCGTCCGCAACAACGGCGGCGGTCATGCCAACCATTCCTTCTTCTGGAAAATCATGGGCCCAAACGCTGGTGGCGAGCCGAAAGGGAAACTCGCTGACGACATCAAGTCCACCTTTGGCAGCTTCAACGACTTCAAGGAAAAGTTTGCGGCGGCCGGAGCGGGCCGTTTCGGCAGCGGCTGGGCATGGCTGATCAAAAACAAAAACGGCAAACTTGAGATCATCTCCACTCCGAACCAAGACAGTCCACTAATCGATGGTAACAGTCCGATCCTCGGCCTCGACGTTTGGGAGCACGCCTATTATCTGAAGTACCAAAACCGTCGCCCCGACTACATCAAAGCTTGGTGGGACGTGGTGAACTGGGACGCGGTGGCGAAGAATTACTAAGCGCGGATTGGCGAGTTCTTGCTGTAGCGGCGGTCTCTGACCGCCGCTAGACTTGTACGGTTCTATAGTAAAAGTGGCTTATCTAAACGAAAGCTATCTCAAGCTCCAGGCCGGCTATCTTTTTCCGGAGGTGGCCAAGCGTGTGCGCGAATTTTGCGAAGCGAACCCGGAAGCAGCGAAGCGACTAATCCGGTGCGGAATCGGCGATGTGACCGAGCCGCTGCCCCGCACGGCAATTGAGGCGATGAAGCGAGCAGTTGAAGAACTCGGCCACCGTAAAAGCTTTCGGGGTTATGGGCCGGAACAGGGCTACGAATTCCTCAGATCAACAATCGCGCAGCATGACTATCGTGATCGCAATATCGAGATTGCCGACGACGAGATTTTCATTTCTGACGGATCGAAATGCGATTGCGGTTACATCCTCGACATCTTGGGCGATCAAAACAAGGTCGGAGTCCCAGACCCGGTTTATCCGGTTTATGTCGATACGAACGTAATGGCAGGGCACAGTGGGCCGGCGCGGAAAGATGGCAGCTATGAAGGGATCGCTTATTTGCCATGCACTGCGGAAAACCAATTCGTCCCCGAGCCGCCAAACGAACACGTCGATCTTGTCTATCTATGTTTTCCGAATAATCCAACCGGCGCAGTTGCATCGCTTGAGCAGCTCGCGCGCTGGGTCGCATACGCGCACGCGCACGAAGCGATTCTCCTCTTCGACGCCGCCTACGAAGCATACATTTCCGACCCGGAAATTCCTCATTCCATTTTCGAAATTCCCGGGGCGCGCGAATGCGCGATTGAGTTTCGCAGCTTTTCCAAGAACGGCGGGTTTACCGGTGTGCGTTGCGGCTTCACGGTGATGCCAAAGTCGCTTATCGCGCGAACTGAAGGCGGGCGACGCATGGCCTTGCATGCGCTTTGGTATCGGCGTTGGAGCACGAAAGCCAACGGCGTGAGTTACCCGGTGCAACGTGGGGCCGAGGCCTTGTATTCCTCTGAGGGTCGCAAGCAAGTGCGCGCTCTCATCGATCATTACATGACGAACGCCAAAATTTTGCGCACTGCTGCGGCGGACGCTGGTTTCGAGGTTTCCGGAGGCACAAATGCTCCTTACATCTGGTCGAGAACGCTGGATGGCATGAGTAGCTGGCGAATGTTCGACCGGATGTTGCGTGATTTAAACATAGTCATCACACCAGGGAGCGGTTTCGGCCCGCAAGGCGAAGGCTATTTTCGGATTTCCGCTTTCAACAGCCGCGAGAACGCCGAGGAAGTCGCGCACCGTTTGAAGACGATGCACTGATTTAAACGGACACTGCAAAAGTTCATTGCATAGGCGCTTTGCAGATTAAGATGGCCACAAACGCTTGTCGATGCTGCCGACGTGCGTAAAGTGGGCTGGATTTTTTGGGGAACGGGCGTGCCGGATCAAAAGCAAAATCTGCCACAGCTTTATCGTTTTTGTTTCTTGATGCTGGGCGACTTGCGCAAAGCACAGGAAGTTTTCCGCGCTACTCTGCGTGAAGCAGCCGTTCGCGCCGCCAATGGCGAGCTGCCGAACGAGCCATTCTGGCTTTTTCGTGAGGCGCGCTGGCGTTGTTTAGAAGAAAGCAAGACCGACTTACAAGCTGAGCCTCTGGAAATAGACGAGCACGAGATAACTCCGAAGGCCGCCTTGCAAATCGAGCAGCTTGAGCCAGCGCAACTGGCAGTCTGGATTTCAGCCGCCCCGGAACCACAACGCACGGCACTCGCGCTTTTTTATCTCAATGAATTCGATTACCACGAGATTCTTGATCTGGCGGAACTGAAACTAAGCGAGCTTTCACGGTTATTGACATCAGGGCGGCGACAATTTCAGGCCTGGCTAAATACGATGGTGCCGCAAATCCCGAAGGTATGAAGATGCAACAGCTGTCGCGTGGGCAACGTACCCTTCTCAGTTGCGCGCCGATTAATGAAGAGCGAATACGCGACCGTTCCATGCGCGCGGCAGTGTTGCGCGGCGGCGACTCCAGTGAATTCGCGAACCAGCAGAGCTTCGATCGTGCAATGGCGGCATTGGTGGATGCTATTCCCATTCCGCCGGAAACTGCCGAGTGGTTCTCCGCCAAAGACTTGGCTTCTGCTCCCGGGTGGACATGGAAAAAAATAGCGCGCAATCCTGCGGTACTCGCCGTCGGGATTGCCGTCTTGGTAATTGCCGGAGTCCTCATCTTCTATTTCGTTAGTCGCCTGAATGATTTTCCTGGCTCGGCGACTGCGCGGAAATTATTGATGGTCGCCAGCTCAACGAGACCGGTCCTGCTCGATCCGGTGAACGCAGATGCGGGAACATTGAGCGATTTGTTTTTTATGAAACACAGCTTGGAGCATTACGAAGTCCCGCCGGAATTCGCCGATTTTCGTACCATTGGTTGTCGTGTTTTCGAGGACGAAGAGTCGCGGCGCATTGCCCAAATCTGGCTCGCGGAGAAACGGATGCAGTTATTTCTTTTCCCCGCGGAGAGAGACATGAAAACCGGCACGGTGCTGCGTTTCCCTGGGTGGCGATATGTGCGTCAGGAAGGGTGGGTTGGCGCTGTCAGCGAGCATAACGGCGTCTGCTTCATGGCTGCGTTCCGCGGACGTAGAGACGATCTCGCTGCATACATTTCAAAAGCGAAAGAGTAAACATCGACGTTGCCCATACTCGTACTCTTGCTCCTGCTTGAGTAAGACAAACGAGCGATGATTACCCGTCGCGTTGACATGGCGCGCCGAGCAATTGACTTTTGTTGCCGCCAAAATTTGCAATGGTAGGTCGTTGGTAGAGCAGCCCCGAAAGCATTCGGGTTGGTTCGCCGAAGCTCGTGCAGTAAACTCCGCCAGATGGCACAGCGCCAGGGTAGCTCAGTGGTAGAGCAGGGGACTCATAAGCCCTTGGTCGGGAGTTCGAATCTCCCCCCTGGCATTTCATTAAATTTCTAATTGCCGGATGATTCGGCATTGGGATGTTGGATATTCGACGTTGAGAATTGAACGTTGGTGCCGCACACACGTAACGTGTCGCTATGAGCGATGAGAGCTTTCTGGAAAAGCTTTTCGCACTCGGGAATTCCTATTGGCTTACTCGTTTCGTCATTTTGCGGCTGCTTGGTTTTGTTTATGCGGTTGCGTTTCTCGTCGCGGCCAATCAGCTCGTGCCGCTCATCGGCGGGCATGGACTAACTCCAGCCAATCATTTTCTTAACGCGATTCAAACGCAGCTCGGTTCGCGCACTGCGGGCATGATGGAGGTACCGACCCTTTTCTGGTTTGGAATTTCCGATACTGGATTGTCGATGCTCGCCTGGGTTGGTTTTGCACTTTCGCTCATTGTTCTCGGCGGCTATGCGAACGCAATCATTCTCGCTGGTCTCTGGGCGATGTACATGTCAATCGTGCACATCGGCCAAATCTGGTACGGCTACGGCTGGGAAATTCAGCTGCTGGAGACTGGATTCTTGTCGATCTTTCTCTGCCCTCTATTGGACGGTCGCCCCTTCCCCAAATGCCGACCACCCATACTAGTCATCTGGCTTTTTCGCTGGCTCGGGTTTCGGATCATGGTCGGCGCCGGTCTGATCAAGTTGCGCGGTGATCCATGCTGGCGCGATCTCACCTGTCTTTACTACCACTACGAAACGCAACCCATCCCGAGCCCGATCAGTCGTTATCTGCATTTTGCGCCGCATTGGTTTCACAAATTTGAGACGGCATGGAATCATTTTATCGAACTGGTTGTGCCGTGGTCCTCATTCGGTCCTCGACGCGCCCGCCATGTGGCTGGTGTCCTGCTCGTCACGTTCCAGATTTTTCTTATCATCAGCGGCAATCTCTCGTTTCTCAATTACCTGACGATCATTCCCTTCCTTGCATGCTTTGATGACACGTTCCTGCGCCGCCTATTGCCAAGGCCACTCGTGAAGCGTGCCGAGCGAGCTGCCAAAGAATCGGAGCCATGTCGGGTCAACAACGCGATTGCGATCGCGTTGTCGATTGTGGTTGCCTATCTGAGCATCGCGCCGCTACTCAACCTCGTGTCGGGTCGACAAATCATGAATACATCATTCAATCGATTTGATCTCGTGAACACGTACGGAGCATTCGGCACAGTTGGCCGCCAACGCGACGAAATTGTTTTTGAGGGCACGGATGATTCGATCATCACCGGCGACACCAAATGGAAGGAATACGAATTCAAAGCCAAGCCCGGAGATCCGAACCGCCGGCCGCCGTTCGTCGCGCCGTATCAGCCGCGAATCGACTGGCAAATCTGGTTCGCCGCCATGGCCTCGCCTGCGCAGTACCCATGGACGCTGCATTTCGTCTGGAAACTTCTGCACAACGATGCCGGTACCCTCTCGCTCCTCGCGAATAATCCGTTTCCTAATGCGCCACCGCATTATATCCGCGCCGGGCTTTATCGTTACCAATTCGCACCATTGGGAGACAAAGCATGGTGGAAACGGGAGCAGATGGGCGAATGGCTGCCTGCGCTCTCGACAGATGATGCCGAGGTTCGTCGCCTTCTTGGCGCGATGGACTGGCTCGATTGAAGATCGATCCGGCAGCTGCCGGACAAAAATGAGACACTGTTTTTGAAGTTCGGTCCAGTCATCAGCGCAAATTTTTTAGAGCGGATCGCGGATCCCGCGTCGCGATTTCATCCAGATTACTTGGCTTACCGAAACGGTAAGATCACGAAGGACGAGTTGGTCGCGCGCCTGCTACATGTTGCCATGATCGCCGACAGCGTTTGCATGGATATTTACATCTCGTCACCCTGGAGCACATTTTGGCGCGCCCGCACCCGCTGCGGCGGGAACTGGTTTCTTGATGTCCATCCTGCGCCTGGCGGCGTGCGCAGCGTTTCAAAGCGGCTTGAGGAATTTGCGCCGCTTGTTGCCACCGAATACGCCGGCATTGGCGCGCTGGTTGATAATAATCGCGAAAGGCCAAATTTTTTTCGTCGCATTCTCGGCACGCGCAATTTCTCCGGGCAAATTACGCAACTGCTCGCTGCGAGGCGATTCCCCGATCTTATCCTGATCTCGATTGGTCACAACAATGTCGATTGGGCATGGCGTTGCCCGCGCAGCGAATTGGTGGAGCCCGAAAATCGATTGCGGCAAATCAGCCGCTGCTTTCGAGAGAATTTCGCGCGACACATGAAGCGGCTAGCTGAGCGCGCGCGCTGCCAGAAGCACCGAGTCGCGGTCGTGGTTTATGGTCTCATCAATTTCGAGGCGTACTTCAACGGTCGCGAGGCAGCAGAATGCCTACGCACCGAAAATTGCCGGTTGTATCCGCACCTGGAAACAACTTACAAGTATTTTCCGTCCTTCCGACCTGATTATCGGCGCGATTTGATCCGTCTCGCCACGATGGTCAACGACCAACTGCGTGTTACGGTCAATGAACTCAATCGCGAGCTGGACCTCAATTGCAACTTGCAGATACGATATTCGGACGCTTTGGCGCGGGCCGATTTGAGTCGCGCGGAACTCCTCCACGAAATTGATGGCTGGCACGCTTCATACGAAGGTCACAATGTTCTCGCCGAGGCCGCCTTCAGTGATCTCGGACCAAGCTTGGCGTTCCTTGGAATTAGCCGCTCAAGGTCCAAGGTTTAAAGCCAGCGCTGTTGCATGCGCGCGACTGTTTCGCGCAACATCCGATAGCCGAAGTGTCCCTGGCGGACACGCAACAACTCGGATCCGTGCCATTTTTGGTGGATCGCATGGATATGCTCGGCTCGGGCGATCAAATCGAATTCGCCGGCCACAAATAAAACCCGGGCCGCATCGCACAGTGGCTGATTATACAGGGGTGAGCTCAGATGATAATGCCGGGCAACAAGAGACGACTCGATATTTGTCCGGCGCAGTTCGCGACGCATGAACCGCGCAGCCGGATTTTCCCAGATTGCGTGTTCGACGTTCACGATCGGTGCCATGAGGGCGACGAAACGAAAATCCCGTTCAACTACGGCGAGCAACGCGCCAATCCAACCGCCGTAGCTCGTGCCGAGCAAGCCAAACTCGTGGCAGTTGCGCTCACGTAACGCGGCCATCAACTGCCGCACCTCCATTACACCTTGCCGCAGTCCCTCGGCGTTGCGGATGAGATCGGCGGTGATCGCGAGCTCACCATTCCAGTAGCCGCGGGGGACACGCGAATAGTGAAATGGCAGATGGACAAAGCATGCATTCCAGCCCAACTCATTAAAGCGCGCCGCCAAGCGCCGATAGCCGATATGCGTCGCGGACATGAGCGCGTGCAACATGAAAATCGTCGGCGCACTCCAACCGCACGCGGATCTGAAAAAATCTGCGCGCGCGATGTTGTTCACGGGAAATTTCGTTTCGATTGGACTGCGCCATGTGACACTCGCGCCATTTTCGATAGCGGCTGCAAGATCGCCGTTGCGCGGCGCGGCGTAATACTCGTGCGCGGTCAGTTTCTCGCACTCAGTAAGATACCGTTCCATCTCCTTGCGGCTGCGCGCGGGGAGCCGATGACGCGCCTGCAACAGATTCATCGATGTGCAGATAACCGAATCGACCGCCTTAGCGGAAAAGCGCTGGACCGCGCCACATCTGGCTCTTTCACGAAAGGGGCCGACGTTCGACGCGGTTTCAGCAATATCTTTGTCGTGTTCTTTGCGCACTGATTTCTTCATGCGTTCCTGTGGGGAATGCGGCAGATCATCAGCCGTGATCCGAAATTTTTCTCGCACCTCCGCGTACAAATTTTTGAACGCGGCAGCCAGGTGGGCTTCGATTTGCCTGCGCGCCTCTAATTTTGGCAGCTCCGGAGAATGTGGGATCGGATTGCCGAACACAATCCAGATGGGCGTGCGCCGAAGCGGCAGCCAACGCTTTGCCGAATATAGGCGATCGCTTCCGACGATCACACACGGCACGATTGGAACGGCTGCGATGTGGGCCAGCGTCGCTGCGCCTGGCCGGAGCGGGGATCCTTGAAGCAGCGAACGTGCGCCATCACGAATGCCGCCCTCTGGAAACAGGCCAACGATGTGCCCGCTCTTCAGACGCTCGATTGCGGTGCGGATTGTCTTGCGATCGGCATGATGTCGGTCTGCTGGAAATGCATCGACGGCGCGCAAAAGAGATCGGAGGAACGGGAAACGAAAGAATTCCGCCATCGTCATCCAATCGATCTTTCGTCGCACCACCGACGAGATAATGAACGGGTCGAAATGGCTGATGTGATTTGCCGCAAGCAGAAATCCGCCGGCGCAGTTTGCCTTTTCTCGCGTGATGACGTGGATTTGCGACGAATAGCCAAACAGCAATTTCATCAGTAGCGCTGCCGCATGGTTTGCAACCGAGTGAAAGAATCGTTGCATTGGAGCTTCACCGCGTGAGCACGGCTATTTTTGATTTGCGAGTTCCTGACATTTTTTGAGGTCCAGTTTGCCTGAGGCGAGGACGGGGATGGATTCAACGTGTTGGACCTGCTTGGGTATCCACAGGTTTGGCACCTTTGCTTCATGAAGTTTTTTGCGGAGCTGGTCAATATCAACATCTACTGCGCTCAACAAGACTAGGGCTTCGCCTTTGGCTTCGTCTTGCACTCCCATAATCGCAAACGGCCGTTCATCTTTTCCGGATAGCTCCAGCAGATCGATGATTTTGTGTTCGATCGCCTCGTGCGGGACCATTTCGCCACCAATCTTTGAAAACCGCGACAGGCGGCCTTCAATGTAAAGAAACCCGTCTTCGTCGAACCGGCCGATGTCGCCCGTTCTCAACCAACCGTCGCGCAGAACTTCCGCCGTTCGTTTTGGATCGTGCAGGTAACCTTCGAAAATATTTGCACCACGCAGCCAAAGCATCCCGGTTTCGTAAAGGGAAAGCTTGCGCTCGGTTTCCGGTTCACGAATCTCCGCGGCGATTCCCGGCGCCAGTCTGCCGACTGATCCCAAACGGCTGGATGGCTGCACCTGTTCCCGGGGCTTTTTCGGCTCCGGATCTGGCAAATTGACGCTGACCACCGGCGCAGTCTCAGTGAGCCCGTAGCCTTCGAAAACTTTTTTGTGGAAGCGCTTCTCAAAATGGCTGGCCAGATCGAGCGGCAATTTCTCCGCCCCAACGATGATGAGGCGCAAGCTGCGCAGCTGCTCCGGTTCAGCCTTGCGCAAGTACAGACGCAGAAATGTGGGCGTCGCGAGCAGGAACGTCAGCCTGTATTGTTCGATTAGCGCTGCGCATTTAGTGGGTTCCAGCGGATTTGGATACGTTACGATGCGCACACCTTCGATAAGCGGATACCAAAGTGTGACCGTCGATCCGAATGTGTGAAAGAATGGCAGCGATGCGAGGATGGCGTCCGTTTTCTTTGCATCGAGCAGTTCCCTGAATTGCGAGACGTTTCCGACGACGTTGCGGTGGCTGACGACAACGCCTTTTGGTTCTCCGGTCGTTCCGCTGGTAAAAAGTAAGACCGCTTCCGCGTGCCCGCCTTTTTTTGGAATTTGCAGAAGGTGCAAGAGCAAACGTGCCGGGAGTAGGGCCGACACGATCCACCAGAGAATGGTTTGGCGTTTCATGCGCGGGAGCAGCTCATCCAGTTTCAAAACACGTTCCGGCCATGGAAAATCCTTGAGTCGTTCCATGAATGGTGTGGCTGAAATCGCGACCCGCAAATTAGCGCGCCTGCAGCAGGATTCATTCGCTGCCCGTCCCATGGTGAAATTAAGATCGACGGGAACTTTGTTTGCCAGCGTCACAGCAAGATTAGCCACCATCGATCCCTTGCTCGCGGGCAAGACAATTGCGATTCGTTCGTCGGGAAATTCCTTTCGAAGATGACGACTCAATGCTGCCGCCGCGCCGAGCAATTTCGATCGGCTCAGCCTGGAGTGATCGGTTCCGTCGATTACTGCTGTCGTGAACCGTCTGCGCTTCAGTCCGCGCACACATTCCTCGGCGAGGTGTCGATCCAGTGATGGCCGGCGGCTGAAACAGAATTCGCCGAGCTTGAGCAATTCTTCGCGGACCGTGGCGGTGTCGGCCGTCTCGGGTTTGATCGGTTTGCCGAACGCAATCGCCACCGGATATCGCAATCGCTTCGGCCATTTCCAAAAAAATTTGCCGCCCTCGAACGAGAAGATTGATCCCCAAAGTTGATCCATCCAAACCGGAACGATCTGCGCATTCGCGTGCCGCGCGATCAGTTCATAACCGCGTTGCAAACGCAACAGGACGCCTCTGCGTTCGAGCTGGCCTTCAGGAAAAACGCAAACGATTTCGCCATCGGCAATTTTTTCAGCGGCGGCGCGGACCGCAGCGTGCGAATGGCGGATGTTAATCGGGATGCAGCCGAGCGCACGCAACATCGGGTGCAAAATCGGTTTGTGATAATACTCTTGGTCGATGACGTAGCGGATCGGACGCGGGCAGGCGAGTTGCAGGACGAGAGCGTCCACCCAACTGATGTGATTCGGTACAAGAAGAAACCCGCCATCCGGCAGATTTTTCAGAGCGATTGCAGTCACGCGATAAAAGCAACGCACCAGTCGCCGTCCAATGAAATAGAGGGCGCGCTCAGTACGGGACGTTGAAGGCATCGTTTATGATTTACAATCGGCATCGGGCAAACTGCAATCGGCATTTGTCGATGGAACCTGGCCGGCAAAAGCCGCTGAGCGGCGCGCGTACCGCACTCTTGCTACTGCTGAGCATTAATCTTTTCAATTACATCGACCGGCAAGTTTTGGCAGCGCTCGAACCGGACATCCGGGCAAGTTTTTTTTCTGCCAGCGACCCAAACGCTATGACAAAGACCGGTCTGCTCGGCGACGCGTTCTTCGTAACTTACATGCTCAGCGCACCGATTCTCGGTTTGCTAGCCGATCGGATCTCGCGCTGGCTCATCGTCGGCTCTGCTGTGATCTTGTGGAGTTTGGCCAGCGGTGGCTCCGGTCTGGCGGCGACATTCACCATTCTCTTTGCCACCCGAATTTGCGTTGGAATTGGCGAAGGCGGCTACGGACCGGCTGCTCCGACCATTTTGTCCGATCTTTTTGCCATCGAAACGCGCGGTCGAGTCATGGCGATTTTTTATGCCGCGATTCCCGTTGGCAGTGCCCTTGGGTATGTAATCGGTGGACTGATCGGTGCTCACTTGGGCTGGCGCTGGGCATTTTATCTCGTTACGCCGCCGGGTTTGTTGCTTGGCCTTTTGTGTTTCTTGCAACGCGATCCGCGAGTCGGTGCTCATGAGCTGGTGCAGAAATCGCCGCGGCGCAGCCTGGCAGATTACGTGAGACTCTTCCGCACAAGCTCGTATCTCATTAACTGCGTCGCCCAAACACTGTTTACATTTGTAACGGGTGGTTTGGGTTTTTGGGCGTCAGCTTACCTGCGTTATCGGAATCAAAGTCCCGATGTCGGCATGACCATCTTTGGCCTGATCACCGTTGTAGCGGGCTTGGTGTCGACGCTGCTGGGAGGCGTGATTGCCGACAGATTGCGCTCGCGTTTGGCTGGTTCTTACTTCTGGGTTTCAGGAATCGGGATGCTGATGGCGTGTCCGTTTTTTATTGCAACGCTTTACACTCCCTTTCCCGCTGCGTGGGTCCCAATGTTCTTCGCGATCTTTTCGTTGTTTCTGAACACAGGCCCCTCAAACACGGCTCTTGCCAATGTTTCGTTGCCAGCTGTGCGCGCGACGGCGTTTGCCGTGAACATTCTGGTAACCCACGCGCTGGGCGATGTGCAGGCATTCTGGCTGCTTGGTTATATCGGCGGCCACACGAACATGCATGTGGCATTTCTGGTTGTGTCCGGAGTGATCTTCGCCTCGGGTCTCGTATGGCTTTTCGGGGTCAAATACCTTGCAGCCGATACAGCCGCCGTAGAAAGCAGAACCACATAGTTCCCATTTAAAGGGTGCAAAAAAGCCCGGCGCTCACGCGTACCGGGCTGATTTGCGGTAAAAGCTGAATGCCTGAATCTGTTATTCGTCTCCCGGAGGTTTCTCCGAAGGCGACGCGGTCCCGCGCTTCCCTTTCTCGCGACGCTGCGACCCGGTTGCCTTTTCACCAGTAGTGCTTTCCTGCGATGTGGCTTGCCCACCTTCAGATCGCGTTGCGGTTTCGCTGCGACCACTTGGGGGCGTGGTCTGTTCCTGCTTTTGTTTCGCACTCGGCGTTCGTTCTTGCGATGGTGAAGTACCAGCTCGGCCGTAAGGGCTTGGAGTAGCTGTTTCACGCGCCCTGACCGCCGCTGCGCCCGCGGCCGCGGCCGCACCCGGGTGTGCTCTTCTCCCTTCCGTGGCGTTGGGACTCGGCGATCCTTGGCCAGCGGCTCCCATTGGCGATTGTGCCGGCGATGCAGCCCCGGTCTGGCCAGCTGCTGCGCCTGCTTGAGCTCCCGCGCCTGTCGCGGCGCCTGTTGTTGTTGTCGTAGCCGCGCCGGTTGTGGTCGTTGAAGTGCCGCCGGAAACTCCGACCCCAACTCCAGCGCCCGCGCTTACGCCATAATAGCTGTACACGTTGTTGATGTAATCAGGCCTGGAATATTCCTCGATGCGCGCGTAATCGAACACCGGCGCGTTATAGATTCGCTCCCGATCCACAGTTACTGTTAACTCGCTCAGATCCGGTGCGGGCGAATATACCGTCCAGGGAACCGCAACCATTTTGCCACCGCCAGCAACACGCGCTCTTCCTCCGCCAGTGGAAAGAACTGTGTAAGCGATGCAGCCATTGCGATCGAGGACGACGTCTTTGACTGTACCAATTTGTTCTCCCTGTGATGATTTTACTGGTTTGCCGATAACTTTACTGGTCTGGATATAAGTGGCGCTGCTGCTGGTACTATTTTGGGTTTGGGCGAACGTAGAAGCCACGGCCAAACCCAAAACGGCCATGATGCCTCCGAGTGAGAATAATGTTTTCATAAGCGATAGAAGTTTGGGCTCAACCTATGCGAGCCGACAAACAAGAATCGCCACTGGTCATTGCCGCAGATGTGAAAACAACTGGCGGAAAGGTTAAAATGATTTCCTTGTAAAAGCTTATGTCGATCGTGCGCCGCCTGGTCACCTACTTGTTGTTGTTGATTGGCGTCAGTGCATATGCCGAGGGTGTCCCCGATGATTGCACCCAGCTCATCCTTGGAATCGCGCCTGGCTGGAACTCGATGCGCGGTGACTTGCGATTGTTTGAGCGTTCACAAGACGGGGACTGGAAACTTGCCGCCGGTCCTTTCCCGGCATTGTTTGGCAAAAACGGACTCGCCTGGGGCACGGGGCTTGCTGGACAAAATGAGCCGGGTCTTCGCAAGAAAGAGCGAGATGGTCGCGCGCCTGCAGGAGTTTTCGAGATCGGTCAAATCTTCGGATACGCTCCGCACCTGCCGGCGGGAGCTGACTATCCGTATCATCAAGTCACTGACGCAGACGTTTGGAGCGATGATCCGCGTTCGCCCAATTACAATCGGCACATCGTGATCGATCCGAAAAATCCGCCAGACAATTACAGCCACGAAAAGATGCGCCCGGGCGATTTTGCTTACGAGTGGATAATTGAGATCAGGCATAATTCCGATCCGCCGGTTCCAGGCGCAGGAAGTGCGATTTTCTTTCATATTCGACGCGGCGTGAATCGGCCAACCACTGGCTGCACGACGATGGCGAAGGAAAACCTGGTGAAGCTGATTAGCTGGCTTCGAGCAAAACGCCATCCGTGTTACGCGCTGTTGCCAGTCGTCGAATATGATAAGAAATGGAGGTCTTGGAACCTGCCTCCGCAAGCGGTTCACCGCGCGGTTTCATCTGCTGATTGAATAGCTGCATTGCTTGGTTAGCTTCTTGTTAGTGCCCATGCGAAGACGAAGACGTCCCAATCCTGATTCGGAAGCGAACATCCGTCGCATCGATACGAAATCGCGCGCCAAGAAGCAGACACATGGTTTTCAGGTTCACTTTCTTCGCGGAGATCGTGTGGTGACCAAGATGTTTAGCGAC
>JBKPQL010000044.1:0-7975 GCA_046734045.1 Verrucomicrobiota bacterium
TGACTGGCGCAATAATTCGGTGCTGTTTTTACACAATCTCCACGAGCAACCGCGAGAAATTGTGGTGGACCCGGGCGTGCCTGGCGAACATGGCAAACTGCTCGTTAATCTCCTTGCTGAGGACCACAGTCGGGCTAACGACTCCGGCAAACACCGCATTATGCTGGAAGGCTACGGTTACAGATGGTACCGGATTGGCGGACTCGATTATCTGCTGCGTCGAACCGACATCGACCAGGGCGACAAGCGCGCAGTTTAAAAACAAGTGTTCTAAGCTAAATCGCTCGCGTGGCTCGGCATTTGTCAGGAGTTCGACTTCATTGCTACCAGTAGCCAAGTGTTGATTCTCAGGCCATCTGGGTTCGAATACATCGCCGGTGTCGAACAAGCTGCCGCGGACGCGGCAATTGAGGGAACACGCGAGATTGGAAGGGCGTTACGGTGCGTTGACTTTTCTGATCTCGCTGATTTCGTCGCGACTCATCGGCGAGCAGCACGACTGGTTGGAAGCATCCGAGCGCGCGACGACTTACGCCGTACAGAAGTTGATAAGCTGAAACGGAGATGCCGAGAAAACGGGATAGATTTCACGACGGTACGGGGCAAGATCAAGCCTGCAGAGGGTTCGGAGCTTGACTTCCTAGAGTTGCTTGATCGTCGGCGCTACCAAGTTGATTTGGTCGGCGAAGAAGAGCTTTACATCGCACCAAATCGGCGCGTGATCTCGCGTCGCGCGCCTTAGATTCGCACCTGTCTGCTGAGCCGGTCGCGGCGGCGAGTAAACTCTCAGCAACTCCGAAAGTCTTCGCCTGCCGCGGCGGGTAAACTGAGCAACGGCCGGGCTTTCCAATCGAGAGTGATCTAAAGAAGGGTGAGTCTCTCTGACGTTTTAGCCGGCGATGGCGTTACGCTCCCGCTAGTTCATCAATAATGTACCCGACTGTTGGATTGCCGCAGGGCGGCATGATTCAATTCCTTAATTGCCTCATGAGGCAATTGAAGGCCAGCGCCAGCAACATTCTCTCTCAGGGCCGTGGCGACACGGAATTTGCGGCTGACACAGCCGCCACTACAACTGTTTAGCTCATGCATCGTAAGCGGCTTATGATGGATGGCGCTACAGAATGCGATAGATCTCTCGCCGGTGCCCCAATCGCCAGCAGATGAATCTTATTCTGCTCCACGTCGAAGGTGTAGATGATGCGATAGTCGCCAACGCGAAGACGAAAACGATTCGAGCCCTTTAATCGATGATGCCCAAAGGTGGCGAGCCGTCGTCCCATATCGTTAATCGCAGCTTCCACACGAGTGCGTTGGCTTGCAGGCAATTCGAAGAAAGACGCGTCAAACGACGCGTAGTAAATCTGAGTCGCGGCGCTCACGCGCCACCAGGTTCGCGCACCCGCGCTGTTTTCCCCTCCCGCATGTCGCGCTCTGATTGCTCGATCGAACGCTCGAATTCGGGCGTGAATTCTAGCTCGTCTTCAATCAGGTCATCCAAGCATTCGCGGATCCGACGCAGTTCCTCCTGCGAAAGTTTCCGCAACTCGGTTTCCATTTGCTCGACTTTGCTCACAAACAAAAAGATGCCGCGAAGTTGGCTCAACATCAAGCCCTCGCAGGATTTGAATCCGTTCAGGATGGTTTTGCAGCGATGGCAGTTCAATTCCTTGATTGCCTCATCAGGCAATTGAAGGCCTGCGCCAGCAACATTTTCTCTCAGGTGTTCCACTGATGATGTTCCGGGAATGAGCGGAATGTGCCGTGAATGACGAATGACGAATGTCGAATGACGAAGGAAGCGGCGAAGACAGTCGCCAGGGTGACGCTCATTGGCTTGGCATTTAAACGAGCAGCGACGTTGGACAACGTTTCGGATTGCAGCGGTGTAAAACCACCGAGCGGGAAGAACGGCACATAAGGGCGTAAAGCTCCGTTAGAGCCACGCCCCTTTACGGAAGCCTTTCTTGCGTTGTGATTCTATTGACGCTGTCGAGACAATTGACTGGGGTGGATTTGGCGATCTTGTAAAGTTTTGGACGCACACCACCGGAGTGATCGATCGCGTCTCGGCAATTTGCTCGGCGGTGACGAGCGCAATGGCCACTACCGGCCTTCGCATTGCCTACGTCGTGGCAGATAGCAAATCCTTCATGCATCGTAAGCGGCTTACGATGCACAGACGGAAGCGTTGATTGCGAAGTTAGATCCTTCTCTGCGCAGAATGGGCCACGTAACTCGCTTGAAATCCGTCTTCTGCCCAAAAGAACTTTGTGCGTGGACGAAGCTGGCGTGCTCTTCGGACTTCACAAGCTTGCTCAATCGAATTAGCATCATTCGCATGAGTGAATCGAAAGTCCCGGCGCTTTTGTTTTTTTAATAGGCAATTACTTCTTCACATTTCTCATCATAGGCTTTCTCGCCGCAGGAATATCGCTGCTGAATAAACCCAAGCCGCTTCGAATTGATACGGTCGCCGAAGCATTCTTTTCGTATTACCTCCTTTTCATGTTTTCAACGTCCAGAATCATCGAACGGAGCCGCTGTTGAATATCGCGGACTATCTCTGCTGGTCTGTGCAGCGCATCTTTGAGAGAGGCGAAACACGCTACTATGATTTTATGCGCGACAAGATCAGGCTCGTTGTCGATCTTTATGACTCCGCAAGTACGAAGGCAGCCTAAATTATTATCGAGGGAAACGCCGGCTGACGGCTGAGAATAAATTATGCCCACCGTCGCCCTAAGAGGGATACCCCTCAACGACATGAAGTCGACTTTCAGGCGGGGCAGGCTTACTGACACAATGTGCCATAATGTGGCGCAATGCAATAAAGTATTACGAAGTATTATTTTTTCATACCGGTTTCGCCACGGAAAGACGAGCGGCGTCACTATCATAAATGCATATCAAAGGCCGGGCTTTCCATTCGCGAATGATCTAAAGAAGGGTGAGTCTATCTGACGTTTTAGCCGGCGATGGCGTCACGCTCCCGCTAGTGCATCAATAATGTACCCGACTGTTGGATTGCCGCAGGGCGGCATGATTCAATTGAAACTCGTTTGCTGCCCAGGTTGACTCGCTCCTACCCTCGTCGTCCGGCGGCTGCCGGATCGCTCACTTCAGTCGCTCCATTCCGAGGCCGATCTTTTTCAAGTCGGCAGCCAGCTCCATTGTATCTCGCTCCCTCCCGCTCGGCTCGACCGCTACCTTCGCGGCTTTACCGTCCATGTCGCCCGCTCCCGCGATCTCCATTGTCGAAGCCCTCCAAGCTGCGCTTGCCCAGTCCGCGTCCTGCAACTCAAATTTGATCTATGGCCGAAACATCAGAAGCACTCCGGCAGATTTTTGAAAAAACTATTTACAAAGCTAAGGGCCATAGGTCAGGGTTGACGAGTCTGAAGCTACCGGATTAGAACAGGCACAAACAACAACTGGGGACAAAACATATGGCGCGAGCCCAAAAGAAAACGAACAGGAGGAAGCGTAATCTGCGGCATCTAGCTGTCGCGATATATGCAGCAGATCTCGAATCTTTACGGGAAATCGTTCGAACTTATCCATTGGATTATGGGTGCAGGCCGCACGCCCTTTCTGATGCAACCGGCGCTTATTATACGACAGCGTTGGTTTCGGCAAGGGAGCGGGATCTCCTTCGAACTAAGGATCTGCACATTCGCGATCTTTTCGATCTGATAAGCGGCGATCGAACTGCCAAGGCTACAATCGGAAAGGGCGACCGATTCAAAGATGGGAGAATTCCACCTCAGGGAATAGGCTCCCGACCTGACGCTCGGGACGACGATCTCGGCCCGATAATGAATGCCGATGAAATCAATTCCGCAATCGAAGGCCTCGTTAACGAATATGGTATCCAAACGTTTGATGTTCCCAACGCAACTGCGGAAGGACCTGGCGGAAAGGCCGGGGTGGCCGGACCGAAAAACCCCGAAGCCTATCACGTCTACTTTACGGCTGGAGTTCACGCCCGGGAGCGCGGCGGACCGGATAATTTGATCTACTTTATCGCGGACTTGCTGTTCGCGCAGAAACACTCAACCGGGTTGAAGTATGGTTCCAAAAACTATTCGAATGGGGACGTCACCAAGGCGTTGAAGACCGGCATCGTGTTCTTCCCTTTGGTAAACCCCGATGGCGTGCGGTATGACCAAAAAACCGATTCACTTTGGCGTAAGAACCGCAATCCAATCGACGCGACTCCAGGAAACGACGCAAGCATCGGCGTAGATATCAATCGCAATTACGATTTCCTGTGGGATTTCCGAAGACACTTTCATCCAGCAGCGATTGGAGCGACTAGCCTTGCTTCCGACAAACCGATTGACGAAACATATCATGGTCGCCACGCGTTTTCCGAACCGGAAACGCGCAACGTGGCTTGGGTTTTTGAGCAGTTTCCGCGCATCCGATGGTATATGGATATCCATTCTGCCGTAGGCGACATCCTGTTTAACTGGGGCGACGATGACGACCAGTTGAACGACCCATCAATGCAATTTCTGAACCCTTCTTGGGACGGAAAAAGGGGGATCGCCGGTGACACGATGTACCGGGAATGGATTGAGGAATTGGACTACGGAAAGGTGTCGAACGTGTCGAGGCGCGTCGCAGGAGCCATGCAAGCAGTCGGCGGACGATTATATCGGCCATTACAAGCGGTTGGCCTGTATCCTACATCAGGAGCCAGCGACGATTATGCGTACAGTCGGTATCGAGCCAACGCGAAAGTTAATAAAGCTCACGGTTTCACCATGGAATTCGGTTATCCAACCAACTTTTATCCAACACTGGCAGAATACCATGCAAACCTGAAAGATACCGGGGCTGGCTTGATGGAGTTTTGTTTGGCGGCATCCGACGCCGGCCTGTGAATTAAGTCAGGCGTTCACGGCCGCATGGTGAAATAGGAGTCCTCATTCTAGTCGGCACGGCTCAAAGAGTCGGAATGCTCTTCCCATAATTCTGGGCGAATGTGCTTTGACGGCTCGGGAACAGTCAGCGAGAAAATCAAACCCGACCGGGGGAAACAAAAGGGGTCAGTCCTCACTTTTTGCACTTTTTGGCGGCATCTTCTGGCTCAAAGACGAAAGCCTCGAAGATAGCGTCAACCTCCCCGATCCCGACATCATCGCCGCCGAAATCGTCGAAGACCTCCAAGCCGCCCTCGCCCAGTTCGCCGAAATCACGCCGCCAAACTGCGGTCGCCGCTCGCCACGGCGAGCAAGCTTTGACCGCCACTACAGGGAACTCGCTCATGCATCGTAAGCGGCTTGCGATGCATGAGCGATGAGTGCAAGCGACAAGATCGATTCGTGACGTGGCGAGGTTTTTGCCTCCCTACTCCACCGTCTCGACCTTGAGAATGGGATGGACTTCCCACGCGCTCGCACGCCAGGGATGGTGGAACCTGTCGCTACCGATTAGTTTCACTTTTGGGCCAACCGCTTCCGGGTCGTTGTGGAGATCGTCCCACATTAGATAACCGGTTACCCGGATTTTACGTGGTGGATGGCGCGTCGGCTGAAAGCTGTTATCTAAAAGGCGAATGAACCCAGCTAAGGCGAGAAGGCGCACGCCCTGGTCGTAAAATAGTTTTTCGGTGCGCGGGGTGACTTCGCAAATAATCGGGGTCGCATCACCAACGCGCGGCGGATGGTCCAACGGCTGAGGAAACATCTCCAGGTGCCAGTCGTGAAACGTGGCGTCGCCGCAATTAGCCGATTCCGCCGTGCTTGAGTAAGCCAACCCCAACCAGCCAGTCAGCGAGACAATCTGATTTTCGAAGCCGCGCAGTTGCTCTTTGCGCGGTTGTTCAAGGTCTGCGCGACGTGTGGCTTTGAGGTCCCCGTCATACGCGGCAACCTTCCTGAGGAAGGAGGCAACATCGAGTCGCTCCACATTGAGCGGCAGCGCGCGTACGGGATTCCTGTTCTTCATCAGGTTCCGTTCCTGTTCGTCGCGCTGGGTGGCGGTTCCGGCAGGTTTGCTGAGGCAAAACCAGTGAGTAACATCGAGATCTCGTAGCTCGGTATCCTCCGCCAAGCCAACTCCACGACTGATAAGCACAGCCGAAATGAGAAGTATCAGACGGACCGCTGTCCGATTCACATTTTACCGCCTTCTTGACTGCGCATGTTCACACATAGCGCTGAAGCCCGGAGATCGGAAATTTAAAAATGTTTCAAATACGTAACAAAATCGAGACAGGCCGGCTGTTCGTCGATCGCGATCGAGCAATTTCTCGACGGGTTCCCGAGCGTAAAGCGCGAGCAAGTCATCGCTCTGCTGGAAGAAGCGCGAGAGCACGCTCTCTCCGCGCCCTAGATGCGTCTGCTTCTGGACGAAAATCTCGACTGGCGATTACGGCGCGATTTGGCCGCACATCACGTGGACTCAGTGCCGCTGATCGGCTGGGCTGGAATCGAAAATGGGGAATTATTTAAAAAAGCGGTCGAAGCTGGATTCAACGTGCTGATCACGATGGACAGTAACATGGAACAATGACGTTTCTTCCCTCTTAAGCGCGAGCACAACGGGCCCCCACCGCCTTCGCATTGCCTACATTGTGGCATGCATCAAATCCTTTATGCATCCTAAGCAGCTTACGATACGGGCGAACCAGTGCTATTTGATCTTCGAGAGAATGCCTTCCATCTCTTCTTTGCGGAACGCGCGCATGGTCTCGGTCTTGACGTTTCCCAACGAGCTAACTTTGCAGGCGAACGCGGTCATGGTCTCGTCATCGGGCGCGTCGAATAAGACTACCCCATCGTACGCGCCCATCGTCCAGTATTCCTCGATGATCTTCATCCCCATTTTCTCCGCTTCGGCCATGGCGGCGTCGCCTCGCTTGGGGGTGTCCTTAATGTTGCGAATGCCTTGATCGGCAAACCGAATAAGACTGATATATCTGGCCATAGTGCTCCCTCCTTTCCTGAGTTTTAGTGAAAGATTATTGCAGGTTTGTGTCGGCGCAAAAATAAGGTGGTAGATTGGGACAAAGCGATCGCATGAGCACCAGGAAAGGCGTGATCGGTATTCTCACCGGCGGCGGGGATGTGCCGGGGCTCAATCCCGCTATCCGCGCGGTCACCATTCGCGCCCTGCGCGAAGGCTATCAGGTCGTTGGTATCCGCCATGGCTGGCTGGGCGCGATCAGCATCCTGCGTGATGAACACGCCGACAACAGCGAGCACTTTCAAATCTTGACGGAAGAGATCGTCAATCGCGCAGCACGCAGCGGCGGGACTTTTCTGCATACCTCGCGGACGAACCCGTCGGCAGTGAAAAAAGAAGAGGTACCTGAAGCGCTGCGCGCAACGTTCAGTCAAGACAAGAACGATCTCACTTCTGAAGTCATCAAGAACCTGGATTGGTTGGGAATTGACTATCTGATTCCGATCGGCGGCGACGACACACTTTCTTTTGCGACCCGTTTGTCCAAGGAAGGCGTGAAGATCGTGGCGATACCCAAGACGATGGACAATGACGTGCCGGGCACCGATTATTGCATCGGCTTTAGCACATGCGTCAGCCGGACGATTGAATTGTCGAATCGTCTCCGCACCTCGGCCGGATCTCACGAGCGATTTCTCGTTATGGAGGTGTTCGGACGCTACGCGGGGTTCACTGCGATGTTGCCAACGATGGCGGGCGCGGCCAATCGGTGCGTTATCCCGGAATACAAATTCGACATGGAGCATCTGACCGAGTTGTTGTGCTATGACCGTGCGCGGAACCCTAGTAAATATTCAGTCGTTATCGTTTCAGAAGGGGCAATGTTCGAAGGAGGTGAGATGGTGTTCTCTGACAGGACGACGGACGCGTTCGGGCATCTGAAACTCGGCGGAATCGGCGACCTTGTCTCGGCCGAACTCAAGGACCGTTCCGCCAAATACAACAAGGGCAAGCCGATCCAGACCATCAACCAGCGTCTCGGCTACATGGTGCGCGG
>JBKPQL010000045.1:0-16381 GCA_046734045.1 Verrucomicrobiota bacterium
CTAGTTTGCGACGGTGTGGTCGGGGGCCGTTCATCCAAACCGCCCTGGCCTTATGGCTACCTCGTTTATCTGCCGATGAGAAGCAAAATCCCGGCCACAAGCGCCAGGATTCCAGTCACAATCACGGGAATAGCGATGTGAACGAGAGCGATGATTCCAACAAGAATTAGGTAGATCGCGAGCAGGAGCATTCCGAGATTTTTCGTGATAGTCATGGACTTCTTTTGACGGAATGGCGTTGCTTTTGCACGCTTAAAAGCGCCCCGATGCATTATTTGCCGGTTTCTGATTGATCTAGCCTAGCTGAAATAAATAATCGTCGGCATGGAACACGATAAAATTATTTTCTCAGGAACGTTTTTTTCCGCGCATTCATCATCGGCATCATATTTGCGCTTCTCTATTTCATCGTTACGTACGCTCTTTGGGATACGTGGACCTCATGGACGACGCGCTTCTTCAAGATCAATGAGAAGGAATTGGGAAGACTGGTCTTAATGTTTTTCGTCGAGCTTCGCGTCGTGATCGTATTCCTCTTTCTGGTGCCAGCCTTGGCCTTGCATTGGAGCGCACAAAAAAAGTAGTGAATCGGCGGTTCGAATTGGGATGGAAAATTGAAGCTTTTAAAAGTTTCGATGGGCGACGGCAGATACGCTGTCACCATCCGGTAGTTCTGTTCAATTAGCACCAAAGTAACAAATTTTAGGCCGAGCCGTGTTTAACAATGTCATAGCCAAGTTGCGGAATCTTCCCCGCATCACATTTTCCAGCAGGTCTTTAGCAGTCACTTGTCTCATTCTCAGTTGCCTTATCGGATACGCCGATTATTTGACGGGATACAAATCGTCGCTGCTTCTCTTTTACCTTCTGCCTGTTTCGTTGGCAGTCTGGTTTGGCAGCTTCGTATTCGCTTTGGCGATCGCCCTCTTTTGCGTCCTGGTGTGGATGCTTTCAGACATTGCATCTGGAATTCCAGCCGTTGAATACTGGAATATTGGAATGGCTTTTGCAGCCTTCGCGCTTTTCGCAGCTGTACTATCGAAGTTACGAACCCTCATTGGTGAACTCGATCGACGCGTGCATGAACGGACGGCGTCTCTCCAGCGCGAGATGGCTGAACGACGCAGGCTTGACCAAGAGATCGCAAAAGTGGCGGATAGGGAACGGCGGCGGTTGGGCCAGGATCTGCACGACAAGCTGGGACAGCACCTAACTGGCACCGCTCTCACAGCTCAAGCGTTGAAAGAAAAACTTGCCGCAAGGTCGGCACCAGAAGTGGCCGAAGCAGACAAGGTCGTTCGATATGTTGAGGAAGGAATCGATCTTACGCGGAATCTCGCCCGGGGCTTCTTCTCGCCAGAACTTGAGGCAGACGGGCTAATTGTGGCGTTGCAGAACCTCGCTGAGAACGTAAAGGAACGATTCGGGGTCAACTGCGTTTTTGAGGGCGACGAGTTAATTCGGATCCACGATCCCACAGTTGCAAACCAGCTTTACCGTATTGCTCAGGAGGCCGTCACAAACTCGGTCAAACATGCCGCTGCCAACCGGGTTGATATTCGGCTGGCGATGAATGGCTCGGGACTTGTCCTTACGGTCATCGATGATGGAATCGGATTTCCCGATAAGCTGCAATCTGAAGGACTTGGGCTTCACTTGATGCGTCACGGTGCTGCATTGAGTGGCGCGACGTTCGATGTTCGGCGAAACGGGTCGAGTGGCACTATTGTGACATGCCAAGTTAAGGATTTTGGGTCACAGTAATCTGGGCCTTGAGCGATCAATACTCGCCCTTTTTGAACAATCGTGCGCAAAAGTCGTATCTTTATAGTTGATGATCATCCGCTAGTCCGCGAGGGGCTATCTAATCTCATAAACGGGCAGGATGATCTTATTGTTTGCGGTGAGGCAGAAGATTCAGTTCAAGCTATCGCTAGAATTGGGAAGGCGCGACCCAATGTCGCGCTCATTGATATTTCTTTAAAAAACGAATCAGGATTAGAATTGGTCAAGAACCTGCGAATTCACTTCCCGCAAGTCGCCTTGATCGTTCTGTCCATGCACGACGAAGCTTTGTACGCCGAACGTGCACTACACGCCGGCGCGCGGGGTTATTTGATGAAACGCGAGACGAGCAAGAGCGTGCTCGCCTCAATCAGGCGGGTGCTCGAGGGCGGCATTTACGTGAGCGAAAAGGTTGTAAACAGAATGGCGCGCAGAGTCGGCCGGTCGCGCGAGGCCGCCGCCAACTCGCCGGTCGAACGTTTGAGCGATCGAGAGCTGGAAATTTTTCGCTTGCTTGGCCAGGGCCGCACTTCTTCGCAGATCGCTGACGACCTGAATCTGAGTTTGAAAACGGTCCAAGCCTATTGCGCGCGCGCGAAAGAAAAATTTGGCGTCAGCTCTTTGACTGATCTGCTTCGCGCGGCCATTCGATGGGAAGATGCCAGCCAACCAAAATAAAAGGTGTTCGCGAACAGAATTCCTCGCGCTGCCGACGTCCCTCATCCATCCGTTCCAAATTTTACATTGGAGCGGCTTAGGGGCGTACGCTGATTGTTGCCTAAGACATTACCTTGTATACGAAACCAACCGCCTACGATACAATTGCAACGCAGTTGCCGATGCAGACGCCGCACGTTTCGTTAGGTAATTTCCATTCGTGAGGGTATCAGAATCGCGTCACTCATTCCGTGCAAAAATTTCTTGTCCGCCGGAGCGATTGTGGCGAGCGCACCGCGTAATTTTACGCGGTCGCCTTCGACGAAATAATACGGACAAAGACGGACGCGGCCTTTCATTGTCTTTAGCTCGCCAGAGTCCGTGTCCCAGTATCGGTGCTCAAACAAGCGGCCCTTGTGAAAGCGCTGCATGATTGTTGGTGATGATTCGAATGTGGCGAGCGCGTGCTCAATCCTTCTCTCCCATTCGGCGTGCGGAAGGTCGCTCCCAAGCGCTATGCCGCGGCTGCCCCAACCGAGCGGTGAAAACCCGCTGACTTTTAAAAGAAGCTCGCGATCTTTCTGGCTGAACTTCGCGGCTTCGCGCCAATCCTGGATTTCAAGACGCGGAATGACCGCGTGCTGCGGTAGCGGAGTGGGATCCAACAACCACGAGTAGGGGATAGTTTGCCGCAGCTTGATGAAATAGTTTGCGCCCAGTTCGCGCCGCCAAAACTCGCGCAGTGGATGCATCCAGAAAAGTGCGAACCACATTTTCTCTTCCAGATATGGCTTGATCGGCGGCCTGATCATAATCCGACCCTGAGCGTATGCGCGCAGCGTGTTTTCGATCTTGGGAATGTTCGGTAAATCGAACAATTCGAAAAAGCGGTACACAGCGCGCCCGTTTTGCGGCTCGTAATTTTCAGCCGGAACGACGCGCCAGTTGTAGCCCAGATCGCTGATCCCCGCCGATCTGGAATCGCGAATGGAACCGGAGTCAACGACTCCGGCTACGGCACGTGTTTGATTTAATCGTGCAGCAATCCATTCCATCTCCGGCCGATAGGTTGCTGCCTCGCGAGAGATCACGATGTCGCCGCCGTTCGGCAGCACGGATTCGAAACCGCCGAGCATTCCGTCCGTGCCGCCAATAATTTGAGAATCGAAAGTCGAATAGGTTTGATTCAGCCACCCGGTTAATCCGATCCCGCCGGGGACCGAATCGATCTCAGCGATGATGTAGCCATTCTCGGTAAGAATGAGGTCGGGCCGAACGATCCGGGGCAAGTCGTCGCGACTTTCTTTCCGGCGCGAAAACTCGATTAGCTCTGCCGGTTTGCCCGCATCGAGATAGTGGGCTACCCAGGTGGGCTGTTTGCCTTTGACGCTCAGGTGGTAAAGCTGATTGCAGGCGCGTTGAAAAACGCGCAGCCGATGCCCGAGCTGTTCGAGCTCGGCCAGAAATTTCTTGTCGATGGGGAATGCGTCTGGCGAAAGCAGCCATTGCTTTTCCGCAAGTAAGCCTTCTTTCGGGAATGCAGTACGAATGGCTTCGAGCTTCTCGCCCCCGGTGGCGACCGCTGCAACCTTTAAAGTTTGAAGTTCGAGGTTTGATTTCAATGCGGCCTAATCCTTGAAGTACACATCAAACATCGAACATCAAACGTCGATTCATCTTCCTGCAGTCATTCGCTTGAGCGCGAGTTTGACCAGTTCTTCAGCCGATTTGGCTTCCCCTTTCTCCTGAATCTCGCGCACGGCCTTGTGCGCTTCGACTTGTTTGTATCCGAGCGTGATTAGCGCGAGCACAGCTTCATTCGCCTGCTCCTGTTCAGGCGTCGGCGCGTGAACGGCGCTGGCTGCTTCCCACGCCGCAGCGACGCCGAGTTTATCTTTCAATTCGAAAACAATCCGCTCGGCGGTCTTCTTTCCGAGTCCGCTGATTTTCGAAATTGCGGCGACATCAGAATTCACAACCGCAGCTTTGAAACTGTTCACGCTCATTCCGCTCAAGACCGCGAGCGCAAGCTTCGGCCCGATGCCGCTAACGTTATTGACCAGTAACCGAAAAAGATCGCGTTCGGCAGCGGTCATGAATCCGTAAAGCATGTGTGCGTCTTCGCGAACTGCCAGATGTGTGAGAATACGAATAGGTTGCCCGGCTGTAGGCAGTTTATCGTAGCTCGAGAGGGGAATAAACACTTCATACCCGACTCCACCGACATCGATAGTGGCCTGCGTCGGCAAAGCGGTTACAAGTTTGCCGTCAAGAAATGTGATCATGCCGATTGCTCAAATCGTTACAACGTTACATCGTTAAATCGTCAAACGAACTTATTCCGATTTCAGCGCGAGCGTAAGATCGACATATGCGCCCTTCGCGATGTTAAAACCGCGCATCGAGAAAAATTTCCAGTTATCCCGATGATTCCGGAACAGTGTCGCAGACACCGAAGTCGGTAGAATTACGAAACGCGGTCCGGGTTCGGTCATGAACTCAGCTGCCCGACGTCTGTTCAGTGGCGTCAGGAAACCCCGAACGCTGCTGCGAAAATACCAGACAACGCTCGGCTCCTCGAACTCAACGGAGCCAAATTGCATGTTCGGCCGCAAAGACGCGCGCGATTGCTGAAAAAGCTGATACGCAGGGAAAAACCGCGCCACCATCGGAGGAACGATCGAAGCGATCGCGATCCACACACACGTAGTCGCAATGGCGATGGTCGCGAACGAGCGGCGGGTTCCGCCTGTCGGCAGCTGGGAAGCCGGCGGTCCGTCCTCCGCCCAATGCCGCGCGAGCAAAAGCGCCAGCAGCCCAAACGCCGGCAATGTGTAATGCGGAAGCTTGGTTTTGATGAGCGAGAAAATGATGAAGATGATCGCAGCACCGGACAGCAAATAATTATCGATACCGTCGCGCTTGCGCCATAATCTTTTCAGAAGGGAAGGCAACTTGATCGACCAGGGAAAGAAACTGACAAAGACCGTCACGAAATAAAACGGCAGCAGCAAAACATATCCGCCTAACGAATCCCAGCCGTGCCCTTCCATCGCCCCTAACGAGCGGCCGATGACGTGGCGCCCGATTCCGATTCGCAAGAATTCGCCATGCGTGCGAATCAAAGCGGGAATTCCCCATGTCGCGATGATCGCCACCATAAACAGGATGCCGCGAACGAATTTGAATCGCTGACCCAGCTGCAAATTCGGCTCGTAGAAAATGGTGCAAGCAACGGTCAGCAGAGGCGTCCAGGCAATTGGGCCTTTGGCCAGAAAGCCCAGCGCCAGCGAGATGTAAAAGAGGAACCACCAGTGAGAAGTTTGATGTTTGATGGGTGACTTTTGATGTTGCGCGTTTGTCAGGCCGTCACGGAGCAGTTCGAGTCCGCTCCAATGCGCGATGCTCACGAACAACGCCAGCCACATATCTGCCACTGCGGCCTTGGCATGGACAAACGTTTGCAAACAAAGCGTGAAAATGATTGCTGCTCGCCAGCCGACGCGTTCTCCACCGATGCGCAATCCACGGACGGGGATCGACACCGCGATAAGCGCAGCGGCAACAGCCGATGGAAACCGCGCGGCAAAATCATTTTCACCAAAGACGCGATAGCTCGCAACCTGTGCCCAGTAGGTCAGGGGAGGCTTGTCGAAGCGGACCTGATTGTTGAAGTAGGGAACGACGTAATCACCTCGCTGGATCATTTCGCGTGATGCTTCGGCGAAACGCGGCTCGTCACGGTCGATCAGCGGCAAACTCCATGTTCCGATCACGTGAAAAAGGACGCAACCGATGAAGAAGAGCGTCCATTGAAAGCAGCGGAGAAGCGATCGGTGATTGGTGATCAGTGATCGGCTACGCGTGTTCATGCTTCGCTGCTCATCGTTCACTGATTCACAGATCACACAAGACTTTCGTGCTCGCGATTGGCCAGCATTGCGCTCACAATAACGGCCCGTAAATCCGACGGGAACTTATTTGTGAAGCGCTCTGCCGTTTTGTATTGGCTGATCGGCATCGCCATCGCAGCGATGGCGATTGCAGCGGCGTTTTATTTCGATGACAGCGTTTGGAATTTCATCAGACAACATCAAACCCGCGCGATGCGCAGTTTCATGCGCGGCGTCAGCTTTGTTGGCGACTGGCCTTCGCATGCGGCGCTTGGATTGATTCTTTTAGGGATCGCTTGGCACCGTGGCAGCAAAAAATGGACGCGCATTTTTTTGGGCATGCTGCTGGCGGTGGCAGTTGCTGGTCTTGCCGGCCATGTGATTAAACGCACGATTCCCCGTGCGCGCCCGTCAGTGAAATCGGAGCTTCGTTGGGGCGGGCCGCGTTCCAGCACCAAATATCACGCGTTCCCGTCCGGCCATGTTGCAGCTTCAACCGCATTTTTCGGTGTTTTAATTTTTGCACGCCGGCGGATCGGTCTCGCCTGTCTGCCAATCCCGATCCTGATCGGTTTCTCGCGAATGTACATCGGCGCGCATTATTTGTCCGACGTCGTATGTGCCGCTGTTCTTGGATTCCTGTGCGCTGTAGTCGTCGCGCAGTTCTTCCTCGGACAAATCGCAAATCGCAAATCGAAAATTAAGGCGCGGAGGGGGTGAGATTCGAACTCACGAGGCCTTTCGGCCTTCCGGTTTTCAAGACCGGCGCAATCAACCGCTCTGCCACCCCTCCGGCTAATTCAGGTAGGCGCGATTGACCTCAATCGTCCGCGGGCGGTTCGGGTGAACCACCCGTACCTAGTGTCTTGAGAGTGTGCCATCGCTCGCGTGCGGAGCAAGCATAGGAGGGATTACACCTGCTTCCAATCTGAACAATCCCAACCCAGAAGTTTCTCCAGCTGCTCGATATCACTCCGGTAAAGATCGACAAGATATTGTCTTTCGCTATCGGTCATCTTACGCGCATAAGGCGTCGAGCCGGTTTCGACGTTGTTTAATTGTTTCAACGACTCGACGCCGAGAAAGTGGCAGACTTCACCGAGCGTTTTGCGCGCGTCACGGCGGAAATCCTCAAACTTGATCGCGTCAACCTGCTCGCGAGGAAAGTATCGGAACACGCGTTCCATTTGCTCGGCATAAAAGCCGCGATCCACGTAGGAGAATTTGCGCAGTTGAAAAGGTAATACTTCTCGTGCGCGATTTTTTTCCTCCTGCACCGCTGCCAGGAAGTCGAGACCCTCCAGGCTCCGATCTCGTTGCATGTTCCAGTGGGAGAATGCCCGGTCCGCTGGATTTCGCAACAGGATCACCAGTTTAATCTTGTTGTTGTAGTTCCAAATTCGCTCCATGGCTGGTTTCCAATAGGTGTAAATTGGAGTGCAGGAGCCGACCAGCATCGAATCGCCTTTGCGCACACAACCCCTTTGAAGCAGTTTGTAATCAATCTCGGTTTGGGAGAACCGCTCTTCGTCATCAAAAAAATGGCGAGCCGGCTGAACGGTACGGTGCAACTCATCTTGATGCGGCATCTTGATTTTCGGATGGCTCTCAAGAAGATCCGACAGCGCGGTTGTTCCCGCCTTTTGCACGCCGGCAATAATGAAATCCAATTTTGCAGCCGCTGGGCATTTGAGTTTGAAGAACACAGAAAACTCGTTCGCTAAAGTGGGTTCAGCATGTTCGAGAAGAGACCGCTCATGTCAAGGCGCTCGGATTGCGGATTTGCTCAGGCTAGGTGGCCGATGTGCCGATCGCAGCAAGCCAGAGTGCGACCGCGGCCCGGAAAATCCGTTCGATTTCCGATTATGTTCATGCGAACTTATATTGTGACAAAGCAATTCCGACTATGAAAAGGAAGTTTGTTCGAATCATTAATGAAAGGGCGCCGCTCACGCCGGGCATCCGTGGGCGCGGCGCGTCGTGGAGTCCGGCGAACCGATTTGAGAAATTGCATGTCGATCTTAGCTACGCCGATCTTGCGGACGACGATCCGGAGCGCAAGCCGCCTTCGGTTGCCGCGGCCGACGGCGTGCAAAGGCAACCGCCGCGCCAACAAACGCAATACTTTCGCGACGACACGAAATCGATCATCTCGCGCAATAACAGTCCCGATGTCGGTTTCGAGACGAGCCTGAATCCGTATCGCGGATGCGAGCACGGCTGCATTTATTGCTACGCGCGGCCCACGCACGAGTACCTGGGCTTCTCAGCCGGCCTCGATTTTGAGAGCAAAATAATGGTGAAAATGAATGCTTCGGAATTATTGCGGGCGGAGTTGGAGTCGCCGCGCTGGCAACCGCAAACACTCGTCATGAGCGGCGTGACCGATCCATATCAACCGATCGAAAGAAAATTACGCGTCACGCGCGGCTGCCTCGAGGTCCTTGCGAAATTTCGCAATCCGGTCGCAATCATCACGAAAAATCGTCTCGTAATGCGGGACATCGATCTTTTGCGGGAGCTCGCCGGTTATGATGCAGTCGCAGTGAACATTTCTGTCACGTCGCTCGACCCGAATTTGCAGCGTGTGCTGGAACCGCGTACCACTTCGCCCCCAGCGCGGCTCGACGCGATCCGGCAACTTCGCGCTGCTAAAATCCCAATCGGCGTGATGGTTGCGCCGATCATTCCAGGATTAACTGATCATGAGGTACCGAAGATTCTCGAAGCGTGCGCGGAAGCGGGTGCGCAATTTGCGGGTTACACAATAATCCGGTTGCCGTGGGCGGTCGCGCCATTGTTCGAACATTGGCTCGAGGAACATTTTCCCGATCGGAAACAGAAAGTGCTGGGGCGCATACGGCATTTACGCGGAGACCGGCTGAATAATTCACAATGGCACACGCGCATGAGAGGCGAAGGGATTTTTGCCGAGCAGATCTCCTCGCTTTTCCAAGTTAGCTGTCGCCGGTTCGGGATCCGCGGACGGCCCAAGCTCTCGGCGGCAGCATTCCTTCGGACAAGAGAACAACTCGGGCTATTCTAAAAGCGTGGAAGCTTACGAAGCACGCTCCTTTCGATTCATCGAGCTCTTAACGATCGCTTCAAGGAGTTTTGGTCGCGGCAATTCCCGTCGCCAGGCGATCCCGTAGAGCTTCATCCGCCAGCCATCGCGCCGTGCAATTACAACGTTGGATTCGTTGGTGCGCACGACGGCAGAACTGCATACGTTGTGTTCGTCGATTACTGGGGGAACGAGGACGAGCTGTTCCATCGCGTATTCCTTTCGAGGTCTGGCGATCCAAATGCCCGTATTCCTGCAAAAAGCTCCGATTCGTCGGTGCGCGTGTGGGATTTGCGCTTGCAGTCATTCGAGCGCGAAGCTTGGGCCGAGCATGTTCTCTGCCAAGCAAGTGCGCCTGATTTTCAAGCCTATCTTGAGGAGCGGTTGAATGACGATGGTTAAAGAACAAGACGCACGGCCGGCGACGAAAAATTCTAATTTTTGTGCTTTTCGGAGATTGCGCGGGGCGGTAGAAAGAAGAAATGATAATCGAAGCCTTAAAACGCAATTGGTGGGTTCCTGTCATAAGAGGCATCTGTGGAATTATCTTTGGGCTCATCGCGTTCGCGTATCCCGGCCTGACACTGGCGACGCTCGTAATATTTTTTGGAGCGTGGGTACTAGTGGATGGCATATTTCGCGTTGTAGGTGCGATCGCGGGTCGCGCTTCCGATCCAGACTGGGGTCTGCATCTGGTCATCGGAATTCTAGGGATTATAGTTGGAGTTCTTACATTCCGTGCGCCAGCAATAACCGCTCTGGCATTAATCATCTACATCGCTGCTTGGGCGCTAATGATCGGCGCGGCTGAGATTGCGCTGGCAATCAAACTCCGCAAGGAAATTAGAGGCGAGTGGCTCTTGATCCTTATGGGACTGCTATCAATCGTCTTCGCCGTGCTGCTTCTATGGAACCCGGTTCCGGGCGCGCTCGCTCTGCTTTGGGCTCATCGCATCCTACGCGATCGTGTTCGGCATTCTGGCAATCATTTTTGGGTTCCGATTGCGCAGCCTGGGAGGACTGCTTGGTGCTTAACAGCAGGCGGCGACGCTTGGTTTCAACCCGTCCTCGTGCGATGACGGTTAGGCGAGTAGTGCTTTTTTCGCGCAACAAAGCCGGTGGCCCGGTGGTTCGTTGAAGAAAATACGGCTTGATGCGATTAATGGCGCGATTCCCTTCGGGCACTAGAACATGACAATTCCGATCTTGCGCGTCGAATTCGCGACGGCGAAGAGAAGTCCATTTTTCTAAGCACTCCACTTTATGAACAAAGCTCCCCTTGTTGCAAAGGCACGGCGGCGAAATCGCTCGCACACTAACGGTAGTGAACTCGATGCCAGGCAACTGCTTGTTGCCCTAATGGCGTTCAAGCGCGGTGATTTTTCCGCGCGGCTCCCGGAGGACTGGACAGATGTGGCCGGCAAGATCGCGGACACGTTCAACGATGTAATCAGAACGAATCAACGCATGACGCAGGAACTGGAACGCATCGTGCGTGTGGTTGGAAAGGAAGGCCGCATCACGCAACGCGCGTCGTTGAGCGACGTGTCAGAGTCTTGGGACGATGCCATCGGATGCATCAATGTTTTGATCGAGGATCTTCTCTGTCCCACGAGTGAAATGGCGCGGGTCATCGGTGCGGTCGCGAAGGGGAATCTATCCGAAACGATGGCTACTGAGATTAAAGGACAGCCGCTCAAGGGAGAGTTTCTGCGTACGGCCAAGACTGTAAACGCGATGGTGGAGCAGCTTGGCGCTTTTGCCTCGGAAGTGACGCGTGTGGCCCGGGAAGTGGGCACGGAAGGAAAGCTCGGCGGCCAGGCAAAAGTCAAAGGCGTTGCCGGCACATGGAAAGATTTGACCGATAACGTAAATCTGATGGCGTCGAATCTCACGTCACAGGTCCGCAACATCGCGGCAGTGACCACTGCGGTAGCAAATGGACATCTTGCGAAGAAAATCACCGTAGATGTTCGCGGCGAATTTCTCGAATTGAAGGACACCATCAACAAGATGGTGGATCAGCTCCGTTCGTTCGCGTCGGAAGTGACGCGCGTGGCGCGCGAAGTCGGCACAGAAGGCATTCTCGGCGGCCAGGCGAAGGTCGAAGGAGTTTCGGGGACGTGGAAAGACTTGACAGACTCTGTGAACTCGATGGCCTCCAATCTCACGTCGCAAGTCCGCAACATCGCGGCCGTGACGACGGCTGTCGCCAACGGCGATCTCTCGAAAAAAATCACGGTCAAGGTCAAAGGCGAAATTTTGGAACTGAAAAACACCATCAACACCATGGTGGACCAGCTTTCATCGTTCGCGTCGGAGGTGACGCGTGTGGCGCGCGAGGTTGGTACCGAGGGAAAGCTAGGCGGCCAAGCCGACGTGAAAGGTGTTGCGGGCACGTGGAAGGACTTGACGGACAAGGTCAATCTCATGGCGTCCAATCTCACGGTGCAACTCCGCGACATGTCAAAGGTGGCGACCGCAATCGCCAGCGGCGATTTGACCCAAAAAATCACCGTCGATGTGCGGGGCGAGATTCTCCAAATCAAGGACGTCATCAACACGATGGTGGATCAGCTTTCCTCGTTCGCGTCCGAAGTGACGCGTGTGGCGCGCGAGGTCGGCACGGAAGGGAAGCTCGGTGGGCAGGCCGCTGTCGAGGGCGTGGCCGGAACGTGGAAGGACCTGACTGATTCAGTCAATTCGATGGCCTCCAACCTGACGGCTCAGGTTCGTAACATTGCGGACGTTACCACCGCTGTAGCGAAAGGTGATTTGTCCAAGAAAATCACCGTGGATGTGCTCGGGGAAATTCTCGAGCTGAAGGACACAATCAATACGATGGTGGATCAGCTCCGCTCGTTCGCCGCGGAAGTCACGCGCGTGGCGCGCGAGGTCGGCACGGAAGGAAAACTTGGCGGCCAGGCGCAGGTGCATGGGGCCGGCGGCACTTGGAAAGATTTGACCGATTCGGTGAATTTCATGGCTTCGAACCTCACGTCTCAGGTACGTAACATCGCCGCCGTCACGACAGCAGTGGCCACCGGCGATCTCACCAAAAAGATCACGGTGGACGTCAAAGGCGAGATCCTCGAGTTGAAGAACACCATCAACACGATGGTTGATCAGCTTTCATCTTTCGCTGCGGAAGTGACGCGCGTCGCGCGCGAGGTCGGCACTGAGGGGAAACTCGGCGGTCAGGCCGATGTGCGCGGTGTGGCAGGCACGTGGAAAGACCTGACCGATTCTGTGAACTCGATGGCGTCCAACTTAACCGCGCAGGTTCGCAACATCGCCGCTGTGACCACGGCCGTCGCAATGGGCGACTTATCCAAGAAAATTACGGTCGATGTCAAAGGCGAGATTCTGGAACTAAAGGACACGATTAATACAATGGTGGGCCAACTTCGCTCGTTCGGATCGGAAGTTACGCGCGTGGCGCGCGAAGTCGGTTCCGATGGCAAGCTGGGCGGACAAGCCGATGTGCGCGGGCTGGCGGGCGTATGGAAAGACCTCGGCGACAACGTCAACTTCATGGCGTCCAACCTCACCACACAAGTGCGCAACATCGCCGCTGTGACAACGGCGGTCGCCACGGGGGATCTGACCAAGAAAATCACCGTCGATGTTAAAGGCGAAATTCTAGAATTGAAAAACACGGTGAACACGATGGTGGATCAATTATCGTCATTCGCCGATGAGGTTACTCGCGTAGCGCGCGAAGTGGGTATGGAAGGCAAGCTCGGTGGCCAGGCCATGGTGAAAGGCGTTTCGGGAACCTGGAAAGATCTTACCGACAACGTCAACTTTATGGCCTCTAACCTGACTGATCAGGTGCGTGGCATCGCCAAGGTCGTGACGGCAGTCGCAAAGGGCGATTTGAAACGCAAACTTCTCCTCGAAGCCAAGGGCGAAATCGCCGAGCTCGCCGAGACGATCAATAACATGATCGATACGCTCGCCACCTTTGCCGATCAAGTTACTACCGTAGCGCGCGAAGTGGGCGTGGAAGGGAAGCTCGGCGGCCAAGCGAATGTGCCCGGCGCCGCAGGTACATGGCGGGATTTGACCGATAACGTCAACCGGCTGGCAGCAAACCTGACTACGCAGCTTCGCGCTATTGCTGATGTCGCGACAGCAGTCACCAAGGGCGATCTCACCCGTTCAATTCAGGTGGAAGCGCAAGGCGAGGTTGCGTTCGTCAAGGACAACATCAACGAGATGATCCGGAATCTGAGGGACACCACATTGCGGAACGAGGAACAAGACTGGCTCAAGACGAACCTCGCCAAATTCACCCGCATGCTGCAGGGACAGCGCGACTTCCTGACGATTGGCAAACTTATCCTATCCGAGCTCGCTCCGCTGGTTTCGGCGCAGCAAGGCGCCTTCTACATGATGAACAAATCTAACGGAGAATGGGAGCTTAAGCTACTGGCGAGCTATGCTTACCAGGAAGGTAATGGCGCAAAGAACCGCTTCAAAATTGGTGAAAGCTTGGTAGGACAAGCGGCGTTGGAAAAACGGCGCATTCTTCTGACTGATGTACCGATCAACTACGCGAAAGTGAGTTCTGGCCTGGGCGAATTTCTCCCGAGGAGCATCGTGGTCCTGCCGATTCTCTTCGAAGGCGACGTAAAAGCAGTCATGGAACTTTCGTCAGTTGAGCGATTCAGCCCGACGCATCGGGCATTTCTCGACCAATTAACAGAGAGTATCGGAATTGTCCTGCATACGATTGAAGCAAACACGCGGACGGAGAACCTGCTCAAACAATCGCAATCCCTCGCGGCTGAGCTTCAGAATCGTCAGGAAGAGTTGCAGAAAACAAACCTCGAATTGGCAGAAAAGGCGCGCTCGAATCTGGCCAAGGATCAATTTCTGGCCATGCTCAGCCACGAATTGCGCACACCTCTGACGCCGGTACTCGCCGCTGCTCTCGCACTGGAGAGCGAGCCAGAGTTGCCGAAGGAGATTCACGAGTCGCTGGGAATGATTCGTCGCAATGTGGAACTGGAGGCGCGGCTGATCGATGACTTGCTTGATCTGACGCGCATCGATCGCGGCAAAGTGCAGCTCAATTTTGAAGTCGTTGATGCGCATACACTGTTGCAAAATGCCCTCGAGATTTGTCAGGCGGAAATCGATCGAAAACATCTGATGCGTTCCCTCAAACTCGGCGCGCGAAAGGTGCATATGCGAGCCGACCCGGCACGACTGCAGCAGATTTTTTGGAACCTGATCAATAACGCGGTGAAGTTCACGCCAAGAAACGGGCAAATTACGATTACCACCAGCAATGATTCAGACGGACAATTGCGCGTGGACATCGCGGATACCGGCATGGGAATTGAAGCGGACACGCTGCCGAAAATTTTCGATGCGTTCGAGCAAGGCGGTCGGACTCAATTGGGAGGTCTGGGCCTCGGACTTGCCATTAGCAAAACGCTTGTGGAAGCACACAAGGGAACGATCGCCGCGCAAAGCGCTGGCCGCAATAAAGGCTCAACGTTCATGTTAGTTTTCCCCACCTGCGAAAAAGCTGAGGCACGAATCGCACCGGCCATTTCACCCAGCGTATCGGAACGTCAGCGCATGCGAATTCTGCTCGTGGAAGATCACGAAGACACAAACCGCTCGCTTACCAATCTGCTTCGGCGGCGTGGTTATCATGTCGAATCAGCGCTCAATTTTCAATCTGCCATCGACCTAATCGAAAAGGAGCAATTTGACGTGCTCATCAGCGACCTGGCTTTACCTGACGGCAGTGGAATCGAACTGATGCGAGCGTTAGGCTCCGAGCGATCCGTCCTCGGAATTGCTCTGACGGGTTTCGGGATGGAGAGCGATATCCGCAAAAGTCAGGAAGCCGGGTTCAAGCATCACCTGGTCAAGCCGATCGATCTCAATAAGCTTGATCTGCTTCTTCAAGCAGGCACTGCTACAACCCGTGCAGGACAATTCCCAAGAGATGACTAAAAATCCGGTCATTTTATCGTATTTGTCGTAAAAGGTCGACCACTACGTTCACTATGATCAAAATCAAAATCTCTTCACTAGCATCACTTCTCACGGCCGCTTTTGTCTGCGCGCCTCTGTTTACCCAAGCGGCCAATCCGTATCAGAGCCGCAACACCAATTACGGGGTTTCCGGCAGCAATGTTATGGATATTACCAAGGCATATTGCTGCGGTGGCACGCCCGGATCATTGCCCATCAGCGGGACAACGTTTTATGTTCTCGGCAATAATCACATTCTGGCTCGGCAAGATCAGGCTTCCCCCGTCGAAGATATCTCGCAACCGTGTTTGATCGACAATGGATGCCAGCCGGCCATAATCGTCGCACACTACACCTCTTCTCCGAAATTGGGCTCTAATGTCGATGCGGCCATCGCGCAGCTCATTCCTGGTCAGGTGAATTCCACAGGTTACATTCAAGGGATCGGAACCATCAGCAGCGTCGTGAAGGCTCCGGCGGTAGGCTCGGCGGTGGAAAAAAGTGGACGTACAACAGGAACAATCGGATCGACCGATACCAGCGTGAATGTGCAGTATCAGACCCGTTGCGGGCGTGCTTGGTGTCGGGCTCGGAGCGCTCGAGGATAATTCTCAAGCGACGGTGATCGTTTATGTGGACAAAACAAGTTCGGCCAAACGGCAATTGCCCGAACGAGTCGATAATGTCCTGGTGCGGGTGAAATTCACCGATCCGTTCATCGCGTTCTGATCTGGGACGACAATCGTTTCCCGAGCGAGCACCCCTCAACCAACGCACGATCGGACGCTATTGCTGAGGGGAGTCCTCTACCATTAAGTAAGATCTGCGCAGGATGCTGCGCCCGGGTGCAAGCGCTGCAACCGTAATTTGCTCGGCATCGCTTAAATGGCGTGCTTTCGAATTGATCTGACGTGACATCGCGTGATTAAATTCGGGTGAAGAGGGGCCTGTAGCTCAGCGGTTAGAGCAGGGGACTCATAAT
>JBKPQL010000046.1:0-12682 GCA_046734045.1 Verrucomicrobiota bacterium
ACCGGGGATCGTAATGCTTTTGCGAACCCCTTTTGGCATATGCACCCTCCGGCCCGATCATTGTTGCTTGAATCCTGGATGCTTGGCAAGCCATCCGTCGAGCCGCTGCAACGTGCATTTTCCAAGCGAAAACGGCGAGTCGGCAGCGTTCTTTATCTGCGACATGGCCGTGCGTCCAATGCCCGAAAGCACGCACAACTCGTTGCTGTTGAATTGACGATGCGGAAATTTCGCGGCCAGGAATAGCAGCGCCGCGATCGTCGTTGCGCTGAAAGAGCACTCCTGCTCTGCTTGGCCGACTGCTTTGTTCGATGTCTGTTTTGCCATTGATTGCCCCCTTCGTTTTTACATCGTCTAGAATACGTTCATCTGAACACGTGACAACGTTTTGCCGATGACCACTTCACCGCAGGAGAGCCGTTTCGCGCCGCTTGGGCGGGCGATTTCCAGACCTGTCAAAATTTTTCGTAGATCAGCGGAGAACGGCTGAATCCAGTGGCAAGAACACTGGAGAAAGAACCAGCCAGCGTTGGCCCGATCAGAAAAAAACCGGGTGTAGAGCGTTCGTGTCGCGCGAGCACTGGAGCAAGTGCGCCAGAGCAAGCGCGGCAAGAAATCTTAACACCACATCCATATGACCAACGCTCAATTAAAGAAACTTGTTAACGAAGCCGTCACGCTCCACCGAGAAATCGTCGCTCAAACCGAACGGCTGAAAATCATGAAGGCCGATCTCGTCCGCGAGGCTCGGCTCCACGAAAATGACTTTACGCCAACGAACAACGGTGGTTCTCGATGGACCGCCACGGGCACCGACGGCTGCATCGCTCGCGTCAATTTCCCGGCACCTGCTCTCATGCCCCTCGTCAATTCTGAGAGCGAGACGTTCGACCACGTACTGGCTCTTGCCGGGGAATGCGTGGATCGCTTGTTCGAGTCCGTCTACTACTTGCGACCCGTTCCCGAATTCCGCGAGGAAGTTTCGCAAGTTTTGCCGAAGCGTGACGCACACCAGCTGATCGAACTCTGCGAAACCAAATGCGCGCCGCGCGTCAGCTTCGAGACTGCTGAGACAAAGACTGCGTAAAAGGAACGGAGAGCGTATGCGTTTCAAGAATAACGTCGGCCCCCAGGTTCGTCGCCGGCGATATGCGCTGGGCTGGTCGCAATCGACATTCGCCGCGAAGCTTCAGATCGCCGGTTTCGACATCAGCCGAAGCGGCGTTTCGAAAATCGAAGCGCGGCTGTCGTACGTCGACGACAAAACGCTTTTGTATTTAGCGGAAGTTTTGAAAGTACAGGTGCAGGACCTTTTTCCGCCGCGAACGCCAGGAAATCGGATTTTCGACTTCATGGAGAAACTGGAGACGACGCGATTTTGATGCGACAGAGGCTGCAACGATTGTACCCGTGATTTGTACCCGTTAGCCTAGAAAAGGAGCAAAAAACAGCTAATCAGAGCTAAAGGCCGAGCCTCAGAAATCGTCACAAGTGACTGATTTACAAGTGATAGCTAAGAATAGCTAAAGCCAGCAAAAATCGCTTTTCTAATTACAAATCAGCTGCTCTACCAGCTGAACTATGCTGGCAAAAAATGATCTCACAGCGCTTCGCTTGCGAGCTACTTCCATTCCCAGTATTCGGAGTGCGTGTTGCCCTGTGCGTCTACCGCATACTCGAACAGCACCGCGACCTTATTCAGCCGGGACCATTTTGGCGGCATAGTTTGAAAATAAATGGCGCCGCGATAAGTCGCGCTGCCGTCTTTCTTCATCGTGCCGACACCATGGCCTGTCCACGTCGCCATTTTCCCGTCCTTGGTTATCATTACGCCTTGTCCCTCGCCATAGTGTGTCCCGTCCGGACGGACCACGGTCCAGTAGGTGCCCGTGTCCTTTAGGTCAGTGCCCAGCAACGATCCGCTTGCCTGAAACGAGGTTTCCATCTTTGGGCCTCCGCCCAGGTGCGGCAATACTCGCTGCGAAGTAATCTTGCCCGATATTCCACCAATCTTCTCGCCTAACATAACTGTCCTCCTGTTGAAGTTTTCTCTCCCGAACCCATCGGATTCGGTTGCGAAACTATAGCTACAGAAACTCGACCGTCTACGAAGCTAAGTTCAGCGGCCTTCGGAGTTCGCCCGTTGCTCGATCTGGTCGAGACTCGGATCAGCGGTGCTGATCCAATCGCGTGCTTGGTTGATTTGAGACGGATTCACGGGAACCGCGCGCGGAATTTCTTCCCCTCTCGCCACAAGGGCGCCTTCATACTTCACCGCTTTCGCGCGCTTGATTGGAAATTTCCAGTGATGCCCAAATTTGTAGAGAGCGTAATACATGGTCTTTGCTTCAACGGCGCTCACCCCGCTGCAGCGCATGGCGTTGTAGAACATGCGGTCGCAATCCTGCCATGGGCGGTTGTGTTCCCCGTAAGCGACGTCATGCAACACGGAACCGTTCCGATATTTTCCTTCAAAAGGTCCGCCCATGATGGACCAGAGATAGCGCGGGATGGATGCGCCATCGACAACCGAGCCGATCGGAGCGGTCCAAACGACGCCTTGCGGATCGGTGTAACGCAATTCAGTCAGCAGCGTCATTGTCCTCCCGTCCGAATTCCACTTCGTCACCGGCTCGCCATTGTAATAACCCCATTTGGGTCCGACTGAGGCGGGCTGCGTACCGGCAGACGGCGCGTCTGAGCTTTTATGCGATGCACACCCAGCCAAAACGGCGACCAGACTAACAAGTGCGAACAATTGAATTCCCCTCTGCGTCCCCATGCAACAGCGAAACGTTCAACGCTCAACGCTCAACATTCAACCCTTCCCAGGATCTTGTAGGGCGTTTCTGCGAAACGCCATGGCGTCTGACACAGACGCCCTACAGTATCGGCCGTCAGAGCCTGCCGCTAGAGAGCCGGGTAACGTGCGATTTCTGCGACAGCTTCCCCTTCGAGAACTTTTGTTTTCTGCTTTGAAGCCGAAAGCATGATCGGTTCGCCTTCCGTTTGTTTTCGGTACGGCTGGAGATAAAACATCATGAACACGCCAATCACAACCAGCAATGAGCCGATCCATTTCAAGAGCCAACCCGGGTCGCGCAAGATTTGCACCGTGCTTTGCCCCAGGTTTTCCGGATTCCATGATGCCTGCGAGATTTTATAGGTCAGTCCGGTCCAGGTATGCCACCATTCGCCGGGATAACTAAACGGATTATTCATCCAACACGCGCCTGTGGTTGTTTCGCCGTCAGCGGTTGAAACGCGCAAGGTACTTTTGAATCCGGCAGGGCTGTCGCTTCCTTCGTTGGGTTTCACTTCGAAATCCAGCAGCTCAAGCGCGACCGGCAGCAGATTGATTTTCCAGCCGTAAGCAACCATCGTCGCTTCAGGCGACGTGGGAACGGTGATCTGCCACCCTGCCGGAACCCATTGCTCGAATATCTGGCCGTTCTGCTGGACGCGAATGCGCACCCCATCGGGTAAATCCGCCGAAGGCGCCGGTGTTTGCCCGGATTTCAGCGGCGTGAAATCCATCCACGCACTGGCGTGCGGCATGGTTTTGTCCACGATCAACTGCCAATCAGCCCAGCCCGTGGGAAGCGGTTTGTTCATTTCGATCTCGCCCGAAGATTTGCCGTTCTTTCGTGAGGCGAGCTCGTATGTGATCGTGCCATCATCCGCGACAAACAATGTGAGATGATTCGGCGCTTGTTCACCGGGCGCGGGCATCGCTGGCGGGCCGCCTGTGGTTGATTTTTCAGTAGACCCGTGTGGATTCGGTGTTGTTTCTGCAACTGGCACGCCTTTTCCCCGAATCGTGACGAGCACTGCCGGATTGTTCGGTTGATCGCTGACCGAACTCGGTTTGCCGTTCTCGATCCGGAAATCGGGCCAGTAATCGTGGATCTTGAGCGTGAAAGGCGTGCCGTCGATTCCGATCTCGCGCCCTAGGTTTGCCGCAACATCAAAGCGCGTCTCTTTTCCACCGAGCGAAATTGCTACTTCGCCTTTATTTCCATTTGTAGGTGAAAGCAAACGCACTTTCGCGCCGGTGCTGCCGCCTTTGGCCACGCGGCCGATCTGTTGATCGGGCGCTTTGCTAAAGGCAAAAATCGATTCCTCGAGTTCGACCTCTTGGTTACTGCCTTTGCTCGTAACCGCGCTTGCGCTTGTCGATATTGGCGCAGTGCCACGTTTGAATTCGATATTGGCCAGGCCCATCGAGAAGTTTCCGTGCTGCGGATCATCGGCCAGCAGCCAGCTCTCCAGGTGCTGGTTCATCATCGCGGTGCTGATCGTGAAATGAAGTGCGGGCGCGCCGCCATCATCCAATGGTTTTGGATTTAGTTTTCCATCAATCGCTGGCGCATAATCGACAATCTGGAGCCGCGCGCCGCTTGCCAGCAGACCAAGTTTGCGCGGATGCTGCGGGCCCGGGGGATGATTCAAAAATTCCGCGCGATAGCCTTTCACGACGCCATCGACATCGTGCACACGAAGCTGCCGCTCATTGACAAGAATCCGATTCGTGGGTGGCTCGCCCTTGAAGAGCGTAATGGTTCCTTCGACTCCCCAAATCCGGCCAATTAAAGATCCGATCAGCAAGGTGATGATACCGAGGTGCGTGATGAGAAAGGCAAGATGATGTTTGCGCCATGGCCATCGCGACAGAGCTGAACAGGCCAGGTTCGCGCCGAGCAGAACCAGCCAGATATTAAACCACGGCGCGCCATAGACGTAAGCGCGCGCCACTTTCGCATCGAAACTCGATTCGTAAATGGTGCCGGCGATCGCTGCGATGATCAACACCGCCAGCAAAACTACCGCAAGCTTGAGCGACGCAAAAAATTCAAAGATCGGATTCCGCTGCCAGGCAGTCTGCTCCCGCGAATTCAAGTTCCCCATACGAAGATCGACCCGCGAAACGCCCGGAGGGCAGCCGGTTGTGTCAACCGGCTGGGTCGCCCAGCCCCTTCTTGAGGTGTTCTCTTGCGTCGAAGATTTCTGTTTCATACGAAAGGGGCTGCCTGCCGGAGGCGGGTTCGGCGACAATCTTCCGCGAGGAAGATGCCGCGTTCAAGGCGGATTGGTAGGGAGCGACGGCCCGATGCGACAAGAATGAAACATTAGAACAGTTCCAAATCTACAACTCGCACGGACGCTGTTTACCACTAACGGTGTCTGCGGTTACCGTGCCATCGACCCACGCATGTGCTCCAACCGTAGAATCCGAGCGGCTCGAGGGAACCTTCAGCGATCAGCGCGTCCACGTCAGCGCGGCTCGGTGCGCTCTTTACGTTTGAATCGGCTCCACGATAATCGTCGATGACCATCCAACATCCTTCTGCCAGGTTATCGCGGTAGCACTCGATGTCGCGCCGTTTACCGGCATCGGCGTCAAGGATCAGCAGGCCAATTTTATCGGACCAAAGCGCTTGATGCACTGCGGAGATCGCTACCGGATCAAAAGAGCGGCCTTTAACAAGGGTAACCATTTCCGACACGCGTTGCCGGGCGAGATTGCGTTCCAAATCGCGCAAGATATTGCGCGTGCCAAGCTGCTTGTGTTTCAAGCTTCCGCCGGGTTCGATAGCAATCAGCTTTTTCCGCCGGCCCGAATCGCGAACGCCGAATGCCGCGGCAATTGTGGCGCCGCCAACAAACGCGCTGATTTCAAGAATCGATCCGGAGCAGATTTTCGCAAAATGATAGATCAGGAGCAACACGCCCAAATGCAGCATGGAATATTTGTCGCGAATTTTGAGGAGCGCCGAATGAATCGCCTCTTGCCGGTACTGCATCATCGTGCGCATCAAATTCAGGCAATCGTTGTAACTACCCACCTGCGGCGCTTCGACGTACGGCGTTCCTTTCGCAATCGGCGTGTGGCGCGGGACAACGGCGGCCCACCACAATCAAGTCTCGCTCTACGTTTTCGAGGCGGGCAACGTCCGGGAGTCGTCCCCAGCGTTGAAAGCCGAGTTGCTCGAACAATTTCAGACTCGGCTCGTTGTGTCCAAAGATCAGACCGACGAGTGCGTTGATCCCGAGCGAGGGCGCGAGGATGATTGCGTTTGCCAACAGACGCCGGGCCACGCCGCGGCGCCGAAATTTTTCATCGACATAGACGCTGATCTCGGCGGTGCCGCGATACGCGCAACGCGGCAGGAAACATTTGAAACTGAGCCAACCGGCGACGCGTCCATCGATTTCGGCGACCCAGAACGGATAATCATCCGATGAATGGTCAATCAACCAATGGTATGCTTCCTCGGTGTTGATCGGCTCGAGTTCCGCCGTCGCAATTCTCGTTGCGATCGCCGCGTTATAGATTGCGACGATCGCCGGCAGGTCTGCCTCGACCGCATCGCGAATGATTATGCCTCTAGCGGCGGTTTCTGACCGCCGATCCTGTGAAGCAATGGCGCTCATAGAGCGCCGCTACAGGTTTGAAAAAAACGCATTCTCGAAAGTTGGTTGAAACGGTCCTCGCTTCGTTTCACCGATTCGAAATCGGGGACTGATTTCTGATTGGGTAGCGATATGGATCTCCATGTCGATCTTGCCGCACTTTGCCAGTGAGGCGCGCACTGCGCTTAATGCAAGCTCCGGCGTGTTGCAATCGCGGCTGAGATGTCCAAGCACGACGCGCTCGATTTTTCCTGCCAACAGTTCCTCGATCACACTCGCCCCCGCAGTGTTCGACAGGTGCCCGTGGCGCGATTGGATCCGTTGTTTCACTGGCCACGGCCGATGCGCGTCGTTCTGCAAGAGTTTTTCGTCGTGATTTGTCTCGATCACGAGTGTTTGCACCTGGCGCAAGCGCTCGACGATCAATTTCGTTACGTAACCGAGATCGGTGATAAACCCAAGGCTGCCTGAGCCTGCATGAAAGACGAAACCTAGCGGATCGACCGCGTCGTGCGGCACGGGAAATGTTTGCACTGTGATGTCGCAAATCGAAAACTCCGCGCCGGTCGCAAACAATCGCCAGTTGCGACATCCACCCAACAGACCGCTGGAACGAAGCGCCTCAGCTGTGAGCCGATTGCAATAGATCGGCAGATCGAATTTGCGGCTGAGCACTTCCAGGCCGCAGATATGGTCTGTGTGTTCGTGCGTGAGAAGGACGCCGTCGAGTTGCTCGGGTGCAACGCCGCATTGCTCGAGACGCAAAACCAATTGTCGCGCGCTCAGCCCGCCATCGACGAGGATCTTGCAATGATCACTGGCCACTAGGGCGCTGTTCCCCGCGCTCCCGCTGCCGAGCATGATCAAGCTGAACACGGGTCTTAAATTAGCCGCGTCATTTCAGCTTACGCAAATGGAAACCAAAGGATCATCGCTACCTTGTCCGCCTGGAGACCACACGAAATGGCCGGCTCGACATGAGGTACAGCGAGAATTAGATTCGCTCCGATTGAAAACGTGCATCTGCATTTTCGTCGTCGCCGCCGGACTGCTTGTGTCGAATTTGGCAGCGGCCGATACACGTGATCTGGATTTCAAGCAGTGGGGCTTGCTGGCGATCCAAGACGGCGGCCGTCGCAAGCCGGTGGACACGTTCGCAAAGGAAACACTGATCCGCCTCACCGGAAGATCGACATACACGGATAAGACGGGTCGGAAATGGGAGCCAAACGATTTCGTTTTATCCGCGCTGCTTGAAACGCACGATTGGAAAAGCGAACCGATGGTGCTCGTTTCGTTCGGCAAATTGAAGGAGCAGCTCGGGCTCGACAAAACGCAGCGACGATTTTCCTTCGCGCAATTAGCCGGCTCGGCTGAATTGCAGCGGCTTGCGAACGAGGCGCAGGCGCTCAAGCGTGCGGAGAAACCGCTCGACCGGGTTCAGCAGGAAGCGTTGGGGGTCACCGATCGGCTGACGCTTTTTGCTGGTGTGATGGATGGCAGCGCGCTGCTCATTGTGCCGGCGCCGAAGAATGAGACCGAGCCATGGGTGGTACCGTCCGAGTTCTCTCGCTATTACACGGACGCGCAGTTTGCGCCTGCTCAGATTCCGTTGCAGACGCTGATCAATGCATATGCGCAGGGTGACGGCTTCAACTTCAGCCGCGCCGCAAATCAGCTCCGCGAAAATTTGCGCGCGATAAGCTCTTCAATTTACCCGCAAGATCGACAACTGCGTCTCGAATATTTTTACAATCATTTCGCGGCGTTTTATCGGGCGATCTGGTGTTACGGAATTGCTCTCGCAATTTTAATCGCGGCGCACCGGCGCAAGCGGGGACGCGCCTTGCTAAATCTTGGCGTCGCGATTGCGATTCTCGGGCTGGCGTTTCAGACGTCCGGAATCGTGATGCGCTGCATGATTGGCGGCCGGCCGCCGGTAACTAACATGTACGAATCGGTCATTTGGGTCTCCTTCGCGGTCTCGTTTTTCGGGATGCTCTTTTTTGCTCGTTATCGGACACCGGTATATTTGCTTGGAGCGTTGCCTGTCACGCTGATCGCGCTATTGCTCATGCATCAAATGCCGATCGCGATGCCGTCGAGCATCGATCCGCTGGTGCCAGTGTTGCGCGATAATTTCTGGCTCACAGTTCATGTACTGACCATCACGCTCAGCTATGCGGCGTTCGCGCTGGCAATGGGATTCGGGCACATTTTGCTGTGGCGATACGCGCGCAGCCCGGCTAAGGCGCGCGCGGATGCGTCGATGCATTTCTGGCTTTATCGAGTGCTCCAGTTAGGCGTGTTGTTACTCGCTGCCGGCACCATCCTCGGCGGTGTCTGGGCCAATTATTCCTGGGGAAGATTCTGGGGCTGGGACCCGAAGGAGACATGGGCGTTGATCGCGTTGCTTTGTTACATTCTCACCTTGCACGGCCGGCTCGCCGGTTGGTGGAGCGAGTTCGGTCTGGTGGTGGCGAGCGTGGTCTGTTTTCTCGCTGTTTTGATGGCGTGGTACGGAGTGAATTTTGTGCTCGGCAAAGGGCTGCACAGTTACGGATTCGGCATCGGCGGCGAAACGTATGTCGCGACGTTCGTCGTTCTCGATCTGCTCTTCGTCGGGTTCGCGATCTGGCGCTATGGAAAGAGCAAATCCGGTATCGTCCCAGCGGGCGAGATACAAGGCGAGCGCGTCGCGGTGTAGTTTCGAATTTAGGGCAATACCGGCGGCGACCGCTTAGAGCGCTGGCGCCTCCCGCGCGGCGAGGACACAGCATCGAAGTCGGCGGCGCAAAAGTGGGTGTGAAGAGCGGCACGCTGTGCGAGGCGTGGCCCTGACATGTTTAACACTCACGGCATTGCGCGTCTCACAGAGACGCGGCTACAACGATTCCACTGTGAGCGCGTCCAGAAATTCGTGCGGAGTTTCGGCATGGAGCAGGATCGATCGCGTCGCGTCATCCTTGACCAAGCGCGCCAGTGTGCCGACGCAGATTAGATAATCGTTCACCAATTGCTGCGGCACTCCGATGACAAAAATCAATCGCGCACGCTCTCTATTCGTGCCGACTTGAATCCCGGCGCGGCTGCGCCCGACGCCGATAACGATCTCATTGACTAAATCCGTTCGCGCATGAGGAAATGCGACGCCGTTTTCGACTACATTCGGGTGCGCCTGCTCACGTGCGAGGACTTGCCCGAAAAAACCTTCTGCATCGTCGATCTTTCCATTTTGTGCGAGCAACTGAATAATCTCACGGAGCGCGTTCGGTAGTTTTCGTGAGCGCAGCCGCAGGATCACCTGCTTTTCATCGAGCAGCTCGGAGAGCGCGATAGCCATTAGTGAGAGAGATTTATTGGATTATCCGGCAAAGCCAGTTATCCAGTTAAGTAGCAAGTCGTGGCAACTCAAAACACAGCAGTAGCCCCAAAAGAGGAGAGGACGGTCTCCTTCCAGCGGAGCCTTTACGATCCCGGCTATGTTAATGCGATGTCGCATTTTTATCGGGGCGAAATGGGACGGATCATGGTGTGGCGGCAGCGGCTGGATGTAACCACAAACTGGGCAATCACTAGCAGCACGGCCATTATCACCATCGCGTTTTCCACGCGCGAAGTGCCGCACATCATTTTCTTTTTTAACCTGGCTATTGTTTGGGTGCTGCTCTGGATCGAGGCGCGCCGTTACCGTTTCTACGATGCGTTCCGCGCGCGTCTGCGCATGCTGGAAGCGCATTTCCTTGTGCCGATGGTAATGGAAAATCGCGAGTTGCTTCAGGGCGAATGGAAAAAGCTGGTGTGCGAAGATTTGATTTTGCCCTGTTTCAAGATCACGAAGCTGGAGGCAGTCGGGCGCCGTCTGAAACGAAATTACATGTTCATTTTCATTCTCATTTTGATTGCCTGGCTAACGAAAATATTTTTACATGCCAGTGCGCCGATTAACGACTTCTTCTCGTTTTACCACGCTCTACGCATCGGGCATATCCCATCGTGGCTGGTGGCGCTGGTCTTTGCCGGCACTTTCGTCAGTGTGATTACAATCACGATTTACGTCAGCAAAAGATCCTCCGGCGAAATCTCCGAATTCGGCACGCACCGTTCGCTCTGGCGGATTTAACCGATGTTTGATGTTTAAGGTTTGATGTTTGATTGGTTCGAAATGAACCGATCAGGAGCCGATCAATTTAAAAAGCTTTGCGACATTGTCGCGAAGCTGCGCGCGCCCGGGGGTTGCCCCTGGGACCGGGAGCAAACCCACGGATCGCTGTTGCCCGCCGTGATTGAGGAGGCTTATGAAGTGGCGGAGGCCGCGCGCGCGAAGGACGATGGACATTTTCGTGAAGAATTGGGCGATCTGCTCTTACTGATCGTGATGCACGCCGAGATCGCCAGTGAAACCGGGCGCTTCAACATCGACGAGATTGTTCGCGATATTTCGGAGAAACTGGTGCGGCGACATCCGCATGTATTCAGCACGAGCGATGCGCGCGACGCCGGCGCCGTGCTCAAACAATGGGAAGCGATCAAGCGCGAAGAAAAAAAGGCCGATTCACATTATCTGGCCAGTTTACCTAAAGCGTTGCCGGCGCTGGTGCGCGCGCAGAAAGCGCAATCCAAAGCGGCACGCGTGAATTTCGATTGGATTGAGGTGCGCGATGTGGTCGCGAAACTGGAAGAAGAACTTCGCGAAGTGAATGAGGCGATCACTTCGGAGGATCGAGCGAGGATCGAGGACGAGATTGGCGACGTGCTCTTTGCAGTCGTCAATCTGGCGCGCAAATGCAAAATCGACGCGGAAAGCGCGCTGCAGAGAGCGACTGACAAATTTGTCGCGCGATTCAATCAACTGGAGGACGAGCTGAAAGCGCGCGGTAAGAAGCTGGGTGATGTCGATCTTGCCGAAATGGACGCGATTTGGGATCGGATCAAGAAAACGCTGAACGTCCAACACCGAACGCCCAGCGCCAAATGATTCTGAGTTCGATGTTCGGCGTTTGCTTCCGGTAATGCTTTGGCGATATTTCGCGTCCTGATGAATTTGCTCATCAATCTATGCCTGGCGCTCTTCGTGCTGGTGTCGCTGCTCATGGTGCTCGTGATCCTGATGCAACGGCCCAAGAGCGAAGGTTTGGGTGCGGCATTTGGCGCCGGAGTCACGGAAAATATTTTCGGCGCACAAACAACTAACGTTCTGGTGAAGTTCACGGCTTGGCTGGCCGGCATCTTTTTTGTGCTGACCTTTGCCTTGTCGGTCCTCAATGCTCATAAAGGTACGGCGAACAGTGCGTTCCGGCGCGAACTCATGAAGTCGCAGGGCGCGCCACAAAGTTCGCCGGCGGCTGCCGCTCCACAGACTTCTCCGTCGCCAGTCGCTTCTGCTGCACCGAACTCCGGTACGGGTGTTTTACCCGCGAGCAGCGCATCACCAGCCGCTTCGCCGTCAGCTTCCGCTCAACCGTAGGACCAGCGTTCACGTAAACGCCATCGAAGTCTGCGGCTGCCGTGTCGGCCAGGATCTCCCTCTTCTCGCACGAGAAGGAAGTATCGTCGGCAAAAGTTTGCCGAGTCGTTACTTTCTCGTCATCCGCCCTGTAACAATTGGCTTCTGTTTCGCCCGTGTTCGATTAGATAGTTGCTAACCGAGCGGTTCTACCTCTCGATTCAAGCATCAAAAACCAAGGAGAAACACATGTTAATCAAGAAATTCGTGTTACGGGCAGCGGGTCTGAGCCTGGCTGCTGTTTTTTTGCTAATCGCGCAGCCGCTTCGCGCGGAGTCATCGTCTGAGACCGCGCGAATCGAAAAACTCGAGCGCGCGGTCGAGCAACTGCAAAAACGCAACGCAGAACTTGAGTCGGAAGTTCGCAGTTTAAAGAAACAGACTGCGTCTGTCCCTGGGGGGAAACTGAAAAAGCAAGTTACTTACGACGGAAAAACGTACGTGGAGAAAGCGGTCGTCGAAGAAGAGAAGCCGCCCGTTTATGTTCAGCAGCGCGGGCCCGAACTAAAGCTGGTGCTCGGTGGATTCATCCAGGCGAATTTCGAAGACGGCGATGTATCCGCGTTTGAAGGGCGTTTCGGGATGACCGCGCTGAAAGATCGTTTTCGTTTGCGCCGGGCACGGATTAATCTGACTGGCGACTTTGCGGAGCAATTCGATTTTAAAATGGAAGGCGATTTTGGCCAGAGCGATGGCACTTCAGGCAACCGGACCGCCTTTTCTGCAACAGACATTTGGGTCAACTGGCATCAATTCCCAGCG
>JBKPQL010000047.1:0-28187 GCA_046734045.1 Verrucomicrobiota bacterium
TGCATCGTTTCCAGATTGTGACGTGCTGATTGATGCGCATCATGCCGATCTCCGGGGTGGAACCGGCCTGACATGCGATTGGCCGGCCGCGCGAGCAACGCTGCCGTTCGCACGATTTCTCATTCTCTCCGGTGGCTTAAACGCGCAAAATGTCGGCCGAGCGATCGCGGCCGTCTCACCGCACGCTGTTGACGTTTGCAGCAGTGTTGAGACCACACCAGGCGTGAAAGATCATGGTGCGATAAAAGATTTTGTCGCCGCCGTGCGCGCGGCAGAGCGTTCGCTACAGGCAACATCGGCTTAGCGATTCCAATGCAAAAATTACCGATCACTAAAAGCGAGCCGGATGAGCATGGGCATTGGGGCAAGTTCGGTGGCCGTTACGTTCCGGAGACTTTGGTCGCGCCGCTCGAGGAGCTGACGAAGGAGTTTATGCACGCTCGCGAGGATGCGAACTTTAGGCGCGAACTCAATCGACTGCTGCGAGATTATGGTGGACGGCCAACGCCATTGTTTCACGCGGAGCGGCTAACTGCACACGCGGGTGGAGCGCAAATCTATCTCAAGCGCGAAGATCTTTTGCACACCGGCGCGCATAAGATCAACAATGCCGTGGGCCAGGCGTTGCTCGCCCGGCGAATGCGAAAACGGCGCATCATTGCTGAGACGGGCGCAGGTCAGCATGGCGTCGCGACGGCGACGGTTTGTGCACTGTTCGGATTACGCTGCATCATTTACATGGGCGCGGAAGATGTACGCCGACAAGCGCTCAATGTTTTTCGAATGCGGCTGCTAGGCGCCGAAGTGGTGACCGTCAATGCCGGCACGCGCAACCTTAAGGACGCGATCAACGAGGCATTGCGCGATTGGGTGACGAACGTGCACGACACTCATTATTTGCTCGGCAGCGCGCTGGGTCCGCACCCCTACCCGCTCATGGTGCGTGAGTTCCAAAGCGTGATTGGACGTGAGGCGCGCGAACAGATTCTGTCTGCATCGGGAAAGTTGCCGAGCGCCCTAATCGCCTGTGTCGGTGGCGGTTCGAATTCGATCGGTTTGTTTCATTCTTTCATTGCAGATGAGCAGGTCAGATTGATCGGTGTGGAGGCCGGAGGTCGAGGCGATTCGTTAGGCGAACATGCTGCAAGATTTCACACTGGCGCGGCGAGTGGCGGTGGCCAGATCGGCGTTTTACAAGGCACGATGTCTTACGTACTTCAAGATACGAACGGCCAAATTGCAACGACACATTCGATTTCGGCTGGTCTCGATTACTCCGCGATCGGCCCGGAGCACGCGTTTCTCCACGATGCCGGACGAGCAGAATATATTTGGGCAAGCGATGCCGAGGCACTCGAAGGATTCGAGCTTTGCGCTAAACTGGAGGGAATCATCCCGGCGTTGGAAACATCACACGCAATCCTGCCCGCAATTCGTATCGCGTGCGATCTGCCACGAGATGAGTCGATCATCGTGAATTTGTCCGGTCGCGGCGATAAAGACGTACAGCTCGTCGCGGATTTACAAATGCGATGAGTCGAATCCGGGAGACGTTCGCTGCGCTGAAACGTCTCGAACGCGGTGGGTTCATCCCATTTATCACCGCGGGCGATCCCGATCTTGCAACGACCGAGCTTCTACTCCGCGAGCTGGCCGCTGCGGGTGCAGACATTATTGAACTCGGCGTGCCGTTCAGCGATCCGGTCGCCGATGGCGAGGTGATTCAACGCGCATCCGAACGCGCACTACGCAAAGGGGTCACGCTCCGTGACGCACTGACATGCATTGCGCATGCGAAACAACATATCGATGTGCCCATTGTCCTCTTCAGCTATTTCAATCCCTTATTGAGATTCGGCGAAGACCGGCTGGCAGACGAAGCGAAACAAGCCGGTGCGGACGCAGTGCTGGTGACGGACTTGATCCCAGAAGAAGCTCAGGCTTGGACTGAAACATTGATTCAGCGGGGGCTCGACCCGATTTTTCTTGTCGCGCCAACAACCTCCGATGAACGGCTCACGCACATTGCGCGGCAGGCGCGCGGATTCATCTACGCTGTTTCACGCGCAGGCGTAACAGGCGCGAGAGATGAAATGACTCGTGATGCAGAAGCGCTGGCCAAGCGTGTGCGCGCCGTAAGCGATTTGCCCGTGGCGGTCGGCTTTGGCGTCTCGACTCCACAACAGGTGCGCGCGGTGTGGCGGTTCGCGGATGCTGCCGTTGTCGGCAGCGCCATCGTGAGCCAGATCGAAAAACTGGCAGGCTCTCCGGATTTAGTGAAGCGCGTGGGCGAATTCGCGCGATCACTGGTCGCACCCGCACGGTAGCGGTCATTTGTTCTTGAGGAGCACGACACGGGCGAAGAATTTCAGAGTTCGAGTTTTGAGGCGACACCGTGATCCAGGTTCGCAGTGAACAAGCGATCAACGATCAGGCCTTAGGTCGAATCCAACGTGATATCGATGTGGCGGAAGCCCGCCTTAAACGCCCAGCGCGAAAATCGCGGTGATGAGTTGTTGGTGCGCGGAATGCGTAGGATATTGGCAAAGTCTATGAAGGATTCTGTCGTCAGAGGATGCTTGTTGCAGCTTCTCTATGAACGGCAAAAGGAAGCACCCATTCCGTTCGGCCACGTTGAGCAGGCCGTCCCGCCGCCAGGAGGTATAAATCGGCGTGACTGGTTGCGCGCTGTGGCCCAGCTTTCAGAGTATCGCCTCATCGACTGGACCCCTCTCGAAGATAAAAGCGGGATGGGCCTGCTGTCCGGATTCGCCAAGATAAACGACCTCGGAGTCAAAGTGTTCGAAGCTGGCGTCGAGCCCCCGATCCAGATCTCCATCGATAAGAGCCGGCGAACCAGAGTTCCTCGGCAGCAACAAGCGCCGATCGCAGCGCTTACTCCGCAGCAGCATGCGATTACGGACGCATTGGAAAAAGTGATCACCGCGATCAATCAAGCCGATGTGTCGGAGCAGAAGAAAAATGAAGCGAAATCTCTGTTGCGAAAACTGCTGCGCAGCAAAGCAGCGGCCAGCGTGTTAGGCGCTGGCGCGCAATCGCTCGCCGCGAAGTATTTCCCGGAATAGCGCGCGTCTATCAGCTACATAAGCGCGGCTGCTTGGGGCGAATCTCAAATGTTAGATGCCACCCCGATTCCAATCTCAGAAACTGAGGCGGTAGCGCGTTATTTCGCTGCCTGCTGCTTTTTCTTAGCGAGCGCGAGGCGCTCAGTCTTTTTCCGCCGTCTTGCGCGTTTCTTAGCGTTGTCTCTGCCTTTGCTGTGTCCCATAACTTTAAGGCTCACCTAATCGCGCCGTCTCGTCACGTCGTAGTTTCAACGAAGACCAAAAGCAAACTGAGAGTCGGATTCTGCGTCTCTGTGCGTCGTGCCAGGCAGCCGAAGTCTACGGACGCTGCATCGCACGAAACCCAGGCCGGCGCCTGCGTTGTTGCCGCTGCCGCGTGCCATGCGACACCTGCGCCGGCGCATCCTGAACTTTGATCATCTCGAACGTCCGAAACAGCGCGGCCAAATCGATCACGTCGTTCGCGGCTGATCTCAATATATTCCCGAGATTTGCGGCGACGGATGCGACTTCCACCCGGATCCCGTGCCGGCGCAGCTTGATGGCGAGATAAGCGAAATCGGCGTCGCCAGTCACAAGAATCACAACATCGGGCCGCATCTCGATGGAGAGCTCGAGCGCGTCGATCGCCATCATCACGTCCACGTTTGCCTTGTAATGACCTTCTTCGGCGGGCGCACCATCTTTGGTCACGACCATGAACCCGTTGGAGCGCAGCCAATGGACGAACTTGTTTTTCTTGTCCCGCTCCTCCTGCCAGGTGGGAATGGCAGGCGGCAATCCGGCATAGACCACCATCTCGATTAGATCACGTCCCGTGTCTGGCCCGGCCAGAAAATCCCGGAGCTTTAACCAATCGAGCCCGCGTCCCGCGGTCCGCACGGAACTGCCGACATTCGATTCATCCACCAAGATCAACACTCGGGAACGAGCGTGAACATCTGAATCTTTCTTTCGCACCTCGATACGAATCAACTACATCCGCGGAGTTCTAGCGAGCACTACTTCCTTAGGCACTTCGGTTCTTCCGCTTGATTCTTTTAAGCGCTCAACCCTTCAACCTGTCGACGGCTGAATGTTTTAATACGACTCCACTCACCTTCGACGTCTTTTGATCTCTGGATCTACTGCGCTTGCGAGATGATCCCATTTTTCTCGGCGCAGTCGCAAAGCGCGGCGAACTCTGCCGGCGGCGATTTAAGCGATCGCCCGAAATGCGCCCGAAGGTCCGTTAGCATCTTTCCAAACGTCATTCCGTCAGCTCCGGCACGATTCGGATCGGCGCCACGCTCGAGCAGGGCCAGCGCATCCGCATAAGCGCGGTTGTCGTCGAGTCCCATCTTTGTGCGGTAAAGAAGCAACGTATAACCGGCAGAATCGGACGCACTCTCTGGCATCGCGGAATTGACGTCAGCACCGCGGTCGAGAAGCAGATCAAGTCGCGATCTCGCCTGATTTTGGTAATAACCCAAATACCAATTCATGATGATCATGGGCCGTCCGAACTCGTCGTGAGCGTTCGGATTTCCACCCGCCTCCAACATTGCGCGGAGAACGGGTTCCGATGCATGCACCGCGTTGGCCATCGCGAAGGAGTTTGGCCTGCCGTTGGTGTAGTTCGGATCCGCGCCGAGCGAAACCAAAGTTCTAACTGGCTCGACCAATTCTGGTCGCCGCCACGTTTCCGTGACGGCCCAACAGAGCAGTGTCGTGCCGTCCCGCCCGGGCGCCTGCAAATCTGGAACGGCCTTCGCGGCGGCGCGGATTGCGTCCGGATCGTTCGCTGAAATTGCCTGCGCCACGGCCAGGAGCGCCGGCTGATTGCCAAAGTCATATCTCCCGGAGCGAATCTCCTCGTCGATCTGGCGGCGATGCACATCACCTTTTTCCATATCAATCCAAAACGCTGCGACCAACCCAAGCGGCAGCCCAAGACAAAGAATCAGAAGCGCGAGGATCAACCAGCCTCGCCATTTGTTAGCCAAAAAGGTCGCGACTGCGGCCACAGCCCCGATCATCAGGAACATCAGGCCGAACACGATGTAGGCACCGCCTAGCGAAGCCGCTTCGCGGAAGCCGCCCAGCGCGCCTGTGACAGTGAGAACACCTACCACACCGTAGGCGCCGGCAGCGAGCCACAGAACGATTTGGAAGATCTTCAAGATCATGATCGCTGTTTTATCAGCCCGTGGCGATTTGCACAAGGCAGCCGCGCCTACGTTTCCAATTTTGAACCGCTGACGTCTTTGCCTGCCCAACTCTCAGCGCCGAACTTTTGCAAGCAACGATGCATATCATATGCAACTATGATGCATTGGGATTGGGCTTAACATTGAACCAAGCGCGCGCTGCTGGAGTGGTCGCTGTGTCAGCCGCAGTTTGGCGCCGCGCCCTAAGCGATTTGTCCGTGGCGGTCGGCTTCGGCGTCTCGACTGCGGAGCAAGTTCGCGAAGTCTGGCGGTTCGCGGATGCGGCCGTTGTCGGCAGAGCCATTGTCAGCCAGATCGAAAAACTGGCAGGCTCGCCAGACTTAGTCAGTCGCGTGGGCGCATTTGCGCGATCACTCGTCGCACCCGCCGACTAGCGGTCATTTGTTCTTGAATCAATGCTTGCTGGCGCGACAGCATCTCCGGAAAAAGCGAACCACTGCACCCGATTTATCTTTTGGAGGCGTTTCGAATCAGGCCGCCATGACCGGCTCATGTTGAAGCAGTAACAAGTCTGCCCGCTTGAGCTCCGCCACTCCGATCGTACGCCCCTTGGAGTCGAGAAACTCCACTTCGTAAACATCCGGCGCCAACAGCTCGACCACAGTGCCAACTTGCCCAGTGATCAGTTTCTCCGCTGGCTTGTCCACGAGCAGCGCCACAACATCGAGCAATTTAAGCGGTCTGTTTTGCATGGCGATACTTATATCACGTAGCATATTACTAATCGAGGGAAGTTCTCTCCTTTTCGAACAAGCCAGACGCTCCTGATCCGAGCTGATTTTGCTCGTGACTCAATTCAACATCAATCAGGTAGCGTTGCCCATAATAATTTTCGCCCAGAAGAAGACGCATCTAAGACGCGGAGAGAGCGTGCTCTCGCTCTTCTTCGAGCAGAGCGATGACTTGTTCGCATTTTACGCTGGGAAATCTCTCGAGAAATTGCTCGATCGAATCGCCCGCTTCCAAATGATCGAAAACACTCTTCACCGGAACGCGAGTTCCGGTAAAAACCGGCTCCCCGCCAAGAATTTCAGCGTCTTGAGATACGACGCTGCTCACGACACCTAGAATACCGCATGAGCTTCATCGTCGCAAAATCGATCTTCGCTTGGGTTCAGCCTCGCAATTAACACTTGCCATCCACCCATCATAAGCCGCTTACGATGCATGAGCGATTCGCTGCTTGCCACGCCGTAATTGCGGCGAGAATCGAACGAAGGCGGGTAACGGCGGTCGCCGCGGCGACCGCAATTCCCCCTCCGGCACTACCCTCGCTGTGGGTTTGCGATCGATGAATAAGCCGCCGGGAGAGCAGCCGCTTTAACTCTAACTCAGACTCGCACCCTACTACTGCTTGTCGTAGTAAGTCGTGTCAGTGAACTTCTGTCCGCTCGCATCGGTCCCCGTGAGCGTGACCACGCGCGACTTCCCGTCTTTCGCCACGGTGATCGTGCCCCTCATCACCACCTCGCCGGCTTTCGTGGCCGTCGTTTTATTGATGCGGTCTTTCACTGGCTTATAGCTCAGCGCATCGAAGGATGGGCTTCCTTCAATTTGATACGGTTTGCCATCGAATTTCCCCACCCAAGTCCAGTGGATGGGCTTACCATCCTTATCCACCCCATCCACTGTGCACTTTATCATGTTACCTTTGGCTTCGGTGTAGGTAACCGTAGTATTTTTGGTTGCGCCGGGCGCGAACTTTGATTTGCCTTCGTTGAGCTTCCAAGTGCCCATAAGGGGATTGGTAGGAAAGGTTGCTGCGGTTGCTGTTAACACCAGCACCAGTGCTACTAGCATACTACGATTCGTTCTCACTGCGCGATTTGAGCAATTTCTCCGATAAGCGTCAATCCAAACAGAGAGAAATCTGACGATCGAAGCCGCGGTCTACGATCGGCGGAGTTCTCATCGTAAGCCGTTTACGATGCATGAGTTGAACGCCTGTAGCGGCAGGCGTGTCGCCTGCGATCTTGCTTGTAGTGGCGGCTGTGTCAGCTGCAATTCCTCGAACCGAGCATCTGTCGCCAGCAATGATGCATGTATATACAACCATGATGCATTGCAGTTGGGCTTTGTGTAGAAATCGCAGCGCGGCTTGGAGCTCTTCGCTTCTTCTGACATCTGATGTCTGATCTGCTCCGCAGTATCCCGATCTTTATCCGTTTCTTCGCTCACAGATCACTCGGTCATGTGTTTTTCATACCGTTGGTCGAGGGAAAACGGTAGCGGAAACCTTTTTCGATGGAAAGAATGGCGGCGGAGGCGCCATATCTGGCATCGCGCGCCCAACGCACCTGGGGACCGAGCCACCTTTCATTTGGACGACGTGAACAATCCTGCCAGGAGATACGACCGCCAAACCTTTGAAAGCCGTCTATAAGATGATGGGAGATCCACGCAACGTCGCGCACGCTAAGAAGGTCACTCAAGAGAAGCAGCAGAAAGCCAAGCATGCTCAAAAGAGTGGTGCGCCCCAGCCGGCCAAGAAGGCACAAGTCGAGGAAACGAAATCGGCTGCTACTGAGCAAAGTGCTGCACCAAAGCCGGAGGCTGCGAAGCCAGCTCCGCCAGCGGACTCCGTGCAATTAGAGAAATCGCTCGCCGTCCTCTCCAACCTTAAAGAGTTAGAGTTTCATTCGCGGGCGAATCTTGAAAAATTAGCTGAACTAAGTCTCACCATCGAGGAAGAACTTAAGCAAAAGACGTTTGCGGAGGCGATTGGCGCGGTCTATTCAGCGCAGGACTCATTTCAATCCAAGATCCTTAAGTTGATTGAAGATTACGAAGCAGAATGCGCCAGGCTAAGACCGCCGTGATAAAAATTTCGGATTCTAAAACTCTCGGTTTTTTGCGCGTAAACGAGCCTTCAGTTTCGAACAACGCTTAGGAGTGAACAGTCAAAAATAGACAAGATATGAAAACGAAAAACCTATTCACAGCAGCAATAGTAAGCGCCGGCCTGGCCTTTAGCGCAGGCGCGCAAGTAGGCGGGAAGAAACACGAGGAGCAAACCATCAACAGTTCTGATGTGCCAGCCGCAGTGCAGCAAGCTGCCCAAGCCAAAGCCAAAGGCGGAACAATTGTCCGCTGGGAAAAAGAAGGCGCCAACTTTGAAGCCGTTATCGACAAGAACGGCAAGCAGATCGGCGTCGAAATGGATGCCAACGGCAAAGTGCTGAGCAAGCACGACGAGGCCAAAGAGCACAAAGAAAAAGGCGAGAAATATTAAATCACAGGTGGATCGCGTTGTCCCTCAACGCGATTAGGGGGTGGAAGCGCGGCGAAGGTGCATTGTTTTTACATCGCCTTCGCCGCCTTCCTGTCTCTACAACCGATCCCAGCTACAGCTCACGCGAGCGTGCGAAGGCTCGCGTAAATGATTCCGCCGAGCATTGCTCCAAGGGCTACCAAAGCAACATCTCGCTTCAGAAAGGCGATCAGAAGAAAAGCAGCAGCCGCGATACCGACAGCAGGCCAGTCAACAAGCGCTTCGGGAATCAAATCCAGAGATACTACTGCGATCACACCAACCACTGCGGCGCTGACGCCAGCAAGAAATGCTTGAATCGTACGATTTTCGCGAACTTTCTCGACGTAATGCACACCGCCCATTACGAAAACAAATGACGGCAAAAAGACGAAAAACGTAGCCAGAACCGCTCCAGCGACTCCGCTGGCGATATACCCGACGAAGGTGGTAAACAGCATGAATGGGCCAGGCGTTGCGACGCTAAGCGCCACGCCGTCCAGCAACTGGCCATCTGACAGCCAATGATATTGGGCCACTGCGCCACGCTGTACAAAAACGAGCGACGCGTATGCCCCTCCAAAACTAAGCAGGCCTGTCTTTAAAAATAACCAGGTGATTTGCAAGAACCGCGAATCGGCGAAGGGAATCGCAATGCCCAGTCCGCCAATCATCACCGGCAGCGTCGGCGCCGTTTTCTTCAATAGCGGCCATCCTTGATCAACAATTAGATTCAGAAGTCCGGCAATGAGGAGAATCAATAAGAAGTTGATTCCGGCAAACCGCATTCCAACAAACGCGCCCACGAGGAGGGCTGCCAGAAAAAAATTCCGAATGGCAGCGCGCCCGAGTTTGATGATACCGGCAGCGATGATGCCGAGGACAGCAGGCTTCAGAACGTAGAGTGCGTTTAACACCGGCGGCAGTTTCCCATATTTAACGTAGAGCCAGCTGAGGACGATCATCACTACCGCACCCGGCAGAATGAAAGTCAGGCCGGCCGCAATGCCGCCCCACAGTTTTCTTTTAAGATAGCCAACGTAGATGGCCAACTGCAGAGCCTCAGGACCGGGAAGTATATGGCAAAAAGCCATGATCTTGACGAAGCGATCCTTCGATAACCATCTGCGCTTTTCCACCATGTGATTGAACATCATCGTGATCTGCGCGACTGGACCGCCGATATTCACAAATCCGAGGAACAGAAAATAGAGAAAGACTTCGCGCCACGGAGGCATCTGGTCGTCTGCCGTGGAATCGTTCCGCTCCTGATCCGCTGTCATCGGCTTGCGTTTCATCGGCGCTGCAAAAACGCGCAGAGCGCATCGAAGCACTCAAACCCGCGCTGCAAGATTTCTTCATCGGACAAGCCTTCCTTCGCCCAACCTTTGAGCACGCGATCAATGCCGACTGCTTCGACGCGCTGAAACCTGGCATCGTCCAGATCGGCGTCGTGAATCATCTCGCCGATTTTCGTGACAGACTTATCAGAAATAGCAAACCGCCTAACGAGAGTTTCAAAGGTGCAGCAATTCCCGTGATGCGAGAATTCAGCGTCGAGCATGTCGAACGGGATCGCGTCTGGAACAGCATCTGCACTTGGCGCGAACACAAATTTCGGTTTGCGATCGATAAACTTCGAAATCAGCCACGCCGATCCAACACGGTCGATCTCTGGGCGAGGACGAGTGAGCCATGTTTTGCCTTGATACTGCCTTCTGTCGAGGGTCTCGAGCTGTCGAGCCTTCCTCGGGCCTTCTGCGCGACGCAGCAGCATCGCGATATCGTGTCCGCGCGGGCTATCGAAGAAATCGACAGCGCGAATTTCACGGAACTGGCGAGTGAGCCGTTCCAGCTCTGCGGCCGCTAAATCTGGGCCCATTTTTTTTTGACGAGCAATGAAACTCTGGAGCGACTTTCGAACCTCGGCATAATCTTTTGCCCGGGAATCATTAAACATCGCGATGACTTTCTCTCTCGTTAGGCCCTCTATCTCCTGGGCGCGAACCAGTGTGGAATCACCGCCGTAATCACGAATTTGTTGTGCGAGCCACTGAAACTGCTCATATTGCGCAGGCTCGTTCGGCAGCAGATATGTCGATGTTTTGATCTGCACTGCGCCCATCTTTTTCAAGCGGCGCCACACCGCAACGCGCTCGGTGTTGCGATTAGTTGGGAGACTAAACAACAGCAGAAGCCACGAAGTCGCTTTCATCGCTCTCATGATGTTCTCATGAAATATGTATTGCAATTACAATTTGACTTTACATCAGCGGGACGTTTGCTCTTCGAAATCCGGATATGAAACAAATTCTTGCTACAGGAGTAATCTTCGCCGCCTTGATTTTTGGATCGTTAGCAGCCGGGCTTGATACGGCGCGTATCGACGGATTAACCGGGCTCAAAGGGAAGATGAACGAGAAGGAAGGAGTTTATAGAGTCACCTTTCCGCGCAACGACGTGAAGGTCACTTTTGACGGATGGATGATGCCGCCGTTCATGGGACTTGGTACCTGGGCGGCGTTCACGGAGACTCCAAACGGCGCGATGGTGATGGGGGATACCGTTCTTTTTGAAGACGAAGTCAATGCTGCGATGTCAGCCGCGCTCGACAACGGACTCAATGTGACGGCGCTACATAATCACTTCTTCTTTGATCAGCCCAAAGTGTTTTTCATGCATATCGAAGGCGAAGGCACGGTCGAGAAGTTAGCGAGCGCGATCAAAAAAGTTTACGACACGACCAAAGGAATCCGCGATCGGAATGCAAAACCGACGCAATCGTTTCCGGCTGTTGGGCAACCATCGTTGCCGGAGAAAAATTCGATCAACGCCACGCCTCTTAACGAAATCTTCGCTATCCAAGGCGAATCAAAAGATGGAATGGTTAAATTCACGATCGGTCGTCCGGCGGAAATGCATGGCGTAAAGATCGACAAGGACATGGGCGTCAACACGTGGGCCGCGTTCGCTGGTAGCGATGACAACGCGATCGTCGATGGAGACTTTGCGGTGACAGAAGATGAATTACAGCCGGTATTGAAATCGTTGCTCCAGAACAAGATTAACATTGTCGCGATTCATCAACACATGACGCACGAGGAACCGCGCATCATGTTCTTCCATTACTGGGGACGCGGTGCTGCCAAAGATTTGGCGAATGCTATAAAAGGCGGACTTCTGGTTGGTGGGCTGCTCAAAGTCAGTTCGCCGCTCCCGTAATCCTCAGATCTGAGATTATGAAGGCATCGCTCTTCACCATGATTGTGACGACCATGGCAACAGCTCTGGCCGCCGCTGAGACAGTAAACTTTGACGACATGAAAACCGGCGCGCCCCCTCCGGCTTGGACGGCGACGCAAACCGGCAGCGGCAGGGCGAATTGGTCGGTCGAGAAAGACGGTTCCGCTCCAAGCAAACCGAACGTCTTGAAGCAATCAGGTCAGGCGATGTTCCCGGTGTGCTTCAAGAACGAAACGAACATTAAAGATGGATTTGTTGAAGTAAAGTTTAAGCCTGTGGCTGGCAGGGAAGATCAGGCCGGCGGTGTGATCTGGCGATTGCAGGACGCGAACAATTATTACATTGCGCGCGCGAACGCGCTCGAAAACAACGTCACAATTTACCACACCATCAAAGGCAGGCGGACGGAGAAGCAGCGAGCCAACATGAAGGTGGCGTCCGGTCAGTGGCACACGTTGCGTGTCGATTTCAACGGGAATCACTTCATGGTCACGTTTGATGGAAAGAAGGCGATCGAATGGGACGACGACACGTTTAGGAACGCAGGCAAAGTCGGTGTCTGGACCAAGGCTGACAGCGTCACGGAGTTCGACGATTTCACTTACGGGAGCAAATGAACTCCTTTTTCCTGCGCAGCGCTGTTCTCGTCGCGTTTTGCCTTTGCATCATTGCTGCCCACGCCGAGGAGAAAGCCCTTAAACTCAAGGAAACGATTCCACTGCCTGGAGTCGAAGGTCGCATCGATCATTTCGCATTCGATCGTTCGGCCGAACGATTATTTGTCTGCGCGCTTGGCAACAACACCGTGGAAGTTCTCGATTTGCGAAAAGGCGAGCGAATCCATTCGATTACCGGTCTAGGCGCACCACAAGGAATTGTTTACATCCCCGAACTTGATCGTCTCTTTATCGCAAATGATAAAGGCGGGATTTGCAAAATCTACGACACAAAATCATTCCAGACGGTAGGCGAACTGAATTTCAAGGATGATGCAGACAATGTTCGTTACGATGACGCCACCAAAAAAATCTATGTCGGATTTGGTAGCGGCGGGATCGCTGTTGTTAACGCGCCCGACGGAAAGCAGGTCGGCTCGATCAAACTTTCAGCTCACCCCGAAGCGTTCGAATTGGAAAAGAACGGCAAGCGAATCTTCGTAAACGTGCCGAATGCACGGCAAATGGCGGTAATCGATCGCGACAAAGGCGAAGTGATTGCGCAGTGGAAAACAGACCTGGCCTTCGGAAATTTTCCAATGGCACTTGATGAAGCGAACCATCGATTATTCGTCGGGTGCCGTATTCCACCCAAGCTCGCCGTGCTCAACACCGAATCGGGTGAACTTGTTGCAAAGATCGACATCTCCGGCGATCCGGATGACGTCTTCTACGACAGCAAGCGCCATCACATTTACGCGATATGCGGCACCGGCAAGATTGACGTCATCGAGCAAACTGATCCAAACACCTACAAAGCCTCCGCTAAGATCGACACAGCAAAAGGGGCTCGCACTGGACTCTTTGTACGGGAGCAAGATGTCTTATTCGTGGGCGTCCCACATAACGGCGCACAGCAAGCTGAGATCCGCGCCTATCAAGTGGAATAATTCACCGCTCTCGCTAGCAAAGCTGGCATTTGCCTGCGGAGATCATGTTGTGAGCTTCCATTTCTATTGCGCGGCGCAGCTACGACCGCATACCAGAACCAAGCACCCATAAAAATATTTGGCCTATGAAATGGATCACTCGCGAGAAAATTAAAGTAGACCGAGTTGCCTGCCCGTGGCTGATCAAAAAATTCATTGACCGGCACGCGCAGTTTGTCTTTCTGCCGCACGACACTGAATGGAAAATAATCGAGGATGGAATCGTGTTCGATGTTCCGAGCTGCGAGCTCGGCCATCACGGCGAAGATGTTTCGTTCAATTCGATCTTAAAAAAATACAAGCTCAGCGATCCGGCGCTCGTTTTACTCGGCGAAATCGTGCGCGCAGCCGATTCGCACCCGACTAATCCGCACCCAGCCGGTGAAGGATTGCGCTGGATTGCCAGCGGCTTCGGAGCGCTTGAGCTGAGCGATCACCAAATTCTCGAACGTGAATTTGTCGTTTACGATGCGCTCTACGCCGAATGCAAACGCCAGGTGAACAAAGCGTAAGTCCTGGTCGTCGGCTCGCTGATTTTTTCGGACTCAAGCGCAACCTCGTCATTCTGCTCATCGCCATTTTTGTCATTGGTGCTGGCGAAGAATTATGGATGCGTTTTGTGCCGAAGTACCTGCAAGCGGTCGGCGCGACGGTCTTTGTTATCGGTCTTTACGATGCGCTGCGCAGTTTGCTCGGCGCGATCTACGCCTATCCGGGCGGAGTGCTCGTGGATCTTTGGGGACATCGCCGAGCCTTTATCATTTTCAATCTCGTCTCAATCGTCGGCTACGCGCTGGTGCTGCTTGTTCCACATTGGGCCGCCGTAATCGCTGGAATGTTTCTCTTCCTTTCATGGACATGTTTTTCCCTGCCGGCGACCTTCTCCTTAGTCGCGGCGGCGCTTGAAGCGAATCGCCATTCCATGGGTATAGGCGTTCAATCCGTGGTTAAACGACTGCCGATCATGGTTGCTCCATTTTTCGGTGGGATGTTGATCGATCGGTTCGGAATCATCAACGGCGTGCGCCTCGCACTGATTGCGTCGGTGTTATTCTCTACCGTCACAATCCTGGTACAACTCCAATTACGTGAAGAGCCAAAACAAAAATTTGAGAAAAACGGCCGTTGGAATTTTTGGCGAAGCCTGCGCGGATTCAATTCGCCGATGAGGCGTTTGCTTTTCAGTGACATCTTGATCCGCTTTTGCGAACGCGTTCCCTACGCTTGGGTCGTCATCTTCGCGATGGATTACATTGGTGTTAGCGCTCGACAGGTGGGCATCCTCACCACCATAGAGATGCTTGCCGCTACCTTGTGCATTATTCCCGCCTCGCATTACGCGGATCGGCGTGGCCGCGAGCCGTTCGTAATCGTGACCTTCATCATGTTCACCCTTTTCCCAATCAGTTTGCTGATGTCGCGAAGCTTTTCGGCGCTGGTCATCGCGTTTATGATTCGCGGCTTCAAAGAATTCGGAGATACATCCCGCAAGGCGCTGATCATCGGCTATTCTGAGTCGGAAAGACGCGGGCAAATCATCGGCGCGTACTATCTTGTGCGCGATTTGATCGTCAGCACGGGTGCAATCTTTGGCGCTTATCTATGGGAACTCGGGCCGGCACTGAATTTTCTCGCAGCAACGGCCCTCGGAGTGGCTGGAACGATTTTCTATGTGAAAACAATTCGCCAGAGCCGGCAATTCGCCTTGAGTGATCTAAAAAGGCAGTTGGCAATGGGTCGAACTCGCTGGAAATAGCAAGATGTCGATATTGCGCATGGTACGCAGGCGGCGCCGAGATCCATGTCGAATAATTTTGTGATTGAGCAATGATTCGAAAATTGATTGTTCTGTAAGTCTCCGCCTTTAAGAGCCGTTAATCATTTTCACATGAAATTCGTAACAGTCGGCACAATCGCCTTGATTCAAATTGCTTGGACTTCGGGTGCCAATGCGGCTGACACGAATTATGAACTCAAACCAATTAATCTACCGGGCGCGACTGGAACCGTGGCGCTCGACTATTTCGCTTACGATAGCGCCACTGGCAAATTATGGGTGCCGGCGAGCAACACTGGCAGCGTGGACGTGATTGACGAGAAAACCGACGCCGTGTCGCAGATCACTGGATTTCCAACCGGTGAAATCGAGCGGCGCGGAAGAAAGATCACACTCGGACCAACTGCAGCGAGCATTGGCGATGGAGTTGTTTACATTGGGAACCGCGGGAATGGGACGCTTTGCGTGGTCGATGCGAAGACGCTTGCCCGCGGCGAATGTGTGCCGGTTTCACCGGATCGCACCGTGACGCCCGACGGAGTCGTTTACGTTTCAGCCACGCGCGAAGTGTGGGTTACGCTTCGCGTTAAGGCAGGCGACAGTGCGCCAGCCAAATATCTCGCAATCTTCGATGTTTCCGATCCGCACCACCTTAAGCCGAAAACAAAAATTCCGTTGGATGGTTTAGCTGAGGGCTACGCTGTCGATACTCAGCACGGCCTGTTTTACACAAACATTGAGGACGCAGGAAAAACGGTGACCATCGACGTGCGCTCGCACAAAGTGGTCGCCACGTGGAACCCCGGCAGCAGCGATTTACATGGATTGGCGCTCGATAATGCGCGCGGCTTTTTATTCGTGGCGTGCGGGGATCACGTTGTGAGCATCAATGCTGGTCACGGCGGAAAGGTGCTCGATTCCATCACAACCGGTCCGGGCCTCGACAACATCGATTACTCAACAGAGCAGAAACTTCTTTATGCCGCGGCATCTCAAGCTGCGACCCTGACCGTTGCGGACGTAGACAATAATGGAAAATTTCATTTAAAGACGACCGTTCCTACTGTCAAAGGCGCGCGCGGCGTGATCGCTGGCAAAGGCGAAGCTGCGTACCTGATTGATCCAGCCGAAGGACGCATACTAAAGCTGACACACAAATGACGTGGCGAGCGTTATCAGGCGGGTTATTGCCTCGCCGTTTTTGGTTCCAAGATCGCAAGCAGCGCGGGCAGCGCGATCAGCACTAGCGGCAGCGAAAAGATTAGCCCTGAGATAATGGCGATGGCCAGTGGTTGTTGCATGGCTGCGCCGCGACCGATCCCCAGTGCCAGAGGCAGCAGCGCCAGGATGGCAGCGAATGCGGTCATCGAAATTGCGCGCATCCGATTGATTCCCGCAGTAATCAAGCGGTCGTTGCTTGCAGGCAGCGAGCGAAATTCCGAGTAATAAAAAATTGCTATCTCGGTCACGATGCCAACGATCATGGTCATGCCCATGCGCGAGGTGATGTTGAATTCCGTGCCGGTGATCCACAGGCCGATAAATACTCCCGCGACGGCGAAGATCGGGACGAGTAACATTGCAAACGCGACGCGGAAACTTTCGTAAAGAAAAAGCAGGAGAAGAAAGACCAGGATAATTGCTGCGATCAAAATGATGGTGAGACCGCGAAAGGCGATCTGCTGTTGTTCGTAGAGTCCGCCGAACGTGTAAAGCACGTCATTTGGAACAACGCTGGATCTGGCGAGAGCGCGTTTCACATCGCCAACCGTCGAGCCGAGGTCGCGGCCGCTGATGCGCGCGGTCACTGCGATCATGCGTTTGAGATCGTCGCGCATGATCTCAGGTTGCCCGCTCAGCGGGAGCAACGTGGCCACGCGTTTCAACGGAAACAAATGGCCGTCAGGAGCACGCAGCAGAAGATTGTCGATGTTGCGCATGGTTTCGCGAGCGTCGCGAGGAATCCAGACGCGGACGCCGATCAGTTTCGGGCCTTGTGGAATGTGCGTGGTCACGTCCCCGGTTAAAAAATTATTGAGCGCTTTGGTGACCGCCTCCGGGTCCATGCCTTCCAGCGCGACCTTGACGCGGTCTACCTGAATGTTCAGCGCGTCGCCTGCCGGCACGATGCCGCTTTTCACCTCCACTACGCCATGCACTTTTGAAATTGTGTCAGCCACGCGCGGCGGCAGCGTGCGCAAAAGTTGCTCGTCATCGGAATAAAGTTTGATTTCGATGGGCTGCGGCACGGCGGTGAGATCGCCAATCAAATCTTCCATCAACTGCAATAGCTCGACCTGAAGACCGGGAATATGTTTCTCGATCTCGTCACGGACGTCATTCATGACTTCTTCAATTCCGCGACGCGGGAATGGTTTTAGCCGAACGAAGAAGTCGCCTGTGTTGGCTTCAGTCACACCGCCGCCAAGTTGCAAGCCGGTGCGCCGGGAATAGGTCTGCACTTCGGGCGTTTCCTGCAGAATGGATTCGATCTGGCGCAGAAGACGATCAGTCTCTGCGAGCGAAGTGCCCGGCGGCGAGATGTAATCGAGAACGAAACCGCCCTCGTCCATTACCGGCATAAAACCGGAGCCCACATTCTTGAAGGCGATGAAGCCTAACAACAGAAGCGGCACCAGAAACACGATTATAAGTCGCGGCTGTTGGAGAAGACGCTGCATCTTGTCGCGGTAAACCTCATGCACGCGGCGGGTGAACCTTCCGTGTTCCTCGATCTCAGCGTCCCTTCTTTTCAACAGTCGTGCGCACACGATCGGCACCGCGAGCCACGCTACAACGAAGGAGATAATGAGACTTGCCGCCATCGTTAACGACAGCGCTTTGAAAAATGCGCCCGTGACTCCGGACAGAAACGCCAGCGGCGTGAAAATGATGATCGTGGCTGCAGACGATCCGGCGAGCGGGTTGGTGAATTCGCGAGCGGCGCTCAGCACCTGCGCACGCGGATCGCCCTCACGCGCGGCGCGCACACGGCGAACGATGTGTTCCACCATCACGATGGCATCATCGATGATAAGGCCAACGGCTGCGGCCATGCCACCGAGTGTCATGATGTTGAAACTCATCTTCAGCACATAGAGCAGCAGGATCGTGGCGGCGAGCACAGCGGGCACAGTCAAAATCGCGATCAATGTGACTTTCCAGTCGCGAAGAAAAATGAGTAGAACGAAAGCGGCCAGCACCATGCCGATGACGATTGCGTCGCGTGTGCTGTGTTGCGACGCGATGATGAGATCGCTCTGATCGTACCAGTCGGCGATCTTCACGCCTTCGGGAATTTGTTTTCTGATCTCGCGCAATTTCGCTTTGATGCCACGCGCGATTTCGACTGTGTTACCGGATGGCTGCTGATAAACCTGGAAAAGAACCGCATCGTGACCATCGGCGGTCACGCGGACCCATTGCGGCTCGGCCGAGTGTTCAACCGTGGCTACATCGTCGAGCAACACCACACCATCGGGCGTGGAACGCAGCACGGTGTGCTCGATTTCATCGAATTTTTTAAAACGCGTGTCGGAAACGACGAGGTAAAGCTTGTCGTACTGTTCCAGGCGACCGACTGCAACGAGAACATTTGATGCGGACAGTGCGCTCGCGACGTCGGCTAACGTCATGTTGAACGATTGCAATTTGTCTGGATCGACAGTGACCCGGTACTCTTCGACGCGCCCGCCTTGCACGGCCACTCGAGCGACACCTGAGACAGTGGAAAGCGCAGGGCGCAGAGTATAGAGAGCGAGATCGCGCAGTTCGATGAGCGAATGGGAATCGGACGTGAGGCTGTAGGCAATAACCGGGAATACCGTCGGGTCCATGCGCTCGACTTCGAACGAAGTGCCAGTGGGCAGGCTCGGCAGAATTTTGTTCACCTGCGATTGGCATTGCAGCATGGCTGAGACCATGTCTTCGCCCCAATTGAAATTGACGGAGATCTCTGCAGTGCCCCGGCTGATTGTGGATCTCAGACTACGCACACCGGGAATGGCGCGCACTGCTTCCTCGACCGGAGTCGTGACTTCCACAGTCATCTGCTCAGCCGGCCGGTCACCGGAATCGAGTGTGATGCGAACACGCGGAAAACTGACTTGCGGAAAAAGTGAAACCGGCAGCGAAAAACTTGCGATCGCGCCTGCCAGCGCAAGCGCGCCAAACAAAAACAAAATGGAACGCGCATGGCCGTGCGCCCATGCGGTGAAGCTCATTTTTTGATTTCGACAGCCATCCCGTCTTCCAATTCGTAATTGCCGACAGTTACGACCGGATCGCCTTCATGCAGATCGTCGGCGATTACCTGTATCTCATTTGGATTTTCCGCGCCGATTTTCACTGTGTGCCTGACCGCATGATTATTTGCGACGGTAAAAACTTCGAATTCGCGCGATTCGTTAGGCAAAACCGCTGAACGCGGCACTGCCAGCGTATCTTTCTCGGTGCGCTGAATCTCGCCACGCACATAGCCATCCAGTAGCAATTTGGTGCCTTCCGGTAAGGCGACGTAAACATCGACAAGCCGCGTTGTCGGGTCGATCCGGTGCGTCACCAGACGGATCGTGCCCTCCACTTTGGGCGCGGTAGGATCATTCAGTGGGATGATCGTGACGGGCGCACCCTCCTGCGCGGCTGAAAGATCCTCCGCTTCCACGCCGAGTTTTGCTTCGATCTCATTTTCAGCAACGATTTCTACTAGCGGACCGCCGGGCGGAACAATCTGTCCATCTTGCGCATTCACTTTGGCAATGACACCCGCTACATCCGCGTGAACGCGATTGTCGCCTCCAGCGCCCGCGCGTTGCAGTGCGGTAAGTTGCGCATCTGCATCACGCGCGGTTTTTTCCGCGGCGCTCACGTCCTGATTTGTCGCCAGCTTCAAATTGAAACGCTCTTGTGTTTGCTTGAGTTCTTTGCGCGCAGCCTCCGCTGCGTTTTTGGCTTGTTGAAATTGCACCTGCGCCCCGGGGCTCAGCTCGATTTCGAGCAACGGATCGTTTTCTTGCACAAACTGCCCAGGAGCTACCAGGATGTGGCGCACGCGCGTTTCGAACGCGATTGAAACAGAATGCGTTTTCCCAGGCTGCGCGACTACGCTTCCATAAACAATCACTTTTTCGGTGACGGTTTTTCTTTCCACTCTCGCGACCTGCACCTGCGGAACCGGGCCAGCCTTTTTCTCCTCTTTTCCAACTCCAAACCGCTGAGCGATCCAGGCAAGCGCGCACACGATCAACACGAGCACGATAACGCCGATGATAATTCGTCTCCTTTTCATTTCGCGTGCAATGCGCTGTTGATTGGAAGATAACGCCCCGAAGCAATCTCCAGGGCAGTGTGCGCTTCGAGTAATTGCTCCTGGAGCTTGATCAGCTGAATTCGCTTCTGCAACAAGTTGCTGCGCGCAGTGTAGTAACTCAGCACATCGGCATTTCGCTGCTCGATGGCGGTCTGCGCGGAATCAACGAGCTTTTCCAGAAGCGGCAGCGCTTCCTCGGCGGCGGCGATTTGTCGATTCAGCGAACGAATGTCCGCAATTGCCGTGGCGACGTCCGAGCGAGCTTCAAAGAGCCGCTGATGATATTCATCGAGCAATCGCTGGCGTGTGGCTCGTTCGGCGGCAATGACTCCCTGGTTGCGATCGAAGATTGGAACATCGATAGCCACATTGAAACCAGTGGTGTGTACATTGGTTGTGTCGCTGGCCTTCACGAATGCAGCCGACATTTTCGGAAATTGCGCGAGAACGGCCGCGCGTACTGTAGCGTCCTGACTCTCAAGGCCCTGCTGCAATCCAAGAAGATCGAGCCGGCGCGACTCGAGCCCATCGAACAAGCTACGCTGGTCAGGCGGGACAAGCCGCGTAGGCAGATTTAGGCCTTGGCGCAAAGTCACGTCCGTTTCGGGTTCTACTCCCAAAATCTTGTTCAACCCAAGCCGCTGTTTCTCAAACTCCTGCTGAAGTGCCAGCATCGTGGCGCGCGAATCCTGGCTGGCCGATTCGACTGCCGCCAAATCGAGCACAGTTTTCTCGTGCGCTTCAGCGGCTTTCCGCACCGCATCGGTGCTTTGTTGCAAGCCCTCGTTCGCCTCGCGCGCACGCGCCAATTGTGCATCCAGACTGAACACGCGATAAACGGCCGCGCGGGCATTCATCGCGATCTGCCATTCCTGCCAGGCAACATCCAAATCCACCGCGCCGAAATTCTTTCGAGCCGCGGTTTGCTTCGGCAAAAACGGAATCAACGCACTAAACTCCCAGGCCGCGGTGAAATTATAACCAGTGATCGTCCCTGCTGTGTTCCCGCCAGTCACATAGTCACGCGCGTACGAAATGATCGGGTTTGGCAAAATTCCCGCTTGAATCAGTTGCGCCGCCGCCAGGCCGCGACGATCGCGGATTGCACGCAACGCCGGATTGGAATAAAGCGCGATTGCGGCGGCCTCGTCTGGTCCGATGCCGCGAGCGACATCTATCGACAATTGCGCGCTGGAGCGATTTTGAAAATGCGAGGCCGGCACTCGGAAAATTTTCTCAAGTGAAGGCATGGCTTGGACAGGAGGCTCCGCTCGAAGGCCAACCATGAACATCGAAATACCGAAGACACTGAACAGCCAACTCTGCAGGTTCATGTTTGAAAGTCGTGCGGCATGGGAGCTTGCAGTCCGGGAGTGGATTTACCTGCGCAGTAAAAACAAGCCGACGATCGCGAGCACGATTCCGAGCAGCCGCTGCCACGAAGGCGTCTCATGGAAAAACAAGATGCCGGCGATTGCCATGATCGCCGCGCCGCCGGCCAAAATCGCCGGGACAGACGAGAGCGGCCCGCCTTTTTGAAAAAGCAGAAAGAACGCGATCGTACCCGCTCCCACGCAGATTCCAGTCAGCAGCGAATAATTAAAGCCAGAAATACTGAACTTCTGGTTCCAACGTCCGCCAAACCATAGGCATGCGAGATAGATTAGAATTGATAACGCGGCGCTGGCTTCGACAACGAATCCGCCGAGACCTTCTCCGATCCGTTCAGCAGCAAGACGCGTAAAGATTTGGTGCGCGCCGTAAAGCAAAGCCGCTAGAACAGCGTACCAAAACCAGACGGCCATAAGCGGAACAGTAATCGTGAAGGCAGTCAGTTGGCAATCAGATGGCATGGCGTCTCCCTAGCCTGTAGACTCGCACCGGCGACCTCAACTTGAGATTGGAAAGCCCATCATGACATAATGTTTGTATGTCGAATCTGTTTTTCCGGCTCGCGGCGGGTCTCTGTTTTCTTGCTGTCGCTTTAGGAGCCTTTGGGGCGCATGCGCTAAGATCAACACTCGAAGTACGCGGTACGCTCCAAACCTGGCATACAGCCGTCCTTTATCATTTCGTTCATGCGATCGTGCTTTTAGCGCTTGCGCTCTACGGCACAGGCAATCGCGGGGCGTGGTGGTTGCTCTTCGCCGGCATTATTCTTTTCAGCGGTAGTTTATACTTAATTGCACTCACAAATCTCCCCTGGCTTGGCCCCGTGACCCCGCTCGGCGGTCTTTGTTTTCTGGCAGGCTGGGTTTGGTTGATCATCGCTCCGCAGAGGTAGGGCGATTGACCCATTCGACTTCGCTCAGGCAGGCTCTCAATCGTCTAGCAGTTTGGGTGAAGCGCCCGACCGCTAGAGACACAAACGTGGCGACAATTCTAAGAGGCTTGTTTTAGCCCCTCTCTTTTTGATATAGTTTCTACCAAATGTTTAAGGCGTTCTCCGAAATAGAACGGGAAACGATTACCGTAATCGCATTCGTCGGGACGTTTTTTGTCGCCATTGGCGCGGGCCGGTTCCTAAAACGTCGCGCTGGAGTGCGGCTGGGCCTGTTGTTCCGGCTCTTCGCTCTGGCGCTAGCATTCTACGTCGCGCTCTGGGTTTATGGAGTCCATGCGTCCTGGCGAAATCATGTGGGTGCAGCAGTAGTTCTCCTTAGCACTGCACTCGTTGTTGCTCTGATCAATCGTTACGTGTGGGATCTTTATTTCGAAAAACGACGACAGACGCCGATTCCACATTTTCTTCGTGAGGTTGTCGGCGGGATCATTTTCCTGGTCACGCTTCTGTTGGTCCTGAGTTATGGCTATCACGCCGAAGCGCAACTGACCGGGATACTCGCCGGTTCAGGGGTTGCGGCAATCATCATTGGATTCGCGGGGCAGAATTTGCTTGCTGGGATCATCGGTGGCATATCGATCCAGCTTAACCGCCCTTACAAGGTTGGCGACTGGTTGAAGGTGGGCGACACCTACGCCGAAGTGCGCGAGATCAACTGGCGTTCCACTCGCCTCTGCACCAACGACGACATCTATCTCGACATCCCCAACAACGAGATGGTTAGCCATCAGATCGTCAATCTTCATTATCCGACGGAGGCACATGCGATGCGAATTCGCGTCGGAGTCGAGTACAAGAACCGCCCCAATCGCGTGAAAGACGCGCTTCTACGCGCCGCGCAAAGCGCGAACAATGTTTTGGCGAATCCGCCGGTGAAAATTTTCCTGGTCGATTTCGCCGATTTCGCTGTGATCTACGAGATCAAATTCTACATGGGCAATCACGCCCGGATCAACGAGACCAACGATGCTGTGCGCACCAACGTTTGGTACGAACTCAAGCGCCAGGGCATCACAATCCCCTTCCCCATTCGCACGTTGCATGTCGAGCGCCGACCGAAACCGGCTGAGTATGAAGACTACGACGAAGCACGGGCGGTTCTGCGGGAGGAACCGCTCTTTGAGTGTTTGTCGGATGCCCAGATCGACAATCTGGTCAAAGAAGCAAGTCTCAATTATTTCGGGCGCGGCGAGCGTGTGATCCAGGAAGGCGCTGAGGGCGACTCCATGTTCGTCTTGTTGCGAGGTGCCGCGCGGGTTTGGGTTTCAAAAAACAGTAGTTCGATTCCAGTGGCCACCCTGAGCGCTGGCGATTGCTTCGGCGAGATGTCCCTCCTCACCGGCGAACGTCGCGCGGCGACCGTGCGCGCCGAAAGCGATTGTTACGTGTTGGAAATCGGCAAGCCGGTGATGGCGGAAGTGATCCGCGATTCGCCGGATTGTCTCGAGCGACTGAGCGAGTTACTGGCCAAACGCAAAATGGAAAACGAAGGCATCCTGAAAGAAGCAGCCTCGCAGGCTCAGCACGAAAAAACCGAGCGCGAATACACGGCAAGTTTCCTGCAACGACTGCGCACGTTTTTTGAGCTTTAACACGTCTCGCGCGCTCTTTCGCGAAACAGGTTTGCTCGCTCTAAATAACCGATTGCGAGCGGGTAAAAAGCCACTAAAGTCCCGACCTTTCAGCCGGGAGATTCATGAGCGTTTTATTTGGGATAACAATTCTGAACTCGGGCGTGCCGTTGTCCATGTTATGCGCTGTTATCGGCGTGGCGTTCGCATTTTTTCTCATCCTGGCGGTCATGCGCCATTCGGCTGGCAGCGAACGGATGCAAGAAATTTCGGCGGCGGTGCAAGAAGGCGCGAAGGCTTACCTGAATCGGCAAGTCAAGACGGTCAGCTTGGTCGCGGTGATCATTTTTATTTTACTTTTCTTTTTCAAAGATCACCCGACTGCAATTGGATTTGTAATCGGCGCGTTCTGTTCGCTCGCTGCCGGGTTCATCGGAATGCGTGTGGCCGTTCTCGCAAACGTTCGCACCGCGCAGGCTGCCAGCATTGGGCGGATCAATGCGCTGCGCATGGGATTCAATGGCGGCTCTGTAACGGGCTTGCTTGTTGTGGGGCTCGCTCTGCTTTCAGTGTCGATCTTTTACACCATCGCAGCAAAGATGATCGGCAGCGATGCGGCGATACGCAGTCTGGTGGGCCTGGCACTCGGCGGTAGTCTCATTAGCGTGTTCGCACGACTCGGCGGAGGCATTTACACCAAAGCCGCCGACGTGGGAGCTGATCTTGTGGGCAAGATCGAGAGCGGCCTCGAAGAAGACGACCCGCGTAATCCAGCCGTGATCGCCGATAATGTGGGCGATAACGTGGGCGATTGTGCCGGTATGGCGGCGGACGTGTTTGAAACTTATGCCGTCAGTTTGGTCGGCGCGATTCTGGCTGGACTGTTGACGCTTGGCGGAAACCCAGCGGCGATTGTTTATCCATTCGTTCTCGGCGGAATCTCAGTAATGGGAGCGATCTGTGGAGTGTTCTTTGTAAATGTTGCGCGTGGCAATCCAACAGCGGTACTGATGGGTGCCGTCCTGACGAACGCGCTCATATCCGCGATTCTATTCTGGCCGGTCACGCAACATCTGTTCCCAGCCGGTGTAACCATCGGCGGCGTGTTACGCTCGCCAGCCCAACTTTATTTTGCATCGGTAATCGGTTTGATCATGACGCCGGTCATCGTCGCGCTTACAAATTACTACACGTCGTCGAACTACCGGCCGGTAAGAAAGATTGCCTACGCCTCCGAGACTGGACACGCCACAAACATCATCGCCGGCCTGGCTCTCGGTGAACATGCGACTGCGCTGCCGGTTCTCTGTATTGGTCTGGCGATCCTTCTCACTTTTCACTTCGCTGGTCTCTACGGGATCGCGATCGCGGTGATGTCGATGCTATCAATGGCTGGCATAATCATCTCGCTCGACTCGTTTGGCCCAATTACCGACAACGCGGGTGGCATTGCGGTGATGAGTAATCTGCCAAAGGAAGTCCGTGCCGTGACCGATGAGCTCGACGCCGTAGGCAACACAATGAAAGCCGTCACTAAAGGTTACGCAATCGCTTCCGCCGGATTGGCGGCACTGGTTTTGTTTGGCTCTTACTTGCAGGAGCTAAGTCAACACATCACCAGACGCGGTGAAATCTTTTCGTACCAATTTTCGCTCAGTGAACCTAAAGTTATCATCGGTCTGTTCATCGGTGGATTGCTGCCGTTCATTTTCACTGCGTTCAGCTTGGATGCGGTGGGCAAAGCAGCCGGCGCAGTCGTGCGCGAGGTGCGCCGCCAATTGCAGACGAAGCCCGGGATCTTGACCGGACAAGACCGCCCCGAATACGGGAGGTGCGTGGATATTGTGACAAAAGCGGCGTTGCGCGAGATGATCGTGCCGGCTTTGCTGCCATTGGTCGCCGTGATTGCGGTCGCGTGGATTAAGCCACTCGGCGCGGTCGTGCTCGGTGGTTTGCTTGTTGGCACAATCGTCACTGGATTGTTTATTGCGATCGCCATGACTTCCGGTGGCGCCGCGTGGGATAACGCGAAAAAGTTTATCGAGGAAGGAAATCTCGGCGGCAAAGGTTCAGCCACTCACGCTGCGGCAGTCACTGGCGACACTGTCGGTGATCCTTACAAAGACACCGCCGGCCCGGCGATTAATCCAATGATCAAAGTCGTGAACGTCCTCGCAATCTTGATTATTCCGATTTTCTTTTGAGAGATCCTGCACGAGTGCGGGAAAAAGAACTGGAGATTTTGATTCGAGCTTGCTTTATATGAAAGGGCGCGAAACAGTCTAGCCCCATGCCTCGTGTTTTGATCATTGAAGATGACGCCGAGAGCCGGCGCGCCCTCGCAGGTCTTTTCACACGCGAAGATTGGAAAGTGTTGCAAGCGACTGACGGCGATGCCGGCCTTGAGTTGGCGTTGCGCGATCGGCCGGAGCTTATTCTGTGCGATTTGTTAATGCCGAAATCGAATGGTTTTCAGGTTTGCCGCACAATTCGGGAGCAACTTCAACCAACGAAGATCATCGTCGTGTCGGGGCGCGACTATGGAGTCGATAAAGCCAGCGCGCTCCAAGCCGGCGCGGATGAGTACCTGCTCAAGCCGATCACGTGGGAGTTGCTCTCCAGCACGATTGACCGGCTTCTGCCTCAAATTCCCCGCCGGCCCAAGCCAACACCGACAGCCGAAGATGAATCGGCACCAGCGCGAATAAGGCTGTGGGGCGTTCGCGGTTCGATTCCGGTTCCCGGGAAGAGCACAGTCCGTTACGGTGGAAACACCAGTTGCGTGGAAGTGCGCGCTGATGGCGAGATCATTGTTCTCGATGCCGGCAGCGGAATTCGCCTGCTCGGTATCGCTTTAGACAAAGAATTTGGGTCTCGCTCGATGAAGTTAACTCTTTTGATCACGCACACGCACTGGGACCATATTCAGGGACTGCCCTTTTTTTCCCCAGCGTACAATCGGAAAAACGTGATTCGCGTATTGGGCTATGAAGGAGCTCGCGCCGGTTTGGCCAAGATTCTGGCCAGCCAGATGGAGACGCCGTTTTTCCCGGTGACCTTACGCGAGCTCCCAAGCCATCTGGCGATTGAAGAACTGAAGGAGATGGAGTTTCAAGTTGGCAAAGTGCAAGTGCGCTCCAGGTTTGCTAATCACCCAGGCATTTGCGCAGGTTACCGTCTCTTTACAAGTTCGGGATCAATCGCGTTCTTTCCTGATAATGAACCGTACGAGCAGCTTAAACTGCAGTTGGCCTCGCGCGATGGAATCGGCGAGGACGAGGCGCGAGAGTTCGCTGCTGGAGAGCGCGCAAAGATGGTCGAGTTTCTTCAAGGCTGCGACGTGGCAATTCTGGATACCCAATATACGGATGAGGAGTACGCGAAGCACATCGGTTGGGGCCACAGTTCCCTCAGCAGTGTAGTTTCGCTAGCGCTTGATGCAGATGTGCGCCGGCTTCTGCTTTTCCATCATGATCCGAATCACGACGACGAAATGATTGCTAAAATGGTGGAACAAGCGCGTGAAATGGTGACGAAAAACGGGAAATTTTTGGAAGTCGAAGCGGCACGAGAAAGCGCTGAGATCTTGCTCGGCGCGAAAACGGCAGCGGCTTGAATATCGCGCGAGCGCCATCGCGCTCGATTTGCGGTGGGAGATATCGGTCTTAATTTTCTCCCTCGTTGCCTCGTGGTGTAACGGTAGCACTAGAGACTCTGGATCTCTCTGTCTAGGTTCGAATCCTAGCGAGGCAG
>JBKPQL010000048.1:0-16642 GCA_046734045.1 Verrucomicrobiota bacterium
ATTCCGCGCGTCACGTGAACGATGAGGGAAGTCGCACCCTCTGCTTTTGCCTCAGACGAATTTTTCGACACGGTAGACTGCATTTGCCAGCGCTCGCGCGCTTGCTACTTATCGATCTTACAATCCGAGAAATCCAAAGCAACCATGCCGAAGAAAACTCGCCGCAAGAAACAAGTCACTCCCGAACGTCTGCAGCAACTTGGCTTCGCCTACGCGCCGCCGCTCATCATCAGCGCGGCAGTAACCAACGAGGTTTTCGATACGCTGGAAAGCGGAGCGAAAACAGTCCAGGAAGTTGGAAAGGAAACTGGCGCGTCCGAGCGCGGTCTGCGAGCGGTCATGAATGCGCTCGTCGGACTCGAACTTTTAAAAAAGAATCGACAAGAAAAATATTCGCTGACACCAGAAAGCGCTGCGTTTCTTATCAGCAAGAAGCCCGGAACCCACGCGGGGTTTTTTGGCACGATTGCGCCACAGCTCATTTCCAAATGGCTGCGCCTAACTGGCATCGTACGCGAAGGCCGTCCAGCGGTGGCGGTGAATCAAGAGACCGAAGGCACCGAATTCTTCAGTCAGCTCGTGGAAAATATTATCCCAATGAGCTATCCCGTTGCGCAAAAACTCGGAGATCATTTGAAAGTGGCTAAAACGAAAAATGAATTGCGCGTTCTCGATCTCGCCGCTGGCTCCGGCATTTGGGGAATCGCGCTGGCGCAAAAGTCGCCGCGCGTGCGCGTAGCCGCGGTCGATTGGGCGGGAATGATTCCGACTACCAAACGAATCACGGAAAAATTTGGCGTCGGCGATCGATTCGAATTCATTGGAGGAGATTTGTTGGAAACAAATTTTGGGAACGGTTACGACATCGCAACGCTGGGCCATATTTTGCACAGTGAAGGCGAAGATCGCAGCCGCCAGTTGCTCAAGAAAACTTTCCGCGCGCTAAAATCCGGCGGCACGATCGCCATTGCAGAATGGCTGGTGAATGACGATCGGACCGAACCGCTGCCCTCGCTGATGTTTGCCGTGCAAATGCTGGTCAATACCGAAAAGGGTGACACCTTCAGTTTCCACGAAATCAAAAGCTGGCTCGAAGACGCAGGCTTCAGGAAAGTGCGCAAGCTGGGAGTGCCCGGGCCTTCGCCATTGATTCTCGCGACAAAACCTTAGCGGCATCGGCATCTCTGCCCACGAAATGAGTGGAACCTATGCCGCAAACCTCCGAATCGGCTTCTCACCGGCGCACAGCGCTGCTTTCATAGCGCCACATGAAAAAGGTAAAAACGAAATCGCACAACAAGGTTGAGAAACGGTCTGCCTCGAAAAATCTCGAGGCGAACGTTCCCTATCGAAGACCAGCCCTGCGCAGCGAAGCGTTCGCCAGAGCTTTAGAGGACGCAAGATCGTCCATCAATAATTCTGAAAGTCTGCATGCGCTTTTCAACGAAGCGGCGACAAAAGCGGCCGCCGTGCCCAAGGAAGCCTTTGAAGAGAACTGGCCTTACCTTCAAACCATGCTGCGTTTGATCCGCGCACGCCATCGCGGCGAATACGAGCAGGTTCCCAACGACGCGCTCCTGTGGATCGTTGCTGCTCTCAATTACCTGGTCGATCCGTTCGATTTAATTCCCGACAAGACGCCGTTTCTCGGCTTCGTCGATGACGCCACTGTCATCGAATTTGTAGTCGCTAAAACCCGGCAAACATTGGACGATTTTATGACGTGGGAAACAGCGAAACCGTAATCGACCACACGCTTTTAGACTTGCAACATTGCTGAGAGATGGACCGCCAGCCTGAGCAGTATTTACGCGGCTGCAAAATTTCAACGGAGTCGCCTGTAGATCGGCCTCAGCACCTGCCACAATGGTGTCGCCGCGAAACGTCGGCGCAGTCCCCAATAAGCGCGGTATCTCCCCCCCTGCAAAGATAATCGTCGCGGAACTGTTGGTAGCGAAGCGCTAGCTTCGCCGGCTGACGATCCGTCGAATTCGAACACGAGATAGCGTGCTAGCGACGGGCCGGGATTTTTCATATCGTGCATTTCGTGTGCTGGAAAGTAAACGACCGAGTGGGGTTCCATGCGGTGACCCATCGTCTCCACCATTCCTGAGAGCACGACGATCGCCACATCATGATCATCTGCGTGGTGCGCGTAGCCAGCACCGGGTTGCAGTTCGGTTATGTGGACATGAAGTTTCGCCAGGTAATGAGTAGCTCCCTCAAGAACGACCTCCGCAGCAAACGGCACATCGGTAGTTCGGGTAATGCGCCCGGTCTTATTCAACGTTGTCTTGAGCGGCGCTTCGCTCTCCCAAGGTAGACCCGTCCACTTAAACATCAGATAAGTAATCGGCGTGGCGGTGGGGTTGTGAATGGTATGGAACTGAAAAGCAGGGTAATAAACGAACGACCCGGCGCGTAGTCGTTCATAGCGCGCATCAGATCCACTTTCGCTGCGCGCTATGACCAGTTCGGCTTCCCCATCCAGGACGATCAGGATTTCCTCCTCGGAGTGCGCATGCGGCGCGTGGGGCGAATACCCCGGGCTGAGAACAGACACATGCGCGTTCATGCGCAAAACGTTTGGCGTCGTACCAGCGAAGAGATGCTGCGGACGCCAGCGACGAACGCGATCTTCCGGTATTGGAAGCTTGAGCGGACGAAATTGATTCGCCAGCGGGGTGACCCGTGGTACCGGCGACGGGACAACGTAGTTTGTGCGGGTTGAATCGCTGCCACTCACGAGCAAGACCGGGACGCGCGAACGCTTAAATTGAAAAGGCCATTCGAGCTGACCGAAATCAGGCATCTTCACAGGATTGCCTGCCGCAACGTATTGAAACAGCAACGCAGTGCGCGCCCCTTCGGCGCGCATGTTCTCTGAACCGTGCCAAAGGCGCCCATCAAAGAAAAGCGCGTCTCCATCATTCATCGCCGGTTGAACAAACCGTGCTGAAGGAACAGCTTCGCGCGCCCAATCGAGCACCGTGGCCGCCGTTGCTTCGCCTCGCCGGACGCCATGTTCATACGCAACTTGTTGAATGGTCTTTCCGATTACGTGCGAGCCAGTGATTAGTTGAAGTGCGGATTCGCGGCTGGTGTTTTCGATTCCGATCCACACCGAGGCGAACTGACCACCCGGCGCGGAACTTTCAATGTCCGTGTGCCACGGATGGACTTGGTTTGGTTCGCGCGTGACCAAGCTGACGCCCCAAAGCAAGATATCGCTTCCCAATAGCAACCGCAGTTGCGCAAGCAGCGCAGGTCGAGTCGCAAGCTGAAAAAAGAAATGATCACTCGCGGCATGTCCTTTCTCCCACGCTAACGGCTCGGACGCGTTGCCATAACGGAGATGATGCATAATCAGCGCACACTGAGCGTGAGTAAAAAGCGGAACTGGACCCACGAAACCGTCATCGCTAAATGATTCGCCTTTTTGCTGCATGCCTTTTAAATCTCTTGCGCGGTTTCCGCCCCTCATCGGCTCGCATCTTGTCGCTAAAGAAAAACGATCGAAATTACGATTGCTTTTGTTCGTGGCGAACCTCAAACGTTTTGAGTTCTCCTTATACCAGCAGCAGCGCTGGGTTTTCGAGGAGATGGCGCAGTTCTTTCAGGTATTCCGCACCGAGGGCGCCATCAATGACGCGATGATCGCAGCTCATGGTGAGCGACATGCGATGCCCAACTACGATTTGGTCCCAGTCGTCGATTACCGGAACTTTTGTGATTTTGCCTACGGTGAGGATGAACCCTTGAGGCGGATTGATGACAGCGGAGAAACTGTCGATTCCCATCCCGCCGAGGTTCGAGACAGTGAACGTGCCACCCTGAAATTCCTCCGGTTTCATCCGCTTGTTGCGCGCGCGATGCGCCAAATCCTTGGCCTGTTCGCTAATCTCGCGCAGTGATTTGTTTTGTGCGGCGCGAATCACCGGCGTTAGCAGTCCATCTTCGATCGCAACGGCAATGCCAAGATCGACATCGGCGTACTGCACGATTGCGTCGCCATCAAACGAGGCATTCACGCGCGGCACTTTGACAGCGGCTTGCACTGCCGCTTTCAAGACAAAATCGTTGACCGTAATTTTTGCAGCGTCCTCGCTTTCGCCTGCTGACTTCAATTCCTCGCGCGCTTCCATGAGTGGGCCGGCATCGACATCGATGGTGAGATAAAAATGTGGCACAGGCCCGAGGCTTTCGACCAACCGTTGTGCGATGATCTTGCGCATCCCGGAAAGTTGAATGCGCGCGCTTTCGCCAGCTTTGATGGCAGCCGGGACGGAAGCTTTCGGAGCGGCGGGTTTTGATTTTGCTGCGGCGCGCACGTCGGTCTCGGTGACGCGGCCTTCCGGACCGGTACCCTTCACGCTCGAAAGGTCAACACCGAGTTCAGCAGCGACCCGGCGCGCAACCGGCGACGCTTTCACGCGCGCTTCTTCGGTCTTTTGGATCGTCGGCACTCGTTTTTCAACTGGTTTCTTTTCCTCTTTTGGCGCGGCTTCCTCTTTCTCCTCTTTTTTTTCAGCTTTTTCTTTCGGCGTTTCTTCTTTCTTCTCCGGCTCCGTTTTTGCTTCCTCCCTCTTTGGCTTCGCTTTCTCTTCTTCTTTTTCTTCGGCTTTCGGTTTTTCCTCTTTTTCCTCCTCCGGTTTTTCTTTTTCTTCTTCCTCGCCTTCACCTCCAATGAAGGCGATCCTGTCACCGACGTTTACCTTGCCGCCTTCTTCGACATAAATCTCCGTGAGCGTGCCGTCTTCGGGCGATTCCCATTCCATCGTTGCCTTGTCGGTCTCGATCTCAGCGAGCACTTCCCCAGCGGAAACTTTATCGCCCTTCTTTTTTTTCCACACGACGAGAGTGCCCTCAGTCATCGTATCACTGAGCTTGGGCATCTGGATTTCAGGCATGGAGAGAATAGTTAAAGACGGTTACATCGTTACAATCGTCTCTTTAATCCTTGCAACACCTGTAACTCTTTTAACTGGGTTCACGCGTAGCAAACCTGTTTCACGGCGTTGATGAGTTTGTCCGCGTTTGGGAGGACGGCCTTCTCGAGGCGCTCGTTATAGGGCAGGGGTACATCTTCTTGAGATACGCGCACAATGGGAGCATCGAGCGCATCGAAGATGTTTTTTTGAATCCGGTAGCAAACCTCCGCGCCGACGCCGCAAAACGGATGATCCTGTTCGACGATCACCACGCGATGCGTCTTCGCAACCGAATCGAAAATCCCTTTCTCATCCAGCGGCTTGATCGAACGAAGATCGACAATCTCCGCGGAAATGTCTTCCTCTTCCAATTGAGCCGCAACTCTGAGCGCGAGTGGAACAGTCTGTGCGTAACAGATAATCGACACGTCGCTGCCTTCACGTTTGACGTCTGCTTTACCGAGCGGAATAAGTAGCTCTTCATCGGGCGGCTCGACCATTCCCTTCGAGCCGTAGAGCAGTTCCGCCTCCAAAACGAGCACCGGATTGTCGTCGCGCACGGCCGTCTTCAATAACCCTTTTGCATCACGCGGCGCGGCCGGTGCGCAAACTTTGAGACCGGGCACGCTGGCGTAAAAGTTTTCCGTCGCGTGCGAATGCGTGGCCCCGAGTTGGTGCGCGGGCCCGTTCGGGCCGCGGAACGTGATCGGAATATTGAATTGGCCACCCGACATCGTGAACATGTTTGGTGCGTTATTCACAACCTGATCGAAAGCGACCAGTGAGAAACTGAAGGTCATGAACTCAATGATCGGCCGCAACCCCACCATCGCTGCCCCGACCCCCAGGCCAGCGAACCCGTTTTCGCTGATTGGAGTGTCGATGATGCGCCGCGGACCAAAGCGCTGAAGCAACCCGTGGCTGACCTTATAAGCGCCCTGGTATTCGGCGACTTCTTCGCCCATCAGAAAAACGTTCGGATCGCGCTCGAGTTCTTCTGCGAGCGCTTCATTGAGCGCCTGACGATAAGTAATTTCTCTCACGGCTTCGTTCCATCGGCGTAAGTGTAATCGTAAAGTTTGTCGAGCGACGGCTGAGGACTCTTCTCGGCAAACTTCACAGCGGCCAGCACTGTTTCCTTCGCACGTTTGTCGAGCAGGTCGAATTGTTCGTTAGTCAATTTTCCCTCGCGTGTGAGCTGCGCCCGCAAACGAGTGATCGGATCATCAAGCCGATATTTCTCCAGTTCTTGTTTGGTTCGGTAACTTGCCGGGTCCGACATCGAGTGGCCGCGGTAGCGATAGGTGCGCACTTCCAGGAAAGCCGGGTGCGGTTCTTTGCGAATCGAATCCACAATCTCGGCAATTTTGTCGCGCACCTCGCGAAAGTTCATTCCATCGACAATTTCTCCGGGAATGTCGTAGCCTTCCGCGCGATCAACAATTTGCTTGAGCGACGTCGATCTTTTCACCGAGGTGCCCATGGCAAAAAGGTTGTTTTCGCAAATGAAAACGATCGGCAACTTGTAAAGAGCGGCGAGGTTTAGCGCTTCGTGGAACGCGCCCTGGTTGATTGCACCGTCGCCGAAGAAACAAAGGGTCACGCGATCTTCGTCCCGGTATTTGGTAGCAAAAGCCATCCCGACCGCCAGCGGCACGTGCGCGCCGACGATTGCGTGACCGCCATACATATGGTTTTTCCGGTCGAAGAAATGCATCGATCCGCCGAGTCCGCGCGAGCAGCCGGTCTCCTTCCCGAATAGCTCAGCCATGCATGCATCCGCGCTCGTGCCACGGGCAAGTGCATGAGCGTGATCGCGGTAAGCGGTGATAATGTAGTCATCGGGGCGGACCGCGGCCACAGCGCCGGTCACCACCGCTTCCTGACCGATGTAAAGATGACAGAAACCGCCGATCTTCTGCGCTTGATACTGCTGGCTGGCGCGCTCCTCGAAACGCCGGATCAACAACATCAGCGAGAGCATCTCGACTTCGTCGCGCTGCTCTCCCGACTGCATGGCGGTCATCCCGCAGCGGCGGGACGGAACCGCGCGGCGCGGGCTCGCGATGTCTCCGTGTTTCGGCCCAGATTCATGCAAACAACAAACAGCAGAGTGAACAAAAGATCGCTGACGAGTGAATTGCGGAAAAACATCCAACTCGGCGTCGCGCTGTATTGAAGCAATCCGACCGTAAGCGATTGAACAAGTCCTGCGAAATTTTTCGCGTAGCCCGGATCGCTCAACCAAGAAAACGCGTTCGTAATCACGTAGAAAATCGTCGATCCCGCAATGGAAGCCGGCAAAAGCGTCTTCAGCGACGCCGTATTCTGCAAAAGGACTCCAATGCATCCGACGATTGCAAGCGCCGCATAGCGAACAAGAATCTGCGGATCGAGCAGCGGCGCGCCGTACCGAAAATTAATTACCGCATCGGAAATAAACAGCGTCACCAACGGCACTGAAAACTTGTATTTCTTAGGAAAATATGCGGCGCTGCAGAGCGCGATTGCCGCGAGCGGCGTGAAGTTGGAAAGCCAGCCTGCGCCGGAATGAATCAAGAGGCCGGATGTAATACGGTACGCGGCCACCGAAAGAATCAGCAGAAGAGCGGAAATCATTCAAAGAATCTATCCGGCCAACGCGATATGCAAAGGGCATTTACTGTAGCCTCGTTTCTACGAAGCGCGCGGCGACTGCACTGCAAAACACTCGGCGTCGCGCCTCCTGCCGGGAAGCGGCTAGAGTGGATTACCTCGCCGCCACCAGCGCCTTATTGAGCCGTGATTTACGACGATGGGCAGCGTTTCGATGAATAATCCCACGCTTGGCAGCTTTATCAATCGCCGCGATGGCGGGCCGAATTTGCTCCGCATTCGGCGTCTTTGAAGACCGTACTTGCTTCTGCAAGGTTCGCAGTCGAGTCACCACGTTGCGATTACGCAACGATCGTTTCAAGGCCTGGCGGGTACGTTTGGCGGCTGATCTGGTATTAGCCATATTAAGTTAACTTCGCGGACGTGGACGCTCGCGACGCAATCGCGATTGTCAACATCGGAAAGGAACCAGCGAATGCGCGCGCGTTATCTTACGCGCGCGGATTATTTTGGGCCGCGACCGCGCCCTTGTTCAGCCCCGGCGTCGCCTTGCGTCCCTGCGCTTTTTGCCGTTCTCGAGCAAGTGCTCCCGCCATTCGCATTTGCTCGACGGTGAGTGTGCCCGATGCCGATTCTGCCTCAGGCTGCTGCTGGCTGGTCGGTTGTTGGTTTTGCACGACCAACGCATTAGTGGTTGGCGTTGGCCGCGCCTTTGGCACTTTGGGCAATCGATCGGTAGTGATCTGCACCACTGCCCCCACTGGGATTTGATCATAAAGCACGGCGATATCGCTGGCCTTCATTCTGATGCAACCGTAGCTCGCTGGACGTCCAATTGTCTTTTCTTCCGGAGTACCGTGGATGTAGATGCAACGGGGAAACGCCTGCGCGTTTTGCGCTTCAAGTCCGCTCAACCAAATGATCCGCGTGGTGACCGGATCGCGGCCCGGAGCGTTTGGCTGGAGAATTTCACCGGTCCATCGCCGATTGTGGAACACCGCGCCGACCGGGGCGTTATCACCGATCTTTTTCGCGACCATGAGATAACCGACGGGGGTCGTCATTCTTCCCCGAAAATCGCCCACGCCGTACTTGGACGTTGACACTGGGTAAATTGCCACTCTCCCACCATTCTCGAGAAGCATTAGCTTCTGGTCGAGGATGCTAATTATCAGACGGTGCGACGTATCAAGCTGTGTAAGTTGTGTGGCGGAAAACGCTGGCGGCATCGAAACCAGACTGAAAATCACAGTCAATCGCCGAAACATGCGCAACTTTTTAGCCGATAATTCTAGTTTTGTCACGCAGGAATTGCAGCTGCGGCGCGCGAGCCGCCAAAGCTAATTTTTGGCAAGCGGCTTGCGAACGAAGCGAAACAAACGTAAAGGAAGCCGCTCTGGAACATGAGCAGGAATGGCACGGACAGGAACTGGCCGTGCGTGATTGCGAACCAGAGAAAGTAACTGAAGTAAATCGCAAAACCCAATTCTGCCAACGGGAGCATCGGTTTGATCGGCCGGTATCTACAACTGCGCCACGATTGTGATTTGCGTTCAATGCCGTACTTGGGCGTGCGAGTGAAATCAGATTTGTGATTGATCAGCGCTTCCACCACAGCGCGCGCATTATTGAGCGAAAGGCCAATTCCAAGAGCGAGCAAACACGGCAGGAAAAGAATTTCTTTCATCCATGTTCGCGGATGTAGCTCCCGCTGTGCGCCAATGTAAAAAACGGCCACAGACACCGATGCCGCAAGGAAGACTGGGACGTCGATGAGCAACGTCCGTAGCCAGCCTCCCGCGGGGGCACCGGAGGAGGGATGCAATAAGACGCAGAGAATGGCCAGCAGCAAATAAGCGAAGTTCGACATCAAATGCGCTGTCGCCTCAAGTTTGATCGGAAATGGAAGTCGGCTTGCCCAGATCGTGGGCAACAATTTCTTACACGTTTGGATCGAACCCTTGGTCCAGCGATGCTGTTGCGACTTGAAGCCGTTCATATCTACTGGCAACTCCGCTGGAGTAACAACATCGGAAAGATAGATAAACTTCCAACCGGCGAGTTGAGCGCGATAACTCAGGTCGAGATCTTCGCACAGCGTGTCGTGCTGCCAGCCGCCGCTTTGCTCGATGCAGGAACGGCGCCATAGACCGGCGGTACCGTTAAAGTTAAAAAAACGGCCGCTCCGGCTCCGCGCGGTCTGCTCCAATAGCAAGTGTCCGTCGAGGAAAATCGCCTGCATGCGCGTGAGGAGTGAGTAGCCACGGTTCAGATGGCCCCATCGTGTCTGAATCATTCCTATTTTCGGATCGGTAAAGAAATGGATTGTGCGTTTTAGCAGGTCCGGCTGCGGAACAAAATCCGCATCGAGAATGCACATGAACTCGCCTTCTGCCGCTTCCAATCCCGCCGCGAGCGCGCCGGCTTTGAATCCGATGCGATCGACGCGATGAATACGTTGGACATTGAAGCCTTTCTGGCGGAGCTCCTCCGCACACGACGCGACGACTTCGCGTGTTTCGTCCGTGGAATCGTCCAGCACTTGGATCTGAAGAAGTTCCCTCGGATAGTCCATCTGGCTCACCGAACGCAGCAGGCGTTCGATCACATAGATTTCATTAAAGATCGGCAACTGCACAGTCACCTTCGGCAATTGCTCGAACTGCCGGGCCGGCACCGGGCCACGCTCTCTGTTTTTCAAAAACAGATAGATGATGAAATAGCGGTGAATGCCATAAGCCGATAATCCAATCAGCACGCCGAGGTAGCAGACCGTCCAGATGATGTGTCCGAGGCTTCCGTGCATGGCAGTTTCCGCCTTGCCGCGAATTGTTAAGGCAGCAAGGGCGACATGATGCAATTTCCAGCGGGTGCGTCAAATCAAAAAATTCGTACCTTTTGGCTTGGAAATGCTCCAAGTGTGATCAACTCAAATGAATCCGCTGCTGCAAAAAGGATGGCTCCACTCAGTGTCGATCATGTGTGCCGCGGGAGCGGGCTTCGCAATCTCGCTGGTTGGCCAAGAAAAACCGCTCGCGCTGGAAGAATACGAGCGGGAGGAGCTGGGCGTGAACGTTTACACTGCCCCCTCCATCGAGCGCATTTTCCAACAGCTTGACGCACTGAGCCCACTGCCATTCGAACAATTGCAGCGGGAATTTTCCAAGGTAAGTCCTGCCACTCGCGAGCGAAAGCGACTGATCTTTGGGAGATTGGTGGCCGATGGATTTTTGGTTGTTGAAGCCGGACGGAAGAGCGCAGTCGATGATCTCGGGCGCGTGCTATTGAGAGAAGCGCGCGGGCTGGGCGTGGCCGATCGGGTGACATGTCATAGTGCGAGTCTGACCGATCTGGCGCGCCGGGGCGAGTGGCTCGCGGTGCAAAGGGAACTCATCGCCACGCAAGCGGACGTGGAGCAGGCAATGATACAACTGCGCGATCAGAAGATGGCACACTTGATCAGACTCGGCGGCTGGCTACGTGGACTAGAGATCAGCGCAGCGGCGATCGAATTAAATTTCTCGCCGCAACGAGCAAACGTTCTGGTGCAACAGGACTTGAGCGATTACTTCGCTGAAGAATTGAAGACTCTGCCACCAGCGCTCGCCCACACACCGCTCTTTGAAAAAATCCGGACCGGCGTAAATGCTATTCGGGCTTCCCTAAGCAAAGCAGCCGCAGGGGGATTTAGATTGGAAGATGTGAAAGCGATCCGCGCACAGGCCAGCGAGTTAAACCTGGCGATTCGGCAAAGCAGCTAAGCGGAATTACTACATTCGCCTTGCCGAGGGCGGAGAGCCGGTTAAGGGTGAGAAGCCAATTTTTTCGCAGCTACGGGAATGCAATTGCGAGGCACATTTGAGAAACGAAGGCAACGCCGTTTCGAAGGGTTTAAAATCGTCTTCCCGATCCTTTTAGCGGGATGGATTCCCTCCATTTTAACGCTGATCGTTTCCTATACGATCTTGCGCGACACTCTCGAATCGCGAATCCTGCGCGACCGCCAAACCTTGATCCAACTGGTGGGCCACCTGGTCGGCCAGGATCTCAGCCGCAGCAGGGGCATCATTAACTATTATCAGACGCTTCCCGAAATTTCGAAAATTCTCAGCGCGCCAAATGCCGCGCCCGCCGCCGAGCAATGGCTCAACTCGGCATTTTATTCGCATCCGAATATTGATGGAATGTTTCTCACTGCGCCGGATGGCACGTTGATTGCGTCGATCCCGACTGCACCCGAGATGATCGGCAAGGATTTTGGGTCCAGTTACTGGCGCCAACAAGCAGCCGCATCCGACGAAGCTGTTATCTCGCCGGTCCATCCACGCTTGTCTGACAAGCGCCTGGTCACCGACATTGTGGCCGCAGTTCGCGGCCCCGACCGAACGATCCTCGGCTTCGTCGGCGACTCCGTTCTCGTCGAAAGAATTGGACGGCGATTGTCCACAATCGAGTTTTCGGATCGGTTTCTCTTCGAAGTTCTCGACCAAAACGGCGTGGCGCTTTTCGCAAGTGATTTTACGCCGAACCCCAGCGCGACTTCCGCGGAGGGTGGGCTGTTGATCAAGGAAATCCGTCAAAACAAAACCGGGCATTTTGAGGAGCACGGGAACCTCTATTCATTTAGTCCGATCGAGCCGACCGGTTGGGTGGCGGTAGTGGGGCAACCGAAAAGCCTCGCCTACAAGCCGGTCCATGATCTTCTTGGGCGAATGACTGTGTTGGCGGCCTGGCTGGTCGTCCTCACGGCTGTCGTCGCGTGGCTTGGCAGCCGGTTTTACCAGCGGCAGCTGGAATCTACGCGACGGATCGAACGGGAGGTCATCTTCAACGAAAAAATACTGGCCAACATGCCCAGCGGCATTGCCTTCGTTGATCCGACGTCGCGCCGTTTTCTTCAGGCAAACGATGCATTTGCACAGATGGCGCAGCGTTTTGGAGATTTGCCGCCCGACCAGGAAATCACTGAAGCGACTTATGATGACGTGAAAATCTCGCCTCCAACCGCAATCGACAGAGTGCTTTCGTTTGGGACGCCCTTCCAGCTGATCGAACACCCGTTGAAAGACAAGACAGGTATGACGCATTTTTTGGACATTAACCTGCTCCGACTCCAAGGCCCGCAGGAAATCATCCAAGGCGTGCTGTATCTCGTCGAAGACAAAACGCGCGACGTGAAACTGCGTCAGGAGCTCATCGCTGCCAATGCCGCGAAAGACCAATTCCTGGCGTTGCTCTCACACGAATTGCGGAATCCACTTTCGCCGGTAATTGCGATGGTTGGCGAGCTGGAAGCGAACATGCCCGATTCCGCGCCAGTCCGAGAGGCCGTCGAGGTCATCCGGCGCAACGTCGAGTTGGAAGCGCGTTTGATTGACGACCTGCTCGATGTCACCCGCATCGCAAAGGGCAAACTCCAGCTGAGTTTCGAGACGGTTTGCGCCCACGAAATCCTCCACCGCGCTTACGAAATCTGCCGCGAGGACATCGCGGCAAAATCTCTGGAGGTCGAATTCCGGCTGCGCGCCACGGATACATACGTGGAAGGCGATTCCGCGCGCCTACAGCAAGTCTTTTGGAATCTGATCAAGAACGCCGTCAAATTTACCCCAGAGAAAGGCCGTATCATTATCGATACCCTGAACCCGGCTCCGGAAAAAATCTTGGTTCGGATCAACGATACCGGAATCGGCATTGAGCCGGAGAAGATCGAAAAAATCTTCAACGCTTTCGAGCAGGGACAGACTTCGATCACTCGGCGTTTCGGAGGTCTTGGCCTTGGCTTGGCGATTTCAAAGGCGCTCATCGATGCGCACGGCGGCCAAATCCGCGTGGAGAGCGCTGGTAAAGATCGAGGCGCCACGTTTTCGGTAGAATTAAAGACGGTGCCAACGCCGGCGGGCGGTGACGGCGAACGGGCTGGGGAACGTCGCGCTGGCGAGTCAGAAAGGGACGCTGCTGTCCCGCGGCATCGGCGGGTCCTGGTGGTCGACGATCACCAGGATACCTGCATCGGCATGAAGCGGATGCTCGAGCGTCGCGGCTACGAAGTTACCGTGGCGTATTCGGGCGAGCAGGCCGCCGAAAAGGTGCGCACCGAGGATTTCGATTTGCTCATCAGCGATATCGGGCTGCCGGACTGCAGCGGCTACGATTTAATGCGCGAAGTGCGCAGCAGCAAACCCTTGCCTGGAATCGCGCTCACTGGCTTCGGCACAGAACACGACGTAAACGAGGCCCGTGCTGCCGGTTTCTCCGAGCACCTCACCAAACCGATCAACTTCGAACAGCTGGAAAAGGCAATTCAAAATTTGCTCGCGTAGATAGCTATCGGCCGTCGCCGCTGCCCGCTGCCGTCTTGCTCTGGCGCTCAGAAGCTTCTTTCAGTTCGCGTGAAAGGTTCTCCACGCGCTGACGCATGACCTTGCCAGCTTTAAATTTCACCGTTGCCCGCGGTGGAATCACAAAACTGCTGCCAGGCTGATTCGGATTTCGGCCCACGCGCGCCTTTGTCAGTCGAGGCTGGAACACACCGAAGTTGCGCAGCTCAACCGGAATATTGTTGGCCAGACTGTCGGTGATTTTATCGAGCGTCCGCTGAACCACATCGAACACCTGATGCTGAACCATGCCGGTTTGATTGCTGATCGACACCACGATGTCGCGCTTGGTTAACTTGGCCATATCTATTTACTATTCGCTCCCCGTTGGGGTTGCGGTGGCTAAATTAGGCACAAAAAATATAAATTTTTTAAACGACTAACGCCCTCGGCCGGAACTGCAAAGTTGGTATAGCTGTTGCTCTACAAGCTCATCCTCGCCAATTCTTGCGTGAGGGAGGGGCCGGATAATCATCCGGCGCAATCTCGTGCGCGGTTCGGAAATGCACTTTTGCCACACCGCGCAACACGCTTGGCCCCTTCGTTTCCACCAACTTTTTTGCGGTTTCTTTTACGTTCGCAGACACGCCGCGCTCGAGTCGCAATCCGAGCTCCTTCCCTCTGCGATCTAGCCAATTCACGAATGCCTCGCGTGCCAGAACCGAAGCCGATGCTACAGCGATGTCCGACTCCGCTCTGGGGCGTTGCTCGATGACGATGTTGCGACCATGCTTCAGCAACGACGCCTTGATCACACTCGGGTCCGCGAACTGATCCGATAGCGATCGTGGGCACCCCGGCTTTTTCGCCAGTAAATTCTCGATCACTCGCGCGTGCCCCCACCCAAGCAGCCGGTTGAGGTTCCCAAACTTCTCATAAAGCTCGTTGTACCTGGCCGGTCCAATCAGAACTGTTTCTGCCAGGCCAAGTGAGGTTTTCCGAATCGCGTCCGCCAAGGCGCGAATCCGCGCATCGGAGCCGATTCGCTTACTATCCACCACGCCGGCATCGAGAAGTTTGCGACCAATCCCGCCATCGACATAGACGCCGGAAATCACCAGCGGCCCGAAAAAATCGCCCTTTCCGCTCTCGTCCACGCCAAAATGAGGCTCGAACATTTCCGGCGAATGCACTTCTTCATAACCGAGTTCCGCTTCGCCGAAAACCTTCGGCTCAAGCTCAAACTGCACGAACTCTTCCACGCCCTTCCCTTGCACAAGCACTTTCGGCCCCTTCTCGTAAGCCGCCACGCTCAGCTTGTTCTTATGCGCGAAAAACAGCGTGTAGTCCTTCGGCGAAAATTCGAAGCCCAGCTCTTCGAGCAATGCCCGAAGCTTCCTTGCCTGTTCGGGCGTGAGCCGATGAGTATAGGAATTCATCAAGGCCACAGATTAACACGGATGAAACACAGATAAGAAAGGACTTCAGGCAATCTAGCGTCGAAATCTGTGTTAATCTGTCTCCATCTGTGGCGTTTCCAAAAGCCAGGTTTCGACGAGCACTGATAAATTGGTATTGCCTCCACGGCCGCCATCTACCATGGCGTCGCACGCGCGACTCGTACGCGATTGTCGTGTCCGAGTTCATGCTTCAGCAAACTCAAGTCGCCACCGTCATTCCTTACTACAACGAGTGGCTCGGCCGTTTCCCCAATTTTGCCTCACTGGCTCGCGCTTGCGATAACGACGTGCTCCACGCGTGGCAAGGCCTCGGCTATTACGCTCGCGCGCGAAATCTTCACGCCACCGCGAGAACTGTCATAGATCGGTATCGCGGACGCTTCCCGCGATCAGTTAACGAAATGCAACAGCTTCCGGGAATCGGGAAATACACCGCGCACGCCATTGCGAGCTTCGCTTTTGATCAACCGGTTCCGATTGTCGAAGGCAATACTGCTCGCGTGTTCGCTCGCTTGTTTAACTTTCGCCATCCAATTGATCGGAGCGCCAGTCGGCAAACGCTCTGGAAGCATGCAACCGCGCTTACTCCAAGGCGCTCCGCGCGCGTTTACAATTCCGCACTCATCGACCTCGGTGCCCTTGTCTGCCTTCCCCGCGAGCCTAAATGCGGTCTTTGCCCCGTGAAAGAATTCTGCCGCGCGAAAAATCCGGAAACGCTTCCCACCAAGAAATCGAGGCCGCGCACAGAGCGAATTATCGAAAAGCACGCGCTTGTGCTTCGTCAAGGCAAGATCCTGCTCGAACAATCATTCACACGCTGGCGCGGCTTGTGGATTTTGCCGCCGCTCGAAACAAGCGCGGCTGGCCAACCGATACACATATCTACATTTCCGTTCACGCATCACCGGGTCACGCTTCTTGTGTATCGTCGCGCCGCGCCGAAGAGAATCGCTCCGGCACAGCGGTGGTTTGAATCCATCGATCACGTCGCAATGCCTTTACCACATCGGCGCGCAGCGCGGAGTCTGGTTAACAACTCACAAAGGCGCCTGCGCGATTTTCGTTGAGCGTTGATCGTCGAGCGTTTCTCTGCGATAACCTTTTCCATCGAGATATGCGAAGCATGACTGGATACGGTCGCGCCGAGACGGATCACGCTGGAACAAGGTTTAGCGTTGAGCTCAATTCGGTGAACCGAAAGCAGAGCGATATCGTGATCAATTTGCCGCGTGATCTGGCCGAGCTCGAACCGCGCATTCGCCAGACGATCAACGAAAACATTTCGCGAGGCCGCACCAACGCCACCATCACCCTTCACAGCGGCGCAAACGGCGCG
>JBKPQL010000049.1:0-5297 GCA_046734045.1 Verrucomicrobiota bacterium
GCTTCTTCTTCAAAAATTTTCCGACAGCAAAGGCGGTTAAACCGCCACTCGAGCTCGCGCCGGCGGCCAACAGCGCCAGATTTCCAAGGCAGACCGGGCACATAATTTAGAGTTTTCCTTTCTTCGCCACAGGGGCGTTTGTTTTCTCAAAATAGGCGGCGAGTCGATCGAGCGACCCTTCCCAGAATTTCCGATACTCTTCGACCCATTGCGCAGCTTGTTTGAGCGGTTTTGCGTCAAGCCGCATTTCGTGCACGCGTCCATAACGGCGCCGCCGCAACAATCCAGCTTTCTCGAGAACGCGGAGATGTTTTGAAACCGCGGGCAAGGACATCGCGTGCGGCCTGGCGAGGTCGGTGACGCGCCGGTCGCCGCGGGCAACATGGGCCAGGATGCGCCGGCGGGTGGGATCTGCCAACGCGGCAAACGTCCGATTCAGTGTATTGGAATATTTAACCATCTGGTTAACTATTAATCAGGATTTTTAAATAGTGCAAACAAATTTTCTTCGTGCTTTTACAGAAGCTGACTGATCGCGCCAGCCGCAGCAATAATGGGCCACGCGGAAAGCGCCAGCAGCGCCGCGAAGACCAGCGCTTCAATTGCGACCGCCAAATGATTTTCCTTGGCGAAAAAATCTCGAGCAAATTCGAGGACCAATCGGCCCCGAATTGGCCGAGCTCGTTTTCCGCTCGAAATGTTCCGTTTAATTGTGATTACGCGCATGTTTCAGCGTAATCGCGGCGCAGCTTGCGTCAGGTTACGAATTGTGAAAATCGCGTGACGTTCGGGTTACGCCGCCAATCTCCACCGGGACGGCCGCCACTAAGATTCGCTCTGAACCCCTTCGAGAAGAACTGAACGCCTGCATTCCTAGTCGCAAACGTAAGATTCAGCCGGCGCGCGAGCCAAAAAATTACGGTTACATTTGTGCTGCAAACCACTTTCGTGGACAGACAGCGGACTCAGACTTATTGATTAATCATGAGGCCTCGCTCGTGCGCTTTCTTCTTGTTGCTGACCGTGGCCACTTCCGCATGCGCGACTTCCTGGGACGACGATTCACATTACGTGTCGTTAGGGCCTCGAAACGGCTACTACATTGTTCGACCGGACTCGCCTTTATTTCGTCAACTCGGTCTGTATGAAGCGCCAGTAATCGATACTGCCGACTGGCTGCGTCACGGGTATGGCGCCGATGCGCTGGCATTTCGCTTCAATCGGGATGGAGTATTGATTGCACCTCCGGCCTACATCGCACAGGAATCACCGAACGATTTTTATACTCGGCGAATCGGATCACTGGCTCGCGGCTGCGCAACTGTGCATGATGTGGAAGCTCTTTTTGGCCGCGCACAAAGTCGTGCAGCCCGGCCGGATGGTTTTATCTGGTATTACGCACTGCTGGTTTATAACCCCTTTGAAGAACACGGCGGCCGCCAGTGAGGCGGGTACTGGACGAGCGCTCGTCTCGTCCTAGATTCGTTGGATGCGAGCCGCGATCTTGCTGGTGACCCTTCTGACGACCAGCGCGTGGGCGGTGGCCGGCGCGATCGGCATCACCAGCCCCGATCACGCGCAAACGTTTGCCTATGGCGAAATGATTTGGCATCAGCTCCACTTCGATTGCAGAGCCGGCGAACTGGCGGCACGGATCACATTCAGTAATTTGCCTTATGCCGGCGACGACGAGCCGCGCAAGGACGAATCGTTCGACTTTCGCTTTCCCGGCGTCCAATTCGATCCAGCACGACGCGCCTTCTTTGCCAGTAGTCGCCACGGCGGACTGATCCCGGTCGCGCGGTTTCGGAACGATCCGGACTTTGGTTGGATTGATTTGGCCCCGGGTGCAAAGATCTATTTGCTCAAAGAAAGCGGTCGCGTCACCACCATTTTGACCGCAACCGATTACCCGCGTGCGGGAATCCGTTGGATCGAGATGAACAATAATTTTGCGCTGCAGAATCTTTTGGTTGCGCTGTTTAGAGCGCTCGGAATACCGCCGGATAGCTGAGATTGGCCCGAAATCGTCTGGGATTACGGCTAAGCTGTGTGACGAGTGGATCCGCCCGCTCCTCTTTGGAGGTAGGTGGACGAGATGGCAACTGTGGCCGCGTTTTTAACTACGCCTTGCTTGTTAGTAACTCGCGCCTTACCGCAATCCCATTACCGCCAGGGTGTCGCTGTCGAGGTAGCCAGTCGGCCGCAAGCCGTTTGTGATTTGATAACGCCTGACGGCTTTCTGCATCTCAGGGCTCAGCGCACCGTCTGTCTCGCCGCGATAGTAGCCTTCTCGCGCCAGTCGCTCCTGCGCTGCGACAACGCTCGAGTAGTTTGATTGCGATTGATTGCTGTAGCCATTCGGATCGTAGTACGCTTCAGCTTGGTAAACACTGGAATCGTAGTAGCCCTGCGATTGATCGGGGTAGCTGTTTTGATCGTAATCCATCTCGCCCTGGTAATCGCCGGAGTCGTAATAGCCGGGATCATAATTGTACGAAGAGGGATAATCATACTCAGAGTATGGCGAGCTGGAGCCATAATACGGGATACCATTGCCGTAGTAGTAATCGCCCGGGTAGTCCCAAGGCCACCACGGATAAAATCCCACATCGAAGATTATCCACGAGCCGTTAATGAAGCAGCACCGGTGACCATTCCACCAATGATCGCTGTGATGGTCCCAGTCGCGATGCCAATCCCCTGAGCGCTGCGCGAAAACGTGTTTGTGCCAATCACCACGAAGATGATTGTTTCCATTTCGAAAATTGTTTGCATTCCGAAGATTGTCTCCATTCCTGAACTGGTTTCCGGTAGTCCGCTGATTCCAGATGTTTGCGGCCGTTTGATTTCTGTGATTCGCGAATGGCGCAATGCGATTCCCTTGCGGGATGGTTGCTACCGTGTATGGACCCGAACGCGTGAACGAACCTCGACTCGAATAAAAAGGCCGCCGGTACGCGAACGATGGCGACGAACGCATTCCAAATGAGGAATAGCGTTGCCCCGAATAAAGCGGCCTGGCGCCGTACGATCGCATCGGCGCCGAGTGGAAAGATGAAAAACCGCCAGCCCGCATCGGCGCGTGAGCGGCCGGAGCGGCGTGTGCAACTCCACCTCTGTGAAAACCTCCTCCGGCTGCGGGGTAGGCTCCTGGATTTGCTTGAGCAATCGTAGCCGCGCCCGCAGCAAGGGCGAGCCCGAACAATTTTGTTTTCATGATTCAATTTCCCTTTCCTGTTGCTGAATCATTTACCTGTACATCCTAACCTAACGTAGACCTCCCGCAATGAGAAGCGTTTCTCCGGTGATCCATTTGGAATCGTCTGAAGCAAAGAATACTGCCGCGGGCGCGATGTCGTCGGTTTGGCCGACGCGACCGAGCGGCGTCTGCGATTCAAACATTTTCCGCATGTCGCCTTCGGTGTAACCGCCGGCTACGGCTCCTTCCGTTATCACCATGCCGGGATTGATGGAGTTCACTCGGATTTTCTTCGGGCCAAGTTCCTTCGCGAGCGTCCGCGTGATAGCGTCCACTGCGCCCTTCGTCGCATTGTAAACAACCGCAGTCGGCGGAGTGAGAGAGCTGGCGAGCGAACCGATGTTGATGATGCTCCCGCCGTCGGAATTGAAATGCTTAAGCGCTTCCTGAGTGGCGAGAAGCATGCCAAGAACGTTCACATCGAACATTCTGTGAAACTGTTGCTCGGACACTTCTTCGAGCGGCACGAATTCATAAACGCCGGCGTTGTTGACCAGGATATCGATTTTTCCGAAGGCTTTCTCCGCTTCAGCGAAGAGCCCCTCGACTTCTGCCTTCTTCGCGACATTGCCCCGAACCGCGACCGCTTTTCCGCCGCGCTTACTAATTTCGTCCACCACGCGATCTGCGTCTTGTTTCGCAGAAGCATAGTTAACGATCACAGACGCGCCTTGCGCCGCGAACTCTTTCGCTATGCCCGCGCCGATTCCTTTCGACGCCCCTGTTACTACTGCAACTTTTCCATTTAGTTTTCCGTCTTTCATTTTATTCCTTTCATTTTTGATTTTACCACGGAAGTGGCTTCCCGAGATGGAAGAATCCGCCGTTCGGTCCGTCGTCAGGCAGCGTGGCGAGTTGTGCGCTCGTCTTGCCACCTTCGCTGACATCCATCGGTGCGTTCGGGCCGCCCATCTCGGTCTTCACCCAGCCGGGATGCGCGGAGTTCACTTTGATTTTGTTGTCGCGCAGTTCAAAGGCGAGGTGCACCGTGAATGAATTTAGCGCCGCCTTCGACGCGTCGTAAGCGAAAGTCTTGAACTCGTAAATCGGCGAGTTCGGATCGGAATGCAGCGTGAGAGAACTCAGGATGCTGGAAACATTCACAATGCGGCCTGCCGGTGCCTTGCGTATGAGCGGCATTAGTTTTTTGGTCAGCGCAACGGGCGCAAAGAAATTCGTTTCGAATGTTTCGCGCAAGATTTCCGGCGACACCGCGCTGACAGGGTTTGGCCCTGAGCCAGTTGCCGAAATTTGGTTCTCCTTCAAAACGCCGGCATTATTGACGAGAATATCCAACCGCCCGTACTTTTTGGCCAAGTAATCATAAGCCTTCTTATGGTCCTGCGATCTGGTAACATCAAAGCCGAGACTCTCCGCACTAATGCCTTCATCGCGCAGTTTCGCAGCTGCGGCTTCGCCTTTTTTCGCGTCGCGTGACCCGAGAACGACAACGATGCCTTGCCTGCCGAGCTCGCGCGCAGTCTCCAAACCGAGGCCGCGATTAGCGCCTGTAACGAATGCGACTTTTCCATTTAGTTTTGCGTTTTTCATTTTGTTTCGCTTGATCTGTTGTGTTTGAGAAGTTTCATTGCCCGAGGCGCGATTTCCGCTAGCTCGTCGGTTGCGCTAATCCGAGCGATTGAAGCGTCGCCGCCGTAACTGTCCCTGTTACGCTCAGGTCCTTGTCCTCTTGATAACGGGCGATAGCGGCCTCGGTTTCGTCTCCAGAAACTCCGTCGATCGCGCCGCGGTAATACCCAAGTTTCGCCAGCTGCGACTGGACGGAGCTGACAACGCCGTTGCTACGTTGAGTTGGGGCGGTGTAGCCATTGTAGTAGCTATATGGGTCCTGGGTGTTAAAGTCGTAGCTGTCGTACGGATAGTCATTGTAGCCATAGGGATCGCCGTAGTAGTCCGAGGGATAGGATCCGTAGTCGTAGTAAGGGTAATAATCCCACGGGTAAAGTCCCCACCAGAAGCCGTCGGTAAAAACAAAGACGTGGCCGTGATCAAAGTGGGCGCGATGCCTGTCCCA
>JBKPQL010000050.1:0-22729 GCA_046734045.1 Verrucomicrobiota bacterium
AAACGTCCTCACAGAGCGACGGAGTCAGGCTTAATTCAACATTTGGGCCATCATCAACTGACGCCCCTAAAGCGCGATATTCAGTTCCCCGAAACTTTTGGAATCGGGTTGTTGGCGTGCACGAATTCGACCGAAGCCTGATCGAGCGATGCAAGCCTTTCCTTTTGGACGACTAACTCCTGGCAAGTCCGGAACACCACCGTGCAAGTCTGGACAGTTGGAGAAGGATTTGGGATTGGAAGTGAGTTCCGCCAGACAGGCTGCGCGGCTAATAATTTTCGAGTTCATGAGGTCCTTTTTCGTTGGTTCAAGTGCTCTTGTCGCTCACCTTCTGGATTTGCGATACACTGGGGCTAACGCACGGAACCCTCCGCACGCTCGCCGTCAGTGTTAGCGCATTATTGCACTTTAACTTCGATAGCTTTTGATCTTGCTATCGGTGTCATCGGGAGGTGCACTTTCAGCACTCCGTCGCGAAACTCCGCCGTCACTTTCTTGCTATCGGCATCTTCAGGCAGCGTGAAGCTGCGTCGGAAAGTGCCATAGGATCGCTCGATGCGATGGAATTTCTTTTTCTGATCTTCCTTCACGCTTTTGCGTTCTCCGGAAACGCAGAGGATGCCGTCTTCGACTGTTACCCTAACGTCATCCTTCTTCATTTCAGGCAAGTCTGCTTTGAGCAGGTACTCGTGATCATCCTGGCTGATATCAACCTCTGGAGACCAATCTGCGACCGTCAGGCTGTGGATCTCGCCACTGCCCATTATGTTCGGAAAGCCCCCCAAGAAGAATCGATTGAAGCGATTTTGTGGCGCTTCTTCCATCTCTCTGATCGGATTCCAAGTTATTACTTTATTCAATGTTTTCATTTTATTTTACCTTTCTAAATTGAGTTAAAGCCATCTTGGTGCATTGCTCTCACCGCTTATTGTCAGAGTCGACCCGAATCTTGTGCACGTTGAGGAACTGACCCGGTGGAAGGATGCCCGGCCCAGTGAGAATCCCAGTTGCAAGTTTGCAAGCTTGCATCCTCGCCTTGCATCCCGAATGCAGGGAATCACTAATTGCAAGATTCAATTGCCGCAGGACAGCAGGGCACTAGTGGAGAGTGTGTTGTCGGCAATGGAGACGCTACACGAAATGCTTCTGGAACCTGGTTGCAGGTAGCAATATCGGATAGCCTTAACACTGTATATGACGGACAAAGCGTGTGCGGCGGGTTGTAAAAATGACCACTGATTTTGCCTTATTCGAAACCAAAGCAAGCTGTAAATTGTTAAGGGGTAGTTTTTTAGAACCGATTTTATCTGTAAGTGCTTTATACTTAAGCTACTATGCTTGAGATTCATCTATTAGTCAGAAAGGTAAGGAGTAGCAGTTGAACAACTGAAGAAAAAGAATGCCGAAAAGCCTTGCAGTGGAACGAGCTTACTCAAGCTGCTTCTGTGGTTACAGCGTGGGAGCCAGGTTCTGTTAACGACTTCAGCACGGTCAATCGCTCTGTCGCGCAGGACAAAGCCCAAAAATGCAGCTGGCAACGTAATCGAAACGCACGAGCGCACAGCCGACTTCAAAGTACCGTGAGCGCCAAGCAAGACAAAAGCCGCCACGTGCTGAAACGTGACGGCTGATTGTCACTCTGCTGCTGGGGCTGTTTGGACTACCGCAGCGTTACTGATTGTTCAGGACTGTTTGCGGCGCAGCTTTGCTCAATTCGACTTTCGCGTTCACTTTGTCGATCTTCGCGTCCTGCGCTTTCAATCGTTCGTTGACTGCCGCGAGTGCAGCTTCCAGTTTCTGAACTTTCTCGTGCTCTTTCAGAAACTCATTGAGCAACATCGCGTTCACCGCATCGTAGCGCACGGTGTAAATCTCACCGTTCTCGTCACGCACGACTAAGTCCGGGTTTACGGCAGCTACTTCTTCGGCGATTAATCCAAATTGTGGCGTGTTTGTGCTATCGCTCTTGTAGTGAAACGTCACCGGCTTGAGCGCCAGAATGGCGTCGCTGGTTTTATCCATCGGTTTGATGTCGTGCTTGAATCGCACCGAGGAAGCGGTCGTGCCAAGCTGGCCAGTGTTGGACACGATGACTGGTAGCGTGGTCGCGCTTACCGTAGTCTTACCATAAATGTTGCCGATCCAGCAGGTGTCGCTCGTGTTCCCACCGCTGGTGCCGATAGCAATAACATTGTTGGCCGTGCTAATGTGGACGCCTGCTTCCAAACCGACAAATGTATTGAAGAAGCCGGTAGTGAGATTGGAACCAGCATTAGTACCTAACGCGGTGTTGCTGACGCCGTTGTTGTTAATAAGGGCTTGAAAACCCACCGCAACGTTTCCACTCCCGTCGCGGTTCCGTTTTAGCGCTCCAGTGCCAATAGCCACGTTTACATCGGGGAACTCGCCGCTGTTGTCATGGAGCGCTTGGAAGCCAATGGCCACGTTGTCGTCGCCTTCGACATTGCCCGCAAGGGCTCCCTGGCCAAAGGCCATGTTTTGATCGCCTGCGACGTTGCCGACAAGGGCATTTTCACCTACCGCCGTGTTGTAGCTGCCGTTATTGTTCAACAGCGCCTGAGCACCGATGCCCGTGTTGTGAGCGCCAGTGGTGGTCGAACTTGAGCGCGGCAAAGCCGAGAGCCGTGTTGAATTGGCCAACGGCAGTGTTTACGTTAAAGAGGGCATTAAGTCCCTCAGCCGTGTTGAAGCCTGTGTAAGCTCCATCCGGTGCCGGCGCCGGCAGCAGTTCCGGTGTCGCTGCTTGTGCCCTTGGCAAGAGCGCAAAACAGGCCAGCGCTAACGCGATGAAAAATGAGAGAGTTGTCGCTTTGAGGTGAATCGATGGATTCATGGTAGTTCCCTTTCTTTTTCCCCCGCTGACTTGATTCAGTTGGTTGCGGGTCCGGAGGAGGCGAAGAACCCAGCGGGGGAAATGTCCTCCGCCTGATTCGAATCCGTTTGGATTAAGATGTAGGGTAATGCCCTACACCCATGGAGCCTATAGGACGTTAGTCGTACGTACGCTCCACCGTCTGAATTGTATTTCTCGCCATCGTTCGCCCGTTGGAATCAATCGCTGAGACACAGCCCCAACTCACTGTTTCGGCCAGGATAAACACCGCGCCCCTCAGAAGGCGCTTGTTTTTGCTGACACCGTCACCTGCTTGCCGTTTCTTTCCAAGATGAGCACGCGAACGGTGCCCGGCTTCCCATGCAAGGCGGAAAATACAGCCCCGCGTGCCGCATCTTCGAGGCGAACGTTGTCGACTTGAACCAATTTATCTCCGACCCGAATCCCTTCCACGGTTGGCTTTCCGTCTTTCTCGGCAATGCCGGCAATAAAGTATCCTTTCTCGGTATCCCGTCTTTCCAGTGTCACTCCCACTTGGTCGAGATCATGCGGATCGAGGTCGCTCTCCCGCTCCCAATACGTCATGTGTCGGGGAAAATCGATCGTCACCCGAAAACCTTTCAGCACGTTACCGCCCAGCCAGCCAACCACAGGCTCGGGAGCCTTCTTCGAATACCAATCAAAGAAATTTCCCTGAACCCTGCTCTCTCCTGGCGCTGGTGGAAATGGAGGCGCCTCAGGAGCAATCCCAAGCGCTCCAATCTGCTCCAGACGTAGCGAACCGAGCCCAATCTCCGGCATCCGCAAGATGGTGGCTCTGGCTTCCGCTCCACCTGCTCTGGTTTGCATATTGGCTTCACCAACTGCTCCCGTTCCTCGCTTCCAGTCTGGATGAGCTTTTACCCATTGCTGGGCTATATCCTCTCGCACCCATGAATACGCGGATCCTGAATCAACCGCGAACGCGTGGGTCTGCCCCGCAAGGGCGCCCGCCACCGATATGAGGCCTGTCTTCTCGTTCACATGGCAGGGTACGCCATCACCTTCTGGCTTCAGCGTGTCCGGCTGCGCCATCGTCAGAGTCCGTTTCGCGTAATCGAAGATCACCTGGTAATTCTTCATCACGCTGCCCGGCAAAACCGCTTCCACGGGAACAGTGCGTTTTCCATTAGGGCCAGTCATTGGCGATCCGGTATCGGAGTCGACCGCAGACGATTCGACTCGTACTTCCATCTCTCCGATGCGGAAAATCAACGGCTTGTTCTCATCAATCTGCAGCTCTTTACGAAGTTTTTCGTTGAGCACCGGAACAGGCGTTCCGAGATCCACAAACACGAAGGCCTTCCGCGGAGTCCCGTCCGGCCGGACAAATACCAGTTCAGCAAACATGCGATTGTCGTCGAAGATAAAAGGCACAGTTCCGGACGAAGAGGTCTCCGGTCCAGGAGCTGAAAGACCATGCACGGGCATTGCGAGAGATACTAGAAACAGAAGGCAGCACTCGATCCTTGGCGGCCTAGAGGTATTGAAATTGCGATTCGCCATAGACTCTCCGAGGTTTCACCATATCCGCAGTGCTGGATAGCGCAGGTGGAGAACTGGGTCCATATAGAGCGCTTGATCGCGATTCGCGTCTGCAATCCAGATCGTTCGCCCGTTGGAATCAATCGCTGAAACACAGCCCCAACTCCAACCGGCTTTGCTGAGATTGTCAGCGATTATTTCCCAGTATTTCACGCGATGGGATTCTGTCTCTTTTGCTCTCTACACAGCAATGACGAAATGATATGAAGCGGTCGCAATATGGAACCCACGTCGAGTGCAATCGGGCTCATAGTGATCGTGGCACTCTATATCACTATTGGGGTTATGTCGGCCGCTGGATCGGTGTACATAGCAAAGTCAATTTTTAGCCCAAAGGTAGAGCAGATATTCTTCGCATTGTTTCTTATCCCAATTGCCGGCTTTTATTTGGCCTTCACGGCTTACTTTCGAGATCAGGATGTATGGCAGTTGGAAGCGACGGCGGTGGCACTCTTTGCCGTTTTCGGCCTAGTGGGAGTCCGAGTTCCATTTGCTGTCATAATCGGATACCTGCTACATATCCCATGGGACGCGGTCCACGAATTCAACGCTCATGCTGGCGGCTCTCTATTGGGCCCTCGGCAGATCACATCCGTGCCGCTAGGCTACGGCTTCTTTTGCGCCACATATGACTTTCTCATGGCGACATATTTCTATACTCGCCGCAATCACTGGCGTGCAGCCTGGAGCGCGAGGCCGGCAGTAACGCCGTCGCGCAAAAATCGAGAGTAAGGTGTGCTGTGGTATGGCGAGCCCGATGCTGTGAACAACGCTGTCGGCTACGCAAAGCATCGCAGCCGTTCACATGACGCTGTGATTCGCGTTTACGATGAAGCGGGCAACGTGAATGAAACGCACGAGCACGCGGGCGAGTTCAAAGAATGGTAGGCGCCGAAAATGGTTGCAACTGCGGGTTCAGTCTGCCATCCTAAAGCGAACGCTGCTACAAATCGTGGCCATGGAGCCACAACGCCCAAACATCTATGTAGTCCGGTCGGTTTGGCGCCGACTGAAGAAGGGGCACATCGCCAAAGTTTGCCGTGACTTGGAGCCAGTTAAAGATGTCAAAGGTGGTGGTGTTACGGGCAAATCCAAACCCACCACAGGAAGCACCGGCACCACGGGCAGCCAGTAATTTTCCCGGCCCAGCAACGTGATCGAGACGCACGACCATAAGGGCGATTTTCAAGGAGCCGTAGCGCGAATCGCCGCTTCAAGCTCCAGAAACGCAGTCAGCTTTTCATTCGGACGCACAATGAAGCGCTGATCGTCGCCGCGATGCGGATCAGCCGCTCACATGATGTTGTGATTCGCGTTTACGATGGCGGTCTCCCAAATCCCCGGTTAGCACGTGCAATGCAGGATGCCGTTTTGCAATTAAGGCTTGCCAATCTCGCCGAATTTATTTATGACGGCGCCTTCGATGCTGAAAGAACTTTCTACCGCGCTGCTCTGCGGCTTTGCCATTGCAGGACAAATGTGCGCGCAGGAAGTGGTCGTCGCTCACGAAACAAGCCCAAATTCTTCCGCGCGAGCAGCGCCGGTTTCTAAGGCAAGGGGGGCAGAATTGGAGACCTCGACCGAAACAAAATCTCAAGGTCGCGAAAAGAAATCAGCTGCCACTACCCTCACGCTCGAGCAGATGCGAATGGCAGGAGCGCTCGCCGCCGAGCGACAAAAGAAACAAACTCCCGTTGAGCAAACAAGCTCGGTGCGAGGCTCCAGTTTGCAGGGCGCAAAAGCCGCAACTGTTCGGCCGACGATGCTGCAATCCGCGAGGCAAGAACTAGCCGCTTCTCACCCGGCAAAAGCAGAAGTTAGCGGCGGGCAAACAAACGTGCCCCAGTGGGCAAACCGGGCATTGCGCAAGAAAACGGCTTCCGGTGCGAATAGCCCTGATGACGACTCCGCTCCCACTTCCGCTCAATCGGCCTCTTCAGAATTGCATTTAACCAGTCGCGATCAGGAGTCCAAGAAGGATGCGGTGCAACTGATGACTAAAGAAAAGACAGCCAAAGGGACACGAACCGTTGCCAATTACAGCTACAAAACCCCAGAGGGCAAAAAAGAATCAGTCCCTGTCATCACGCAGTACTATCCCAAGCAGATCGTTTACCCGTTCGGCAAGGTTGACCGGCACATCGATGGCAGACTGATGCAAGCGGCAACGATCGCGCAGGAACGCGCCCATGCGCATTCGCGCTCGATGTGCTGGCATTATGTTAAAGAGGCATTGCTCGCCTCCGGCGTCATCGATTCACGTCCGAAAAGCGAGCTCGCCAGAGACGCCGCACAAGACCTCGTGAACAATTACGGATTCAAAAGATTGTCCGTGACAGATCCATTCGCTGCACCGGTTGGTTCAGTGCTCGTGTACGGCACCAACCGTACCGCTGGCCACGTGGAGCTTCGCACCCAGGACGGTTTCGTGAGCGATTTCCGTTCGAAAACGCCGTCGCGGCGTCCCCTAGTCGGCGTTTACGCGAAGTTGTAATTTTCCACCAACTTCGGAACGAGCTACGTGCGATCGAATCGCCGGTTCGATTCCCGCCCGCCGCTTTTCCTAGGTAAAAGCGCCGAAATTGAGCTGGAAAAGTCATCCAAGTGAGAACAAGTTTGAGAACAAGTTCGCCGATTTCCGCCTTTGTTTATTATCGTGTGCCAACGTCGCGCAACCAGGAATTCCGGTGGTGTTGATGACATCAACACGTCCATTGCATGTTTACGGAGTGCGACCGCGCAAAGATCATCGGGGCGTTGATCTAATTTCCGATGTTCCACCTTTGGCCGCCCGCGTCGACGAAGGGGGTTCACTGGGCCGGCCAAAGGACTCGCAGAGAAGCTTGACGACCGTGTTAATCGTAACATTTGTGAGATGTGTGGATCGCTCGGAAAAAATTTCCCTCGCAAAGTCAACGGAGGAGCGGCGAAAGCGAATTAATTGGTCGGGCAATGAGCTGTTTCAACGTTTTCTTTATTTTACCCGCTGCTGTAGTGGTGGTGAACAATGTTGCCGCGCAAACTGCCATCCCGCTCGTCGATATTAAATCGGTTGATCCAACTATCGTCGTCGAGTTGCGTTACGCTGGTGCAAATAATCTCGTCGGGCGAGCACTATATCCGCCGGGGACCCGGGCCTTGGTGCGTCCGGAAGTGGCGTCGTGCTTAGTCGCAGCACAGGCATTTCTGCGGCGTTACCATTACCAGCTAAAAATCTGGGATGCGTATCGCCCTAAATCCGTGCAAGTGCAGCTGTGGCAGACGGTGGATAACAATGATTATGTCGCCAATCCTCAAGCTGGCGCCGGTTCGCTGCACAGCTGGGGGCTCGCTGTCGATGCCACGCTGATCGATACGTGGAACCGCCCCGTCACGATGCCTACCGACTTTGATGATTTCACGCCGGCCGCGATGTGGCATTACCGGGGGGCCGACCCAGCGATTCGCTCGCATGTGCATTTGCTCCAGATCGCAATGCGAGACGCCGGTTTTTACGGGCTGCCCACTGAGTGGTGGCATTTCACGATCGCCGAGTGGCAAAAATATTTGCCACCCGAAGAGGCGAAGCGTGCCATGCAAGTATTGGGGACGCACTGGCAAGGCAAATTGCCCGAACCGCCGATTCGACTTCGAGGAAAGCGGTTAGCTTCTCATCAGCCCGCACAATGAAGCGTTGGCCATCGTCGCGATGCGCGTCCGCAATCCAGATCGTTCGCCCGTTGGAATCAATCGCTGAGACGCAGCCCCAATTCCATCCGGCTTTGCTGAGATTCTCCGCGATGATTTCCCAGTACTTCACGCGACGCATCTTTCTTTAAGAAAAGGTTGTGGCCGTCGTTCATATACAGGGCCGGATATTTCTTAAGAGTGTTTTCGTAGTAACCGGGCGCTAGGAAAGCGCGGAACCAATGTTGAAGCCCCGATGGGCTGGCGAGTGGAGGCATCAATTCACAGGCGTTGCAATGCGTGTCTTCGCAAAAATACGGATGGATTTCCAAGGGCACGCGTGAAGTCGTAACGCCCAAGAAATTTTCCCAGCGTGATCCCTCCAGACACGCTTTTTTAACTGAAACTTGCAACAAAGAGACATTTATGATGTTTAATGGGCGGAGCAGCTAATGAGACAATTCATCGTTTTGGTGTTCGGCCTGGCCGGGCTGCTCATCACTGGCGTTCGCCCCGTTGCCGGGCAGATGAACGCACCGGTCGTGCAAAACGGTTCTCAGGCCACGGTAAGCCACGGAGCGCGGCCAGGTACCGTGCATTCCGCTGCGCTGGCTTCCCGGAGTTTCGCCGGGGGACCAATTTCTGTCAGCCCGGGCGTAATCAACTCGCATCCGAGTGCGATGCTTTTGCATTCCGGCGTGAGCGCACGATCGAATTATTCGCCGTTTATACGACCGCTGAATCCCACACTCGCGGCAATGACCGCCCGACACAGCGCGCAAATTGACCACGCGCAACTCACTACCAATCTGGTGGCACGCAATGAATTCGCACGCAGGACACTCGCGTTCGCAAATGGGCGGAGCGACACCAGAGATTACGATGCGCAACCCACGGCAGCTATGTTGACGAAGCACCAATTGCCGGAGGCCAGGCTTGCAACAACGCCGAAAACTTTCGGGATCCAACGCCCCGCCACGACGCCTCAAGTAAATGGTGATGCTTTAGCACCGCGGGAAACGCTACACAGCGGAGCCAGACATAATTGGAAGGACAAAGACAACCCGGTGAGTTTTTCCGATGCGCGTCGATGTCATTGGCACGAGTGGCACAACCGGGATTGGTGGTGCCAGCATTTCAACACGATCGTTCTCGTTGGTGGCGGATATTATTTTTGGGATGCGGGCTATTGGTACCCGGCCTTTGGTTACGATCCACTCAACAACTATTACGATTACGACGGGCCAATCTATACTTATGGTAATCTGCTGCCTGATGAGGTGATCACCAACGTGCAGGTCGCTCTCCAGGATGCTGGCTACTATTTTGGTCAGATCACCGGGTCGCTGGATGCTGAGACCCGCGCGGCTCTTGCGAATTTCCAGCGAGACTACGGCTTGCCGATTACGGGCGCGATCGATCAGCCGTTGATCGAGACACTCGGGCTGTATTAGAGACTCTGTCGCTGTTTTAATCAAAGAGACGGCTCAATTAATCCGCGTTGGTTCGAACGCTCGACGTACGCTATCGTCTGGAAGGAAGGTGCAGATGAATAAGGTGAGGACGCTCTGTCTCGCGTTCGCGGTTTTGGCCGGTGGCTCCGTAGTGATGGCGCAAGAACAGGGCGTCATAAGGCCTGAATTACTCCTGAGCGAGATTGTTCAAGGGATGCCGAAGAGAGAAAAGCAGGAGGTGCGCGTTCTCACGGCGAACTTCCAACCGCACGATAAGACCTTGTTACATACACACCGCTTCCCGGTAACTGTTTACGTGTTGGAAGGGGCATTCACGTTGGAAATCGAGGGGCGCGAGCCAGTCACGGTAAAAGCTGGTCAGGGGATGATCATGCCGCCGCACGTGAAAATGACCGGCTACAACCTCAGCACCACAGACCCATTGCGACTCGTGCTCTTTAATGTGAGTGATCCAGATACACCCTATCTTGACCCCGTACATTAGCCGGTAATTAGGTCAATTTATTAACTCAAGTGAAACTCTGGCCGTAATCGATGCAACAAGAGGATACACAACTTCGCGGTGGCAGGATTGTGCGCAGCGAGGACCCGCTCAATCTGGAGATGCCATTTGAAAAGCTGGAGAGCTTCCTCACGCCGACTGAATCGTTCTATGTTCGCACGCATTTTCCGATTCCGAACATCGACAGGGATGCATGGTGGCTGCGTGTCGAAGGCGAAGTGGAAAGGCCCTTCGCGATCAATTACGAAGAGCTGATCGGACTGCCGTCAGTCACTGTTCCCTTGACTTTGGAATGCGCAGGGAACAATCGCAATTTTCTCGAACCGAAGGTTAAGGGCGTGCAATGGCGACTCGGTGCAGTCGGAACGGCCGAATGGAACGGCGTGCCGTTATCGATCTTGCTCGATCGAGCGGGTGTCAAAGCAACCGCATGCGAAGTAATTCTCGAAGGCGCTGATTGCGGTATGCTCGACGACCCGAAGAGTCCGCCAGGCGAATCAACATTTGCGCGCAGTATTCCGCTGAGCAAAGCGCGTACTGACGTGGTGCTCGCTTACAAAATGAACGGCGTCGATCTTCCGTCACCAAATGGTTTCCCCGTGAGAGCCATCGTGCCCGGCTGGTACGCAATGGCATCTGTCAAATGGCTGCAGCGCATCATCGTCATTGACCGGCCCTTTACCGGCTATTATCAAACAATCGATTACGCATACTGGACGAGGCGAGAGGAGATTGCCGAGCGCACGCCGCTGGCCGAATTGCAAGTCAAGGCGCAAATCGCCAAGCCTGCCGAGGGCGAAACCGTTCCGGCAAATTCCAGCGTGTGTGTTCACGGGGCCGCGTGGACGAGCAGCGGCGAAATCACAAAAGTGGAACTGAGCACGGATGGCGGCGCCAGTTGGAAAGACACGCAGCTGATCGACAAACCGATTCAAAACGCGTGGCGTCGCTGGGAATTTCAATGGCGAACACCTTCGCAAGCTGGAAAACAAATTCTCATCGCGCGCGCAACCGATTCACAGGGCCGGACACAACCAGTCGAGCGCGATGCCGATCGCGGCACTTACATGATCAACCATGTTCTGCCGATCGAAGTAGAGGTTCGGTAACCGATTCTGGGGAGCGCCGTGGTTGTCGATCTTATTGAAGTTTACAGCTGCTTCGCGTTAGATTGTCCGCGATGTCGCTCGTCTTTAAGACCATTCAAACAGCAGGCATCGCTGAACTTTCGTATCTCGTCGGCGACGATGACGAGGGAATCGCAGCGGTATTTGACCCTCGCGCCGACTGCGATGTTTACATTGACATGGCGCGTGAAGCCGGCGTGTCGATCACGCACATTTTTGAGACACATATTCATGCCGACTTGGTGAGCGGTTCGCGCGAGCTTTGCGCTCGGCTGGATGGAGCGAAGATTTACGCCAGCGAAGAAGGCGGCGCCGAATACGGTTTTTCGCCCGAGAAAATCAAAGATGGCGACCGTTTCACATTTGGCGAAGTGCTGGTGACGGCGCGGCATACTCCAGGCCATACGCCGGAGCACATGTCCTATTTGCTGGCTGAAGCAGATCATCCCGACGAGCCGTGGGCGGTGCTCACGGGCGATTCACTTTTTGTTTCTTCGGCTGGGCGTCCAGACTTGTTAGGCGAGAAACACACTAGGCAACTCGCGGAACAACAATTCCATACGCTGCACGATTTTTATCTGAACCTGCCCGATCACGTAATGATCTACCCCAATCACGGCGCCGGGTCACCATGCGGCGCGGATATCGGTGCGCGGTTGAGCAGCACCATTGGTTACGAGCGACGCTTCAATAAATTTTTGCAGTTCGATGACGTGCAAAAGTTCACCGACTACGCGCTCAAGACCGCGCCGCCGGTCCCACATTACTATCCGCTCATGAAAAAAGTGAACGCAGAAGGCCCGAAAGTGGTCGGAAACCTTCCACGCGTTCCGGGCCTTCCTCCCAAGGCGTTCAAAGACGCGATCGAGAAAAACGCCAGCGTGCTGGTCGATGTGCGCAACATGCTCGCGTTTGGCGGCGGTCATATCGCCGGCGCGCTCAACATCGGCGGCACACCCATTCTCTCTATTTGGGCCGGTTGGATGCTCGATCCGGAAAAGGCGATTCTTCTCGTGCTCGAAGAAGACAATGATCTGGAAAGAATCCTGCGTTTTTTTGTTCGAACCGGATACACGAAATTTGCCGGCTATTTGCTCGGGGGAATGAAAGCGTGGCATGCGGCGGGATTCCCACTCGAAAGAATCGCGCAGATGAGCGTGCACGAACTGAACGAACGAAAGTCTTCGTTGCAGGTGGTCGATGTGCGTTCGCCCGGTGAATGGAAAAAGGGTCGCGTTCCCGGCGCTCATCACATTTTTCTACCCGAGCTCGGTAAACGACTAAGTGAACTTGTTCCCAACAAACCGACGGCCGTTTACTGCGGCAGCGGCTATCGCGCAAGCATCGCCACGAGCATCTTGAAGCGGCAAGGATTTAGTGACCTATGGAATGTGCCCGGCAGTTGGGAAGCGTGGAAGAAGGCGAAACTGCCAGTGGAAGGAGCCGATAGCGAATGAACGGCGCCACAGCTTTGCCACGCCGCTCATTCGGCGAAACAATGCGCGCCGACATGTGGTGGTTGCAGCCGCTGCTCGTCTTTCTCGGATTATCAATCTTCATCGTCTATTCGACTTGGGCCGCGTTTCAGGGAACGAATTACTTTTTTGGCAATTACATCTCGCCATTTTATTCGCCGGAGATTTTCGGTAATTCACCGCACAGCTGGTTCGGACCGAAACCGAACTGGTGGCCGGGCTGGCTCGTTTTCTCGCCGGCGCTGTTGGTTCTCTGGGCGCCCGCTGGATTTCGTGTCACCTGTTACTACTACCGCGGCGCGTATTACAAAGCGTTTTGGGCCGATCCGCCGGCTTGTACTGTCGGTGAGCCGCGTAAGAGCTACTGGGGTGAGCGTTCGTTCCCGCTGATCATGCAGAACGTGCACCGCTACTTTCTCTATCTCGCATTCCTTTTTCTGGTAGTTCTCACCTACGACGTCTGGAAAGCACTTTGGTTTCCAAATGGATTGGGAATCGGGGTCGGCACAATTGTGCTTGCAATCAACGTTGTTTTGCTCGGCGGCTACACTTTTGGCTGTCACTCGCTACGACATTTGGCCGGCGGATTTCTCGATCAATTTTCACGCTCACCAGCGTGCTATCGCGCGTACGTGTGCGTGACCTGTTTCAATCGCCGCCACATGCTGTGGGCGTGGCTGAGTCTTTTCTGGGTCGCCTTCGCTGATCTTTACGTCCGGCTATGCGCCATCGGTATCTGGCACGATTTCAGAATCGTTTAAGGGATGAAGCGAGATACATTGAAGCGGACTAATTTACTTGCGAACAAACGCTTCAACGCTTCAACCCTTTAACGCTTCAATGACTCCATGCCCGACTACGAAACTTTCGAGCACGACGTGTTGGTGATCGGCGCGGGCGGCGCGGGACTGCGGGCGGCCATTGAAGCTTCAGCTGCGGGCGTCCGCGTCGGACTGGTCTGCAAATCGTTGTTAGGCAAAGCACATACAGTAATGGCCGAAGGCGGAATCGCGGCGGCACTCGCCAATGTCGATGAACGCGACAATTGGAAAGTCCATTTCGCCGATACCATGCGCGGCGGTCAATATGTGAACCAATGGCGCATGGCCGAGTTGCACGCGAAGGAAGCGCCCGATCGGGTGCGGGAGCTCGAAGCGTGGGGCGCCGTTTTCGATCGCACCAAAGACGGCCGCATTCTGCAAAGACATTTCGGCGGCCACAAATATCCGCGGCTCGCGCACGTAGGCGATCGCACCGGCTTGGAGATGATCCGCACGTTGCAAGATCATGGGGTTCACCAGGGAATCGATGTGCACATGGAGCACACCATTCTTTCGCTGCTCAAGGATGGCGAGCGCGTGATGGGCGCGTTTGGATACCAGCGCGAGCGCGGTCGATTTAAAATTTTTCGCGCGAAGGCAGTCGTGCTCGCGACCGGGGGAATTGGCCGCGCCTATAAAATCACCAGCAACAGCTGGGAATACACCGGGGACGGTCACGCGCTGACATACGATGCGGGCGCGGAACTAATCGACATGGAGTTTGTCCAATTTCATCCCACCGGGATGGTCTGGCCGCCAAGTGTGATGGGAATTTTGGTTACAGAAGGAGTGCGCGGCGAAGGCGGCATTCTGACAAACAATCAGGGACGCCGTTTCATGTTCGATGAGATCCCTGACAGCTACCGCGCGCATACTGCCGACAATGAAGAGGAAGGCTGGCGATATTGCCAGGGCGACAAAAACGCGCGGCGTCCTCCGGAGCTGCTAACGCGTGACCACGTATCGCGCTGTATCGTGCAGGAGATCAAAGAAGGCAGGGGAAGTCCGCACGGCGGCGTGTTCCTAGATATCTCGTGGATCAAATCGAAAATTCCGAACGCGGCAGAACACATCAAACGCAAACTGCCGAGCATGTATCATCAATTCAAGCAACTGGCCGACATCGATATCACGGAGCAACCGATGGAAGTTGGGCCGACAACGCATTACATCATGGGCGGCGTGCGTGTTGATCCCGACACACAAATGTCGCGCTTGCCCGGCTTGTTTGCTGCCGGTGAATGCGCGGCAGGCATTAATGGCGCGAATCGTCTTGGCGGCAATTCGCTGTCCGATCTTTTGGTCTTTGGAAAACGCGCCGGTGAATTCGCTGCGAAATTTGCGAGAGAAAATGAGCACGGCAGGATTGATAAAGAAACGACCAATACGGTGGCGCGCGAGGCGCTTGCTCCCTTCGACCGCCGCGATGGTGAAAACCCTTATTCCATCCAGAAAGATCTGCAGGAAACAATGCAGGATTTGGTGGGCATTGTGCGCACTGAAACCGAAATGCGCGAAGTCTTGGAGAGAATCAACAATTTCAAAGCGCGTACTGAAAAAACCGCGGTCACGGGAAATCGCGAATACAATCCCGGCTGGCATACCGCGCTCGATTTAAAGAATCTCCTTACAGCCTCAGAGGCGATCACGCGCGCCGCGCTGGAGCGCAAAGAAAGCCGCGGTGCGCAATTCCGCAAAGACTTTCCTGACAAGGAGGAGCGCTTCTCGAAAGTGAACACGATCATTTCCAAAGCGCCGGACGGCTCAATGCAAGTACGCTTGGAACGTTTGCAAGAAATGCCGGAGTATTTGAAGCAGATCATTGAAGAAATGAAGTGAAATGAAAACAGCCACTTTCAAAATCTGGCGAGGTGATGCGAGTGGCGGCGAATTTCGTGATTACACAGCTGAACTCGCCGAGGGCATGGTAGTGCTCGATGCGGTGCATCAGATCCAGGCGACGCAGGCGCCTGAGCTCGCCTGCCGATGGAATTGCAAGGCGGGGAAGTGCGGCTCCTGTTCAGCGGAAGTAAACGGCCTGCCGAAGCTCATGTGCATGATGCGCCTGAGCGAGTTGCCGCTCGAAAAACCGGTCACCATCGAGCCGATGAAGGCCTTTCCGGTCGTCAAAGATTTGGTCACCGACGTGTCGTGGAATTTTCGGGTAAAGAAAAAAATCAAGCCTTTCAAGCCGCGACCACCAGATGCGCCGGACGGCACCTGGCGCATGCAGCAGGAGGACATTGATCGCGTGCAAGAATTCCGGAAATGCATCGAATGTTTTCTTTGCCAGGATGTGTGCCACGTCCTGCGCGATCATCAGATGCAGGATAAATTCATCGGGCCGCGTTTCCTGATTCACGTCGCCGCATTGGAGATGCATCCACTCGACACGGAAGATCGCATCGAAGAATTGCGAAATACGCAGGGAATCGGCTACTGCAATATCACGAAATGTTGCACGAAGGTTTGCCCGGAAAGCATCCAAATCACGGATAACGGAATCATTCCCCTGAAGGAACGCGTCGTGGACGAGTTTTACGATCCGTTCGGCTGGTTCTGGCGGGGGCTGAAGAAATTGTTAAACCGTTAAAGGAGTTACAAGGTTACAAAAGTTACATGGTTAACATCGCTTTTGTAACTTGGGTGACTCTTGCGAAGCCATGAGCGAACTAAAACGACTCCACAAAAACGCTATCCCCGCTGCGCTCGAAAAAGCCGAACGTTATCGTTTGCTCAACGAACCGGGCGAAGCCGAGAGCATCTGTCTCGACATTCTTCATGTGGAGCCAGAAAATCAGCAGGCCATCATCACGCTTCTGCTCGCGTTGACCGATCGTTTCGACAAGGGCTATGGCGTCAGTGAAACGCAAACGAAAGAGTTGCTGGCGCGAATGAAATCCGAATACGACCGCGCGTATTATTCCGGAATCGTGGCCGAGCGTCGGGCAAAGATGAAACTGCGACAGCACACGCCGGGCTCACGGTTTCAAGCGTACGATCTTTTGCGCGAAGCGATGCACTGGTTCGAGAAAGCCGAGCCGTTGCGCCCGGCCGGTCACGACGATGCGATTTTGCGTTGGAATACGTGCGCGCGTCTGATCGAGCGAAACAAACTCGTCGCGCGCGAACCTGAGGAGCGCATCGAATTTCCGCTGGAGTAAGACGGATTCCAGTCCGCCAGTCGGACGGACTCGTCCCGTGGCGAGCCTGTTTCGTGACGCGGACATCTTGTCAGTACGCAACAGCAGGCTGAGAAGCTTGCTGCACGAATCAGCCAAATATGGCTAAGTTATAACTCCGGACAATAACTAACGTATGGACGCCGTTCGAGACGACTTTACTCGGTTCGAGCATGCAGGCTGGGAGCGCGTAGCAGACAAATACGATTCGGTGTGGTCGTCGCTGACGCGGCAGTTTGTTCCTCAGGTGATCAGCGCTGCCCAAGTCTCATCGGGCATGTCTGTGTTAGATGTAGCTTGCGGTCCCGGTTACGTATCTGCCGCAGTGAAACAGTTGGGCGCTGTTCCAACAGGGATCGATTTCTCTGAAAAAATGATTGCGATCGCAAAAGAAATGTTCCCCGATGTTTCGTTCCTCCAAGGCGATGCTCAGGATCTGCCGTTTGAAAGTGCCAGTTTTGATCGTGTGCTGATTAATTTCGGTCTGTTACATGTCTCACAGCCGAGAAAAGCATGTGCTGAAGCCTGTCGCGTTTTGAAACGCGGCGGCAGACTTGGTTTCACCGTCTGGGCTGGGCCGGACGAGAGTCCCGGCGCCAGGATTGTCAACGATGCGATCGAAGCACACGCAGACCTCGATGTCGGGGTGCCCGAAGGTCCACCCCGTTATTTGTACGGCGAGAGGGAAGAGTGCCGGAAAGTATTGGAGCAAGCCGGTTTTGATGGAAGCTCGATGAGCTATGAGACGCACATGGTGCATTGGCATCTCCCAACTGCATCTTATTTTTTCGAAGCGGAACGCGATTCCGGTGTTCGCACGGCCGGGCTTCTGATGCGCCAATCGCCAAAAAGGCTTAGCGCAATTCGTATCGCAATTGAAGATGGGGTCAGGCAGTATGCCAAAGGAAACGAGTTCGCAGTACCGATGACCGCTCATGTTGTTGTCGTATCGAAAAGCTGAGTACCAAAAATGAAGGAATGAAGCAACATTTGCAGTGCTCCTCACGCGTGATACATGTGACAGGCTTCGGTCCCTGGGTAAATGGTTTTCTTTGCGTAGATGAAGTATTGACGTTCGACAAGCTAGTGCCGATATTCGGGCAATTCTGAAAGAGAAAAGGAGAATAATTTGCGATACAGACTTATCATCGCGAGTCTCTTCGCTGTAACCGCTGCGGCAATGGTTGTGTTGTCGGGCAGTGCGGCAGGTCCAAAGAGCAGCACGCCTCAGAACGTGGACGTGAGCCAGCGATCGGGCAACGAGTCGGAGGAGGCGATCGGCGTCAATCCTACGAACCCGAACAACATCGTTATATTTACAAACATCGCTGAAGGCGCAAATGGCATGTTCCTGGCGGTTTCCTTTGACGGTGGTCAGACGTGGAGCCGACGAATCGTCGGCGAAGGCAATGACGTGTTTGGCGATACGTGCTGCGATCCAAGTTTGTCGTTCGACGAATACGGCAACCTTTTCATGACCTTTCTCTATAATACGGATAATACAGTGCCCGTTGTGCTCAGCACGGATGGCGGATTGACGTTCAATCTGATCGCCAAAATCGCCAAGCCTGCGAGCCTTGCAGGTCGAAATCTGAGCGGCGAACGAAGAGGATTGTTCCGCTTCGTTGACCAGCCCACCATTACTGCAGCGAAGGGCCAGGTCTGGGTGGTGTTCAATGCCGGCGGACCGATCTTCGCCACAGGTGCGCCAGTCAGCGGCCTGGGCCAGGTAGGTGCGTTCCTTCCCGGACAGGCAGTGCCCGGTACCAATAACTGCACCTATGGCGATATCGCGATCGGCCCCGCGGGTCAGGTAATGGCCGCATGCAATCTCACGGAGACGGGACAAGGCGGTGGCAAAGTATTCGTTAACGTTGATCCGGACGGGCTAGGCCCCGCCGGGTTTGGGGACCGCGTCTTTGTTGCCGAAACGCACGTCGGCGGATTTGATTTTATCGCGCCGCAGCCCGACCGCTCTGTGGATGCCGAAGTCGGGCTTGCCTGGGACCGGACTGGCGGCGCACACAGTGGACGCGTCTATGTCGTCTACACGAAGGAGCAGAAAAACGAGAGCGATGACACGGACATTTACGTCCGCTACTCGGACGACAATGGCGCTAGCTGGAGCCAAGGCGTGCGGGTGAACGACGACAACACCAAGAACAGCCAGTTCCTGCCCAAGATCTCGCTGGATCAAACGACAGGAAACATAGCGGTTGTCTGGTACGATTCACGCAACGATCTTGGCACGGGCGGCGCGGGCGACACAGACGGCATCTCCAACGACGACGCGCAGGTCTGGGGCGCCTTCAGCACTAATGGCGGAACGTCCTTTACAGCCAATATCCAGATCAGCGCAGGGACATCGAACTCGCACGTCTCGGGCAACCACATCGATTATGGAGATTATGACGGGCTATCGTTCGTTGGAGGTGTGGTGCATCCGGCGTGGGCGGACAATTCGAACAGCACCGGGAACAACCCGGATGGCACGTTGCACAACCTGGACATCTATACGGCAGCCGTCCCAGTCCCACACTGAGTTGTGTCGTGACGTCTGGCCGGTGTGAGCAAGTTGGCGATCCGTTTATCCGCTTCAGTTTTGAAGCGGTCAAGTGGTCTGCACATTTTCGTTGGGTCAACGGACAGACGCGCGCTGTCGCGACCCGACATTGGTTAGGGACGACACGGAGGTCGTTGATCCATTCTAGACGATCGCGCCACCGCAGCTGGAGCCTGCGCCTGCGGTACAACCGAAGCAATGGTCGCCAGTCATGATCTCGCGATTTTGGAGTGAATCCGGATCTACATCCCAGAGGAACAGCCGCTCGCTCCCACCGTTGTTGGACCATTGCATGCCGAGCTGCTGATTGAAATCGCAGTCGTAAACCTCGCCCCGCCAACCGACGCTGATGGTGTTGCGGCACATCAGGCCATCGACGGTTGCGGGGTTAAACGCCTGAATTAGCAGCTCCATGTATTCGTCGAGTTTATTGTTATGCCGTAGATAACTCGCGAAGCGCCCAATCGGAAGGTTCGTCAGCGTGTAGAGTTTGTTGAAGACGATTCCGAAATGTTTCTTGAGCTCTCTCTTGTAATCAGCCTCAAGCTCAGCCTGCGACGGCGGTAAAAATGCGCCTACCGGATTATAAATGAGATGCAAGGGTAGGTCCACGTCGGTTCCGTAGCCTAACAAGTTAAGTAGTTGCAGAGCTGCGATGCTGCCTTCAAAAACGCCTTCACCCCGCTGCGCGTTCACATTTTCCGCTGAATAACACGGCATCGAGGCAATGATCTCGACCTTGTTCGCCGCGAGAAATTCTCCGATACCTTCGTAGCCCGGCTCAAGCAGTATTGTGAGATTGCAGCGGTCGATCACATGCCTGAATGGTCGAAGCTCTTTCACCTGCTCGATTAAATAGCGGAAATCCGGAATCATTTCCGGCGCGCCACCGGTAAGATCGACAGTTGGAATTTCGGTTTTCGCCAGCCACTCGGTAATTCGGTCGATCGTGTCACGTGTCATGATCTCCTTGCGCGTTGGTCCGGCGTTCACGTGACAATGCATGCACGTGAGGTTGCAAAGCTTGCCCACGTTCACCTGAAGAATTTCCGGACGAGGGCGGCGCAACTGCAAACCTTCTGTACAAAGCCGATCGGAGAAGCGATTCATTGTTCAGCAGCAATTGCCGCCATCGCAGCATTTGTTCTTCGCTTCTGTGGTTGCGTTGTAATCCTGGCCCTTGCTTTCTTTCGGGTGGCGCAGCGCCGTGCGCGAGCAATCGAACGGTTGCGCTTGCTCGAGCGGAACGTCGACAACTGGATCGACAAACTCGAAGAACTCCCGATACGGCGCCTTCTTGTAGAGGTTGTAAGTTTTATCACAAACCGCGTAACGTTTACCGCGTTCCATCCGATGATTGTCGTCATCGAGGACTTCCTTGAACGGACCGCGATAAATCACAGCTTGGTTTCGCTCGAAGCAGACACCCTGTTTTCCCTTAAACGCCTCGAGTGTTACCGAGCGAAATTCGATTCCTTGCACTGTGCGCCACGGCTCGGCGTCCCGTTTCAAGATTTGAATTCCGTAGAACCCGGCACTCTCAAATGCAGCCATGAATCCTTCTTCCGTGAGCGCGCCGGAAATGCATCCGCTCCAAAGCTCCGGGTCGTCTTGCATTTCCTCCGGCACTTCTTCGTCGCTGACGATATCGCAAATGCTTGCGCGTCCGCCTTTTTTGAGGACCCGAAAAATCTCGTCGAACAATTGCCGTTTGGATTTTGGTTCGACCAGATTAAGGACGCAATTGGAAACCACCACATCAATGGAGTTGCTCGCGATGAGCGGATGTTTGATGCGCAGTTCTTCGGCCAGCTCATCCGCGGCAAGAAACGAAGCCGCGTCCGTAATCGGATTCTCTTTCAATTGCCAGTCCAGCAGTTCGAGATCGAGCGCCAGGTCCTGGATGCGGCCCTTGCGAAATTCGACGTTAGCGTAGCCGAGTTGCTCGGCGACGATTGGCGCGTTACGCCGCGCCACCTCGAGCATCTCATCGGTCATATCGACGCCAATGACTTTCCCGTTCGGACCGACAATTTGCGCAACGATGAAGCAAATTTTTCCCGTGCCGCTGCCAAGGTCGAGAACTGTCTCGCCTTCGCGCAGATAACGCGACGGGTCACCACACCCATAATCGCGCTCGATCACTTCGTGCGGGATTACCTTCAGATACTCCGATTCGTAATCGACAGGACAACAGAGTTTCTCCGCGCGCTCTTTTGCTCCGGCCGCGTAACGTTCGCGAACGATAGTTTCTTTATGACTGGTCTCGGTCATAGCAATGCGAAGCTCTAACAGGTCGTTTTATTTCTGAAAAGCGCAATTCTACGCCGCTTCAGTCTTGCGCAATGCGTCGCGTGCGATTTTCGTGACCCAGATTGTGACAATGATAGTGGCCGCAAGACCGATGCTTAGGAACGTCCAGTATTGCCAGCCATGTTTGACCGCTTCGCCGCCTGCGGTCGCCGAGATTGCCGCTTTGCCGGCGGTGCCGATGTAGACGTAGAGAAACGTGCCGGGCACCATGCCGATCCAGCTCGCCAGCACATATCGCCAGAACTTCACCCCGGTCAGGCCGTAGAAGTAATTGCTGAGGTTAAACGGGATCACCGGGCTGAGCCGCAGCAGGAAAACCAGCTTCGCGCCTTGCTCACCTATCGCATTGTCGATTCGCTGAAACTTTTCGTTTCGCTGAGCGATTGCCTCGATTTTTTCCCGCGCGACGAAACGCGCAACGAGAAACGCCAGAGACGCGCCGAGTGTCGCGCCGGCAGAGACGGCCACAAAACCTTTCCACAAACCAAACGCGAATCCGGCTCCGATGGTCAGGATTGACCCAGGCGCAAGCAACACTGTGGCCACAGCATACACGCCGATGAAAATAAGAATGCCCGCTACACCCATTTGGCCGATCCAGTCATTGAAATTCCTCAACCATTGCCGGACTGGCAGAAACCTCATCGCAATAAAGAGCGCGATGATGATTAAGATTAGCGCCACGATGCGACCGATCTCGCTTTTGTGTGCGTTCTTGTCGTTGCTCATCTCGTCAGAATGGCATGGTCTGGGGAGCGCACGATGTAGATTCTGATTAACGCCCAAACTCTCTGCTCATCGGCGTTCGCGTTCGTACAGCCAGGTGAAGATTTTTTTCGCGCGCGGCGTTAGGCGCGTCTTGTTGTATTTGTCGCCAGCTTTGCGTGCGAGTTCGGCGAATGTCGGATAAGCGTGGATCGTTGATGCAATCGTGCCAAGACCGATTTTGGCTTTCATCGCGAGTACGAATTCATGTAGCAAGTCGCCCGCGTGCGGAGCGACGATGGTCGCCCCGAGAATTTTGTCCGAGGCCTTTGCCGTCAAAATTTTGGCGAAACCTGCTTCTTCGCTTTCCACGACTGCACGATCGACATCTTCCAGCGGGATGCGAAACAAATCGTATTCGACACTTTTCTGCCGCGCTTCCTTTTCGCCCAGTCCAACATG
>JBKPQL010000051.1:0-54084 GCA_046734045.1 Verrucomicrobiota bacterium
AGGACACGTCCGGCCTTTTCAAGGTAGTCCATCGAACTATATAATGTGGGCAGGCGTGATGAGGGGCAAGAACTTGCACGCTCGTTGGAAAGGAAAAAACATGAAGACATTAATGATCGCGATCCTGGCCGCACTGGTTACAACCGCTTCGGCACAAACGTTCCGGGCACCTATCGGCCCGCAACAACCGGTGAGGCCAATGCCTACGCCGCCGCCGATGTTAGCGCATCCCGAAGTGCAGGGAGTGATTCCGCGAGCATTTAGCGACGCGCGTAACCCGCTTCAAATGGTGAACCCGTGGGCGCCGCCACGATACGGCACCTGGATCGAAAGCACCGTGTTCGATCCGGGCACATCCAGCAACCGCACGCTAAATGTGTTCGAACCGGACTTCCCTGGAAAATGGAAGGGCATTAAATTTTTCGAAATCCTTTTCTAGCCACTTTTGTCATTCCGACCGAAGTGGAGGAATCTCTTATTGTCAAAGGGCAACAGTGAGAGATGTCTCGATTCCGCTCGACATGACAACTAAGCCCGTCGTTGCATGCTATTGCGCGACGTTTTTGAAACCGGAGATGTTGCACATCTACCGGCAAATCACTGCGCTCCAGCGCGTCTCGCCTTTCGTCATTGCGCAGAAACGCGAAAATGCAAACCGTTTTCCATTCGATGAGATCGATGTCGTTCCAAAACCGGCGCTGCATTTTCTACGACGTTTTTGGTTTCGCCAACTGCGAGATAAACCGTGGCAGATTTCAGGAACCGAATTGCGCGCGCTAACCGACGTCCTGGAAAAACGGAACGCGCAGCTTTTGCACATCTACTTTGGCCAAATCGCCGTGCATCTCCTGGCGCTGATTCGCGCATGGCAAAAGCCGTCGATTGTTTCGTTTCACGGCGCAGATGTGATGGTGGACATGCACAAGCCCGCGTACCGAGAAGCTACCCGCCAGATGCTCGAGGCGGTGAAACTGGTTCTAGTGCGCTCGGAATCGTTACGCCGCGCAGTTGTCGATCTTGGGGGCGACCAAATGAAGATTGAAGTTCAGCACACCGGAATTCCGTTGGATGAATTCCCATTTCGTGAACGGACCGCTCCTCAAAATGGAGAATGGCGATTTGTGCAGGCCGGCCGTTTGATCGAAAAAAAAGGTTTGCCAGTCACGCTTCACGCTTTCGCAAGTTTTCAGAAGCGATATCCGAACGCAGCGCTAACGATTGCCGGCGAAGGACCGTTGCTCGGCCGACTTCGAGATCTGGCGAACGAGCTGAAGATCGACAACCACGTCTCATTTGCCGGTTTTGTTTCCCAGGAAGAACTGCGTGAAATCTATTACTCATCACACATTTTCCTGCACCCGAGCGAGACGGGTCCTGATGGAAACCAGGAAGGAATTCCAAATTCAATGCTGGAAGCGATGGCCACCGGGCTGCCAGTTTTCGCAACGCAGCATGGCGGGATACCCGAAGCGATTGAGAACGGCGTGAGCGGCGTTCTCGTACCCGAGCACAATCACGATGAGCTGGCTCTCGCGCTCCTCGACACAGTCCAAGATCGCGATTTTCTTCTCCCGCTCGCGAGCAATGGCGCTGAAGTGGTTCGAAAAAAATTCGATCTCAATGAACAAGCGCGTCGGCTGGAAGACGTTTATCTGAAATTGTTGTAGAGGCACTTGTGCCAAGCGCCGAACCACTGATCAGGCGTTTGGCACAAACGCCTCTACACCATGCGGCTTTACCGATTGCTCACCACACGCGGCGCACCTTTCTCGAGTTCGATCTGATCACTCACTCTTTGAATTCTTGAATCCTGTTCCTTGAGACGAGCAACGACAGTTTCCATTCCTTCTTTGACTCGCCGATCATGGCTTGCGGGTTTGCTCCTCGACTTTGCTTTGGCAGGGATTCAGCGGTCCCCCTCCTACCCTCCAAAGCGACTACGGCAGTCGCGCGACACTGCCGCTACAGTCTTTGCGTTCTTTTGCGTGTTTAGCTAGCGAATTGGGCGAAAAAATGTCCCAGCTGCTTTCGCACCGCCTGAAAAGAGAGTCGCTCCAGTGCGAGTTTCTGTGATTTCGCCACAATCGTGGCACGCGATTCCGAATTTTTCAGCAGATCGAGCGCGATGGACGCGATCTCCCTAAAGCTTCGTCCTTCACCGCAGGTTTTTGGGAAAGCGATTCGTTCAATTGCGCTATCGCCTCCGACGCAAACAGTGCGGGCGAGCAGCGCGTCGCCTGCTACTTGGCCCGGCACATGACTGCGGTCGAGTTGCAAAACGATCTTGTGCGCAGCCACCATGCGCACGTAATCCGGATATGACTTTTGTTCCTCAACGACGCGAAATTTTCCTTCGGGAAATTTTAACTCCCAAAGCAGTCGGCGCGCTCTGTATCCATCCAGATTTACGACTGTGACCGGTTCGCCCGTTGCTTCACAAAGCTGCCGCGCAACGAGCAGCGCCGCGAAATGATTGCGCGAAGGCACATCCCACTCGCGCGTGCCCACAAAAATTCCGGATTGCGCTTCAGGTGTGACAGAAAAATTCCATGGTCGGTCTTCGACCGGATATGGCGTGGGAATAAAGGCGACCGTAGCGGGATCGTGTTTCCGACGTACGCACCGGTAAATTTCCGCGGCTTCGGGCGTCGTGCCGATGCATCCATCCCCTTGAACCAGAATGTTCATGAAACGGGATAACTTCGCGCGATCAGATAACTGTTGTGCGATTTGGTGCAGCCCGGTCTCTTTCAAAGAAACAACGACCGTCCGCCTGTGCTTGCGAAGGTCGCTTAAGGCGCGTTCCGAAGCCCGAAAGTCACCGCGCAAAAGGAGAAGCACTGGCGTTTCCTCCGCGATCGCCCGGCGCGAATCGTAATGAAACGCTCCGCGCGTGCAGGCTGCATAAGCGTGAAAATTGATTGGTGGATGTTCTCCCTCGGCTGGGTCGGCTCCTTCGGCAAAGTGCTGTTCGGGGTCGCGCCCGCCCGGGTTGAGAACAGTCAGCCGAAAATCACGCACGGATTGTGCTGCCATTGCCAGGTCGCCCGCGAATCACACGAATTGACGCGAATACATCAAAGAGAAACGTTCGAGAGATCCGCAATCGTTTTGATATGCCGGGTCTTTGCAATGCGTTCATATTCCAGCTTGGGGTAGTGACCGAAATTTACTAATAAGCTAAGCTCGAAGCCGGTTGCGTGCAGATAGTTCAGCACCCTGCACCCGATGCTCGTCGATCAATGTGGAGGCGGCTTGTACTTCAACGATAATTTTCTCGAAGCAGACGAAATCCGGCTGGTAAGTCTGCATCAATACCCCCCACGATAGCTGAGAGTGCGCGATGGTTTGGCAACTATGATTGCGTAGCTCTCTTTCTTATAAATGATTTCTGTCGCCTTCACTCGCGTAAATTCGCGTGATTTGCGAGGGAAACTTTTATTGATCCAGATCGCTCGGAGTAGGCGTCGCCGATTTCAAGAGCGTTTCCTCGCCACCCTCTTGATCGAGGGGTTTAACCGGAACCGCGCGGCGAATCTCGACGGGTTTTTCCTGCGGCTCGACCGGAATGGCTTTTCTGATCGGGATGACCTCTGGTGTTTGGTTGGATGGCTCGCCTCCGGATTTCGCAACAGTTGCCGGCGGACGATTGACAGCCTGCGCAGAGCTAGAGCCGAACGAATTGGTGGTTCCTGTGGTAGTCGCAGCCGTCCGGCTCGGGTTCGTCGCATCATCAATCGTTTCCTTTTTGGCAGTTTCCTTTTCGGGTGCCGGGCTCGGCTGCGGTTTCAAGGTTGGTTTGAGCGAATTGTATGGGTCTTGGTCAGCCAATAGCGTTGGGCTTTTGACAATGACTGGCGTGACTTCATTTAGATCGACAGCAAGCGCTGCGCGGGGCAAGTCGCTTGCTGGAAGATCACGTACGAGACGAGAGCGCGGTTCGCCATGCACATTGCACTGCTCGGCGGGCATCTGCGCAGGGGTGGCGATCTCCATGTAAGTGGTGCGCCGTTGAACCGTATCGCCATTAGCCGTTTTCACGGCGTCATAACATTTGTCCGTGGCGAGCAACCCGGATCTCGAACAAATTTCCACCTGCTTCAGACTTGCCAGCTGTTTAATTTCGCGCGGCGGATTATGCTGCACTGCCGCGTTCATGATATCGACCCACACCGGCAAGGCGAGTTCGCGTCCAAACGCGCCGCGGTAAATCTTTTGCGGCTTGTCAAAGCCCATCCAAACAGCGCAGGTAAAATTCGAATCGTATCCGGCAAAAAGAGCGTCGGTAAAATCGTAAGCCGTGCCGGTCTTACCAGCTGCCGGGATTTTTCGTAACCCAAATTTTGTGTAAGCAGCTTTTCCTGTTCCCGATTCGAGTGCGTCGACAAGACACGAATGCACTTCGTAGGCCGTTTCAGGTTTGACGACGTTTTTGCGGGTGCGATCGCGCTTTGCGTCCCAAACGAGCGTTCCATCTTTTTCTTCGATTCGCTCCAAAACGTGCGGTGTGTTCGGCCGCCAGCCGCCGTTGGGGAATATCGTGTAACCGAGTGCGAGCTCGGCCAGCGTAATCTCGCTGCTGCCGAGAAATGTAGCTGGGTACGGACGGAGCGGAGACTGAATACCCGCCGCAGAGCAAAGCTGCAACACAGAATCGATCCCTGCGTCCATGCCAGTGCGGACGGTTGCGCCATTTTTAGATTTCGCCAGTGCTTGCCTGGCGGTCATCGAACCTTCGTAGCGGTTCTCGGCACTTTCCGGGCCCCATTCACCAAGGATACCCGTCGTTCCGCCAATCATCACTGCGCGATTATCGAGCGGCGAATCTTCCACCAGCGATCCCGGAAACATTCCTTTCTCAAAAGCAGCCGCATAAACGAACGGCAAAATCGCTGTGCCGACTGGCCGTTTCGCTTGCAGCGCCCGATCATACTGGTTGTGCTCAAAATCGCGTCCACCGACGAGAACCAAAATATCGCCCGTCTCATTATCCAATCCGATTACCGCGCCTTGGAGATATCCCGGCGCGGCTTGAGTGGATGTCGTTCCATTGGCTTTAGCTTTGCGAAAAGTGGCTGCGTATTCCGCATAAGTCTGATGATTGTAATCAGGATGCTTCTCGATCCGATCGAGATTCACGCGGAGGGAATCCTCGGCCACCTTCTGAAGATCGACATCGATTGTGGTGTGAATGCGAAAACCCTCATTCTTTGCCCGATCCCATCCGACGGCGGCGATGACCTGCTGGCGAATGTAATCGACCGCGTAGCTTTGGCCCTGCGCATTTTGCCGGCTGCCGACGACGATCTTTTCGGCTCGCGCGCTGGCACATTTTTCACGACTGATAAAGTCAAGATCGCGCATGCGATCCAGCACATAGTTTCGCGCTTCGCGCGAGGCGGGGCCATCGCTCCAGGGAGACAATCTGTTCGGGCTCCTGATTAAACCGGCAAGCGTTGCGCACTCGGCCAACGACATTTCCCGCGCCGACTTGCCGAAGTAACCTCGCGCCGCCGCTTCCGCGCCGTAGAGACCGCCCCCGAAATAAATCCGGTTCAGGTAGAGCTCCATAATTTTCTGCTTGTCCGAGTTCTTTTCGATTCGGAGGGCCAGAAAAATTTCGAGCAGCTTGCGGCGAAACGTCTTTTCTTTAAGTGAAAAACTGTTGCGCGCCAGTTGTTGCGTAATTGTGCTCGCGCCCTGACGCACGTGACCGGCGGTCACGTTTCTTAAGGCCGCGCGGACAATTCCCAGCAAGTCGTATCCGTGATGTTGATAAAATTTTGCGTCTTCGACGGCGACAACGGCGTTGATGAGATCCCGGGGCAACTGATCGTACGGCACCGTCTCCCGGTTCTCGACGTAGATTTGGCCGAAGATCTTTCCGTTGCGATCGAGGATCACACTGGCTGATTCCATTTGTTCCAGCTTGTTCAGGTCAAAACTGGCCGCCTGGCTTTCGAGATCGGCGGCCACGATGAAAATGTAAACAGCAAAGGCGATCCCAAGCGCCGCAATCAACGCGATCAGAATATAAAATTCCGGTCGCGAATGCCAGGGACGACGAAAACGATAACCCGGCGGCGGTCTCAGATATGTGGTGGGCGTCCTCAAAAGCCGGAGAATTTAAGAGCGAAACGTCCAACGCTCAACGCCCAACATCCACTACCCAATTCAGAGCGCAAGAGTTGAACGCTGAGGGTTGAACATTGAGCTTTGGACGTTGAATACGCAAAATGGGAATCCCGCGCTAATCAGGTTGATTCGCGCCGAAATTGAAAAACGCGGCCCGGTTTCATTTGCCTGGTTCATGCAAGAAGCGCTTTATCATCCCGAGCACGGATATTATTCCTCTGGCCGATGCGCGATTGGCCGGCACGGCGATTACTTTACTAACGTGAGCGTCGGGCCCCTGTTTGGCCGCTTGGTGGCTGCGCAACTTGCCGAGATATGGGATCGGCTCGGTAAACTGGATAAGTTCGTCATCGTCGAGCAAGGCGCACATCACGGCGAATTTGCGCGCGATGTCCTCGAGTCGGCGCGTAAACATTCTCCGGATTTTTTTGCGGCTTTGCGCTACCGAATAGTCGAACCGTTTTCAATTTTGCAAGATCGACAAGAGCAAACTCTGCAATCGTTTGGCGACAAAGCGGAATGGCGTGATTCAATCGACACGCTGGAGCCATTCATCGGAGTTCATTTCTCCAACGAATTGCTCGATGCCATGCCGCTGCGATTGATTGCCGGCGGCACAGAAAAATTTGTCGATTTTAATGGCAAGAACTTCCTGTTCGTGGAGCGATCGCACCGGGAGCCAGGAAAGTTCAATCAAGTCGCACTGGATTGGGTCAAAGGCATCGCTGCGAAATTAAAACGCGGTTACGTGCTCACGATTGATTACGGACATGCGCAGACCGAATCACAAACAACTGTTCACGTGCGCACGCATCATCGCCACCTCGATTCGCCATTTGAGCAGATCGGCTATGCGGATATCACAGCGCGTGTGGATTGGACCAGCATCGTCCTATGTGCGGAGACGCATAGGTTGCGCCTCGCGGGGTTCACCGACCAACATCATTTCCTGGCGGGAATCATTTCCGAATGGTCGGATCTGGCGGAGCACAGCGGCGCCAAAACAAAGCGCGCACTGCAGACGCTGCTGCATCCGCAAATGCTCGGCCGAACTTTTCAGGTACTCGCACTCGCAAAAAACATTGAATCCGCAGAGCCGCTTGCCGGTTTCAAATTTGCGCGTGATCCACGCCGGATGCTTGGTGTTTGAAGAGCGTGCACGGGTTCGCATTCACTCTGGATAGCGAATCAGTGGGTTAGAATTTAGGACGTCTATTGAGTTGGGCGGCCAGTCATCCCGGTAATTGCCTCGATTTTAACGCGCGTTGGATCCACGACTTTGGAGTTAGCCGGCGGTTCGAAGGTGACGGATTCAATTTCAGCGCGAGCTTGAAGTTTTGAACACGTTTGATGTTCAGCGTTTAGCGTTCGGCGTTTTCTTGCTATGGACAAAGCCAAAGTCGCATTGTTGTCGGGTCTTGCTTTTCCCACGTTGATTCGCCTAACAATTAACTATGAACAAATATATCGTGGAATTTATCGGAACTTTTTTCTCGTCCTGACAATTGGTTGCACGGGAATTGGCGCGGGCGCGGGTGTGATTGCGCCGCTCGCCGTCGGCGCGGTCTTAATGGTAATGGTATTCGCGGGCGGCCATATTTCAGGCGCCCAATCCGACTGTTACAGTAGGCATGCTGATTCGCGGCAAATTAAAACCTGCTGATGCGGTGCCGTACTGGATTGTGCAATTTCTTGCGGCAGCGGTTGCTGCACTGCTGACAAGCAAGGTTCTCCCGCGCTGGAGTGCCTGTAACCGCAATTCTGCCTAAAACAGGTCCGGCTTTGCTCGCCGAGTTATGACATATTCAACGCCGCGCGAGTTTAGTAATTCGAGAAACTCTCTCAAGTCGTTGCTCAGGCGCATGATTCATCAGTTCAACTAAAAGTTGCAGCCGTTCGTTGCCCGACAGCTTCTTGTAAAACTCGTGATCAGCTTTCTCAGCCTCGTCGAAATTCCGAAATTTACCTACCGTTTTGTTCACCTCCCTGAACTATAAACTTGGCAGTGACTCTTTCCGAGCGAATTTGATCCAGAGTCGATGACCCCGAATCCCTATTTGTTCATTGTCATTTTCGTTGGCGTGGCGTTGGTCTTTCCATTAATCCCGCTGGGGCTGGCCTGGCTCTGGCGGCGATTTTTTCAGCCGCCGAAGCCGGGCCCGGATAAGACGTCAATCTACGAATGCGGCGTAGAATCAGTTGGCGACGCGCAAATTCAGTTTCGCTCCCAGTATTATCTTTATGCCATCATCTTTCTGATTTTCGATGTCGAGGCGGTTTTTCTGGTGCCGTTTGCGGTCGCGTTCACTGGGTTGCCGGTCGGCGCGTTTATAGCGATATTGGTTTTCCTCTTGCTTCTGGTTGAAGGCTTGGTCTGGGCTTGGGGCAAGGGTTGCCTACAGTGGGAACGTTGAAGGGTTAAAGCGCAAGGTGAGCGATCAAATCGACGAAAAACTGCGCAGCGAACTGCAAAAGCAGGGGGTCTGGGTGACTTCGCTGCAGGATCTTTACAACTGGGGACGCAAAAACTCCATCTGGCCACTGCAATTTGGACTTGCGTGTTGCGCCATCGAAATGATCGCCACGGCTGCGTCGCGCTATGATATCGCGCGCTTCGGCGGCGAAATTTTCCGGCCATCACCGCGCCAGGCCGATCTGATGATCGTCGCGGGAACGGTGACTAAAAAAATGGCTCCGCAAATTGTGCGGCTCTACAACCAAATGGCCGATCCAAAATACGTAATCGCCATGGGGGCGTGCGCGATTTCAGGTGGCCCATTTAAACAGGGCTATAACGTCCTAAAAGGAATCGATCGCTACATTCCGGTCGATGTTTACATCCCCGGCTGCCCGCCTCGGCCGGAAGCGCTCTTGCATGCGTTCATGGAACTACAGCGCAAGATCGACAGTCAAAAACTCAGCGGTGCGGATAAGGCCGAATTCTTGAAGCTTGAGCAGCCGAGCGAGTTCCCGGTGCCCAAATTTGGCAGGCACGATCTCGAGCCGCCGGCGAATTCGGACGTTTTTCGTCCCCCGGTGGTGGAGCGCACGTAGCCGTGGAATCTCTCGAGCAAATTAAATCCCGGATCGAAGCTGCCATTCCGGGTGCTAATATCGGTATGGTGCCGAATCCGGGACCGGCGCACCAATCGTCCCTTTTGCTCGATAATGAACATGCACGTGACGTCGCACAATTTCTCCGGATTGATCCGGCGCTGCGCCTCGATTTTTGCTCCAACGTGACCGGGGTTGATTGGCTCGATCGCACGATAAAGAAGACGGTAAAGGTGAAAAAACTCGTTGATGGTGAAGAAAAGGAAGTGAACGAAACGATCGAGGAAAAAATCCCAGGCTATCTCGAGGCGGTCTACCACCTCTACTCGATCACGCATAAGCACGGGCCGATGATCATTCGCATCCGCACGCGAGACCGTGGGGACGGCGCGCTGTTGCCGTCGCTCACGCCTATCTGGCGAAGTGCCGAATTTCAGGAGCGGGAGATTTTTGATCTCTACGGAATCCATTTTGACGGTCATCCCGATCTGCGGCGGATTTTAATGTGGGACGAGTTCGAAGATCATCCGATGCGCAAAGATTACCGCGAGCCGGACGATTACGAATGGGAGCCAACACCGCACGACGACGTGTTGGAGAAAGCGAAGCGACGTTATCCGCCGCGACCACAATTAGATGGCGCGGAGAATATCACTGCTGGAGGCGACGCGCGTTAAATGATTGAATCGAAATGAGCGCGACAGTTCAAACACTCGAAGCAATAGAGCGTCCACCGGTGAGCATGGGCTCGCGGCTCGAAGGTGAATTGCTGGAAGTCTCGATGGGGCCGCAGCATCCATCGACGCACGGCGTGTTTCGTATGAACGTGGCGCTCGATGGCGAGATCGTGCGCAAACTGAAACCGGTCTTCGGGTATCTGCATCGCAATCACGAAAAGCTCGGCGAAAACATGAGCTATCTCGGGTCGATGCCGTACACCGATCGGCTCGATTATTTTTGCTCAATGACCAATAACTGGGGATACGCGCTCAGCGTGGAGAGGCTCGCCGGCATCGACGTTCCCGAGCGCGCCGAATACTTGCGGGTGATTCTCGCCGAGCTGACGCGGCTGCAAAATCACGCGTCGCTACTGGGGTTTTTGCTCAACGACATGGGCGCGTGGGGCACGCCGTTGATGTATGCGTTTCGCGAGCGCGAAAAAATTCTCGATCTTTTCGAGTCGCTCTCCGGCTCGCGCATGATGTGCGATTACATGCGATTCGGCGGCTGTCGGTGCGACACGCCGCCGGGATGGATGGAGCAGGCAAAAAAGATTGTCGATCGTTTTCCTCGATTTATCGACGAACTAGAACAATTGGTCGTCGGAAACGAGGTGGTGATCGGTCGCACACAAAACGTCGGAAAACTTTCACCCGAGCTTGCCATCAACGCCGGCATCGCCGGCCCGATGCTGCGCGCGTCCGGCATTAACTACGACATCCGTAAGGTCGATGGCTACGGGTATTATCCGCGGTTTAAGTTTCGGATTCCGTTAGGCGAACACGGTGACACATACGATCGCCTGATGATTCGCGTGCTGGAAATGCGCGAGAGCTTGTCGATCCTCAAACAAGCATTCGAACAAATCCAGCCAGGACCGATCATCAATCCGAAGGTGAAACTCCGCGCGTTTCGCCCGCCAGTTGGCGAAGCCTACGGACGCATCGAAGGCCCAAAAGGCGAACTCGGTTTTTATTTGATCAGCGATGGCGGCCCAAATCCATACCGCTATCGCGTTCGTCCGCCGAGCTTCATCAATCTCACAGTGCTCGAAGACCTTTGCCTCGGTCACACCGTGGCCGACGTAATGGTAATTCTCGGCAGCGTTGATATCGTCATGGGAGAGGTCGATCGGTAATGATTGGCACAGGCATACTCAAGGGAATGGCCGTTACGGCGCGGAACTTTGTCGGAAGTTATTTCGACAAGGAGCGGCTGATCACAGTGCAATATCCGGAGGAACGGAACCCGCTGCCGGAGAATTACCGGAATTTTCCGTTCCTGATTTACGACAGTGACGATCCGCACGCGGGGTTGCGCTGCGTAGCGTGCAAGATCTGCGAAAAAGAATGCCCGCCGCAGTGCATCTACATCGTTAAGAGTGAAGACAAGAAGCCCGATTACATGGGCAAACCGCAGTTCTATCCGAAGGTGTTCGACATCGATATCTCGGTCTGCATGAGCTGCCAAATCTGCGTCGAGGTCTGTCCGTTTGAAGCGATCAAGATGGACAAGGACTTTGAGCTGAGTAAACGCGAGCGCTTCGACCATCTGCTCGAGCGGAAGGAAGATCTGGCCAAGTCGAACGATTATTATCACAAAATCTGTCCGACCGAAGCAGCCGAGGTCGATGCAAAGCTCGCCGCCGCAGCGGAAGCCGCGGCAAAAAAGAAAGCCGCCGCAGCGGCAGCGCCCACGCCAACTGGTGCGCCAAGCTCGTAAGCCGAAGTTTGACGAAGCGCTTTTGGAGTACGGCTGTGTCCACTGTTTTTATTTTGCGCTAGTCGCGGTCTAGACAGAATCAGTGATCAGTGAACAGTGATCAGGTTCCCATCCGATCGGGGCTCGCCGATCACTAATCACTATCCAGCCATGACTCTGCGTACCCCCATCACTCTCGTAACCGGCCCATTGGGTAGCGGCAAAACCACGCTGCTCCGGCACATTCTCGCCACGAACCCGGCGAAGATCGCGATCGTGATGAACGAATTTGGCGAGATCGCAATCGACGCGAAAGTAATCGAAGGCAAAAACGTGCGCATTGCCGAGCTCGGTGGCGGCTGCGTTTGCTGTTCGCTGCTAGGCGAGTTCGAGGCGGCGGTGAACGAAATCATCCAACGCGTCGAACCTGAAATAATCATCGTCGAGACGACTGGCCTCGCCGAACCCGAAGCGCTCGCGTTTAATATTCAGGAAGCGCTGCCTCAATGCCGGCTCGACGGACTAGTTTCGGTCATCGACGCCGACGCCCTTGTTCGCTTCCCCGAAATCGGCCACACGACGCGGCTGCAAATCGAAGGCGCGGATATTTTGCTTCTAAACAAGATTGATCTGATCAAATCGGAGCAGATCGAGCCGCTCGAAGTGAAACTGCGTGACATCAACCCGACGGCGGCGATCGTTCGCACGGAGCATTGCCGCGTCGATCCCGAGTTGTTGTTCGGCATTGGGCGCGAGAAAAAAGCCGCGCTGCCGCAGCATCGACATCAGCCGGAGCTTGAATCGTTCACGTTCACGTCCGACAAAATTTTTTCGCGCGCTTGCTTGGAACGCTTTGCTGACGATCTGCCGTCGACTGTGTACCGCGCGAAGGGATTCGTGCGCTTCATTGATGGGACGCAGCTATTCAATCTCGTTAGTGGCCGCTGGGATCTGGAGCCGTTCGAATCCGCAGAGACTCAGTTGGTTTTCATCGGCAAAGAAATCACGAAGCAAGAATCTGCAATTATTGATGCCTTGAAAAATTGTGAGCTCTAATCGGCTATCAGCTATTAGCGATTCCGTAATTGCATGCCCTACAAATTTCTTGAAGACGTCGGCACTGCTGACATTGCGTTCGAAGCGACGGGACGCGATCTGCCGGAATTGTTCATAGCCGCGGCTGACGCGACAATGAATGTAATGATCGAGAACATGGACGCGATCGAGCCGCGCGAGACGCGTCGCATACAATTGGAGAACGACAAGATCGACATGTTGCTGTTCGATTTTTTGCAGGAGCTGATTTACTTCAAAGACGCCGAGCGGCTCCTGCTGCGCATTCGCGAAGCGCAGATCGACGAGAAAGAGGGTACTTATTCCTTAAAGGCGACCGCCGCGGGCGAACCGTTGGATCCTGCGCAGCATCAACAGCGTGCTGATGTAAAAGCCGTCACGCTTCACGATTTCCGGGTCGAGGAAACCGATAGCGGCTGGAAGGCCGCGGCGATTTTGGATATTTGACGAACGACTACCGCCTTCCGACAGACATCTACGGTCGGCAGGATGCCGAGTGTGGCCCATGAAAGCGGGCGGCCCAGACCACCTCGAAATTATGTGCATCGAGTTAGGGTACCTGCGGCGAACACCCGAGTTCCTCTGCCCCTTACGTGCGTTCCCAGGTGAGAACGTACGCGAACGACTCGCCGCGATATGGGATCGGCGGCGTGGACAACACGAGATGAGGACCGTCGATGCGGTAGTACCGAACCTGCTCGTGGCCGATCCAATTGGGATACGACGCCCCGCGTACGTGATGGGTCACGGTGCGAGTGGACGGGTCCAGGGTATAGGTGCCGAAGTACGACAGGTAACCTTCGAACGCTGCCCGTACTTCCGCATTGGTGCCTGCCTCTGGATCGCTCGAAGCGAATGAAGGGCGGTCGAGTCTCATCACATGCGCAGACATGTTCCCGCCAGCGTCATAGAAGAGTTGACCCACAACCTGCTGGCCGAGCGGATGGCGGATTTCACCAGACGATGCGCGTGCCTCGTAGGAGGCAAGCCGCCACGTGCCAACCAGGTTGGGTAACACGTCCGCGCTCACGTTCGCTACTTTGGCTCGAGTGCCACGTAGCCGCTGCGACCCTGGCTCCAGACACGCATTAGAATTTTTTCGTTCGGCTTCAGCTTTTTGGTAAGCGCGACGAGATCCTTGGCGTTTTTGATAGGCTGTTTATTGACTTCCTGGATCACGTCGCCTTCGCGCAGGCCGGCTTGTGCCGCTGGCGAGTCGGAATCGATCTCCACGATGACCGCGCCCTGGACGTCTTTCGACAGATTTAGCGCATGACGCACGTCATCGGTAACATCCGCGACGACTGCGCTTCCAAAAACGGTGGCCTTTTCGGGTTGGGCGCTTTCCTCAGGTGAAGCTTCAGGCGAAGGCCCGGCTTCGGCGGCCGGCATCTCGGCAAGATTGACGTCGAACATTTTCTTCTGGCCTTCGCGGTTGACTTCCAGCTGCACCTTCGTGCCAGGCACCATTGAGCCGATCATCAAGCGTAGTTCGCGCGCGTCATTGATTTTTTTTCCATTGACAGCGGTAATCACATCACCGCTTTTGATTCCGGCTTTCTCTGCTGGACTCTTCGGGGTGACTTCGCCAACGAGCGCACCAGTGGGTCCCCCCTTGAGTTTCATCGCGTCGGCAAGTTCCGGCGTAAGCGTCTGCACTGACGCGCCAATGTAACCGCGCACCACGCGTCCTTTTTCGCGCAGGCTCTGCATGGCATCGCGTGCGAGGTTCGACGGAACGGCGAAGCCAACGCCCTGATTCCCGCCAGTGCGGGTAAAAATTGCAGTGTTAATGCCTACGAGCCGCCCTTCAGTATCGACGAGGGCGCCGCCGGAGTTCCCCATGTTAATCGCCGCATCGGTCTGGATAAAATTTTCGTAATCGACAATGCCCATGCCGCCGCGGCCCACCGCGCTGATGATCCCCATCGTCACCGTTTGCCGCAGACCAAATGGGTTACCGAGTGCCAGTACAATGTCACCTGCACGCGCCTTGTCGCTGTCTGCAAATGTTATCGCCGGCAGATTTTTCTCGTCGATCTTCAATAACGCTACATCGGTGCCCGGATCGGTGCCGATTTTCTTCGCCTTATATTTCCGGAGCTCGGCGCCGAGGCCGACCATGATTTCCTGCGCCCCTGAGACCACGTGATTCGCAGTGAGAATGTAACCATCGGGGCTGACGATGACACCCGAGCCAAGTCCTTGCAGTGTCTGTTTGCCTTGCGTTCGAGGAAGCTGTCCCCCGAAAAATTCGCGCAGCGCTTGATCCGAAAACGGAAACTGCAAGGCCGGGCGGGATATAGTCTGAGTAGTAAAGATGGTCACAACAGTGGGTGCGACCTTTTCGACCACCGGCGCGAAACTGCTGATTGGTCCCTGCAACGTATGCGCAGGTTCCTGCGCAGCAGCGGAATAAATACAAACGAGCAGCGCGATCAATCCCGCGATTGCGGGACGAGATGGGAAAATTCTATCCCGCATAAAAACATTCCTCAATCCTTGTAAAGAATGAATCGGGCGCTCGCGCGCTGTTGGTTCCTTTTATACGGAACTTGCTTCGGCCTTTGCTACGATCTTCTTCGTCAGCACACTTAGTATTTGAGCAATCCGACCGTACCCGGCTTGTGCTGCGATAGCGGAAACGTGAGCATTCGGCTCAAGCGCGTCTATGATAAACCGGTGAAAGCCGATGGCCGGCGCATACTGGTTGACCGCATCTGGCCGCGTGGACTAACGAAACGAGAAGCCCGCATCGATGAATGGCTCAAGGAAATCGCACCCAGCACCGGGCTGCGAAAGTGGTTCGCGCACGATCCTGCTCGATGGAAGGAATTCAAAAAGCGATACGCTGCCGAGCTCGATGATCAGCGCGACCAAATCGAGCATCTCGCGCGAGCGGCCAACCAGCGCACCGTCACGTTGCTCTTTGGCGCGAAAGATACCGAGCACAACAACGCCGTAGCGTTGAAAGGGTATGTCGAACGGCATTGCTAAATTAACCGATGCCGGAACTACCCGATGTCGAGATATTCAAGCGATATCTCGACGCTACATCGTTGCATCAGCGCATCACTAGCGTCGATGTGCGAAACGCATATGTCTTGAAAGACGTCTCAGTGCGTGAGCTTGCGCGCCAGTTAAAAGGGCATCGCTTCGAATCGAGTCGCCGTCATGGAAAGCATCTGTTTGTGTGCGTGGATGAGGATCTCTGGCTGCGGCTGCATTTCGGTATGACTGGCTCGCTTCAGTATTTCAAGCACGCGGAACAAGCGCCGCCGCCCTCCTCCGCCGAGGTTTCGGCGGGCAGGTATGCACGGGTCGTGTTTGTCTTCGCAAATAATTATCGACTCGCGTTCGACGATCAGCGCATGTTCGGCGAAATCGCGCTAATCAAGAAGGTCGATGAGTTTTTAAAGAAGCGCGGCCTTGGCCCGGACGCGCTCGAGATTGATCTTGCGGAATTCAAAAATGTTCTCGCCAAACATCGCGGCGCGGTGAAATCGATCCTGATGAACCAGAAATTGATCGCTGGAATCGGCAACATTTATGCCGACGAAATTCTTTTCCGCGCACGCATTCATCCGGCGACACAGGTTTCGGTTTTGAAAGACAAAACAGTTGCCAAACTTTTCCGCGCTGCGCGCTACATCTTGAAAAAAGCAATCGAGGCCAAAGCGGATGCCGATCTTATGCCAAAGTCATGGCTCCTTCCGCACCGCGGGAAAGGCGGAAAATGTCCGCGCTGCGGCCGCGAATTGAAATCGTCAACGATCGGCGGACGCACGGCGTGGTTTTGCTCGCACTGCCAGAAGCGCGCATCGTGACGTGAACCCAAAAGTTTTGCTCACCGGTCGCCCCGGCTGCGGGAAGACGACGCTGATCAAGCGTGTCGTGAATAACCTGGCGGGACCGGTAGGCGGCTTTTATACCGAGGAAATCCGTGAGCGCGGCATGCGTGTCGGATTCAAGCTCGTCACACTTGACGGCAAAGAGACAGTATTCGCGCATGTGGATTTTCCGGCAGCCGCCGGACCCGAACGCCTCGGAAAATACAGGCTGGATCTCTCTGCTCTCGAAGCCGTTGGCGTGAACGCGGTCCATGAAGCAGTTCGAGCGAAGCGGCTTGTAATCATCGACGAAATCGGGCCGATGGAAATCCGTTCGCCGATTTTTCGTGACGCCGTGAACGTGGCGCTCGATAGCGCTGCGCAAATTCTTGCCACCATCACCGTGCGATCGTTGCCGTTCACAGATTCCATCAAAAAACGCGCCGATGTCACTGTGATCGATGTACGCCCAGACAATCGCGAACGGCTCGTCTCCGAATTGTCAGATCAATTCAAAAAATGAAACCGCGCGCCGGATCTTTCGAAACACTTATTCAGGGAGGATTTAAAATGAGGTTTCCAGGTCCAGTAAGAGCGAAAGAATTCTTCGATCAGAAAATGACCTTCACTACCGGGCCGGTGGAACTGAACCGGATGTTGAAGGATGAAAATATCAACGTCGTGGATGTGCGCGCGGCGGATGATTTCGCCAAGGGCCATGTGCCCGGCGCGGTGAATCTGTCCCAGGAAAAATGGGACGCCGCGCAAGGGCTCAAGAAAGACAAGATCAACGTCCTTTACTGCTACACCAGCAGGGTCACCTGGCAGCGAATGCCACGCTGGAGTCTGCGAGCAGAGATTTCCAGTCATGGAAATGGAAGGCGGGTTCGAGGCTTGGAAGGACATGAGCTCGACGTCGAAAGATAGAAATCGACTGATCAGCGTAACATTTCGAGCAGCGTGAGCGCGTTTCGCGGGGCGGCGCCTTCGGCATCGTTGTCGAAGTACACGTGCACCGCGCGGTTTTCCTTGAGCCAACGCCGGATGCGCTTGGCCCATTTTCGAAGCGCGGGTTTGCTGTAACTCGATGCATATTTGCGAGTGTGACCATGCAGCCGGATGTAAACGAGGTCTGTGGTCACTTCCTCCCACATCGGCCAAACGGGCGCGTCGGACATGCAGACGGCGACGGCGTGATCCTTGAGACATCTCGCCACTTCGTCATCGAACCACGATTTGTGGCGAAACTCGATGGCGTGTCGCGTGCTTTTCCACCGACCGAGGATTTTTACAAACTTCTTGAGTCGTTTGATATCTTTTTTCAATGACGCTGGGAGCTGCCAAACCACAGCAGCGAGCCGTTTACCCAGCGGCGAGGCGGCATCGCGACACCGAATTACAGGTTCTTCTACATCGATCAGCTTTTTGTTATGCGTGACGTACCGGTGTCCCTTGATGGCAAACGGAAAATCTTTCGGGGTCGCGTCGCGCCATTTCTTGAAGGTACTTTTCTTCGGCAGCTTGTAGAATGTGCCGTTCACCTCGATGCCGGTGAAACGTTTCGCGCAAAACCGTAGCCATTCCTTTTGCGGCGTATCGCCATAGAAATCAGCGCGCCAGGTTTTGTAATTCCACCCGCTGGTGCCGATGTATGCTTTGCCAGGCATCGCCGCAATGTGCAGGTCGACCTTTTATTTTTTCAGCTCTTCCTTCATGATCGCGTCGAGCCCCTTGCGCGCAGCTTTAAACGAGCGCATGGAGCGGCGGAGATTTTTCCACGGATCGGATTTTCGGCTCAGGCGCTGGAAAATGTTTTTAACGTTGAAACTTTGCGCATTTAGGTTGTTGTCTGCGAGTTCGTCGTAACTCAACGGCGTAGCTATCGGCGCACCTTCGATTGCGCGCACGGCGTACGGCGCCACCGCATGCTGCGCATACGAGTTCCGCCCGGTGTCGAGGTAAAGACGGCCGCGCCGCTTGTTTTTGCGCGGCTCGACGGTGAGGCGTTTTGGGTGTCGATGCGCGAGTACGCGCGCCACGTCCTGGGCGAATTTGCGCGCGGTGTCGAAATCCTGTTTGCGATCGAGCGGCACGATCACGTGCAGACCGCGTGAGCCGGTGGTCTTCACGAACACGCATAGCCCGAGCTCTTCGAAAAGACCGCGGAGCGCTTTCGCGGCGAAACGGACGAGTGCGAAATTTTTTCCCGGCGGATCGAGATCAAAAATCAATTGATCGGGACAATCGAGTTTATCGCGCCGGCTCAGCCATACATGCGGGGTAAAGCATGCCTGGTTGGCCAGGTAAACGAGCGTCGCTGCATTGTCGCAAACAACATTGTCGACTTTGCCGCCTTCCTTTCGCGGCGTGGTGACGCGTTTGATCCATCTCGGAAAATAATCGGGCACCTCTTTTTGAAAAAAACCTTCGCCCTTGATTCCGTCCGGGTGACGGCGCATGGCGAGCGGGCGTCCGCGCACATGCGGCAGCATCACTTCTGCCACGCGTCGGAAATAATCTACCACATCGCCTTTGGTGATCTTCGCCTTTGGAAAGAAGATTTTATCCTCATGCGATATATCGATCTTGTGACCGCCGATTTTCACTTTGTTAACCATTAATGAACACCAATGGACAGGAATAAGAGGTGCCATCCCTCAGGGCGAAAACTTGGAGGGGATCTTTCGGCAGTTTTTTCAACAGCGAATGCATGAATTTATTATTTGCCGCGAATCACGCTAATTGACGCGAAACAAGCACGGTGAGGCAGGCAATCCTGCCTGCCAGCATTCGGCGCGATACTGGCGCTGACGGCGCAGACAGGATTGTCTGCGTCACATTAAGCCATTTGCGATTATTCGCGTCATTCGCGGGCAACCTCATTCCTCCTTCTCAATCTCTTTCATGGTCCGCCCACTGATCGCCGATTTGTTCTCGGTCTTGATCGGTTTGCGGCGCGGGTCGGCTTTTTCGTCTTTCATTTTTACCAGGAGCCGCCGCGGCTTCTTTCCTTTAGCAATACGGCTAAGCGCATAACCGCCTTTGATCCTTTTACCGTCGAGCCAGACCGCGACGTGACCGCGCTTAAGCGCCTTGGTGATCGGAGCCTTCTTGTCATCCCTCCTGGTGATGTTGCGATATGTGCCGGTTGTCCCATACCATCACCGTGCCCGCGCCGTATTCGCCTTTCGGAATAGTGCCTTCGAACTTCGCGTAGCCGAGCGGATGATCTTCCACTTCAGCGGCCATGTGCTTGTCGCTTGGATTCAGCGACGGCCCTTTCGGCACTGCCCAGGATTTTAAGGCGCGCCCGACCTGCAGCCGGAAATCATAATGCAGTTGCCTGGCAGCATGTTTCTGAATGACGAAAATTGGTTTCTTGCCGCGCGCCTTCTTGCTTCCGCCTTTCGGCTCAGGCGTGTGCCTGAAATCGCGTTTCTTGCGGTAAGTTTGGAGTGATCCCCTTGCCATTGGTCTCTCTAAGGATTTCGAAGCGCGCGGCAATGCTACGTGTTTCGAAACATTGCCGAGCGAGTTGAAATGATGAACGGATGCGTCGCCTACTCGCTGCTCAGTGTTTTGATGCGGCGACCGAACCAGTCAGCTTCGTCCGCGAAGCCATGGGGGCGACAAACCTGTGGAAGCGCCCGGTAACGTTCGAGGACGTCGAAACCGATACTCCATTGCAGCTTGCGCAGACAGACCGGGCAAAGATGCAACGGGCGGCGATCGCTTTCGGCGAGGTGATCCGATCCGTTCATCAGGCAGTTAAAATAAGTACAGTGGGTGAGTCCGAACATGTGGCCGGTCTCGTGCGCGAGCACTTTGCAACTCCGACCCAACAGAAGCGTTTCGTAGCCACTGGCGCGAGATTCGCCATAGAATGCGGGATCATATCGGGCGAAGCTGTAAACGCCGACGCGCTCGCGCAGGGAAGCCTGGCCAAAAACAAAATTCCACGACGGCTCGGGGTAAAGATCTTCCATCGTAATCGCAATGACGCAGAACGCGTCCCGCGGCACGCCGGCTTTCAAGAAATTGAGCACGTCGCCGGTGAGGATTTGCGGGTTGCCGGTGTATGGATTCCGGCGGCTGGTAAACTTTGAAGCGTCGAGTGCCGTCGGCGGTAGCGCTTTCGCTTCCATTGCGAAAAACGCCGCAGCAAACTCGCGCAGCTTTTCGATAGAGGGGCTACGACCCGAGGGAAAATTGCCGAGCGGCTCGAGATAAATTGTGTGCCGATCTTGCGTGGGCCGATTTGGATGCGACGCTCTAAATTCATCAAAGGTTTGGCCCGGTTCGGGATGGACTGCTAGCCAGTCGTTGGGATCCGGTTTCGGGATCGGTTCGAACTCAGGTGCATCTGCTGCAAACGCGCGCCGGAGTATAGGTGGCAGTCCGGCAAGATCGCCTACAGCGGCGCGTTTCACTTCCGCATTTGGCGGCTCGAAGGCCATGCTAATCCGGCAGCCGCCGGACGCGAACAGCGTAATCGCGACTATCCTCCACAAAGATTCAACGATAGGCCGGTGGCGAATAGACGCTAAATGTAACCACGCGTTCGCTGCCTGCATTTGTGAACTTGTGCGGAGTCCCAGCCGGGACAGTGACTGCATCGCCTTTTTTCATTTCGCTGCGCTTGCCCGAAATCTCGGCGGTCAGATTACCTTCGAGCACAATCAGAACTTGGTCGCTTTCGTGATGGGTATTTGGTCTTTCGCTGCTCGATTCGCCTGGGTCGAGAGTCATGGTCGCAGTCTGACTGCGGCGCGTAGTGTCCAGAATTTTGAATCCTTTATGAGCTGAATAAATGTTCGTCATAAAAAATCTTCTCACGCGCCGCGATTCAACATGTCGTGTGAAATAATCCGCCGACCGGCGATTTCTCAGTGAGTTTATTATAAAGCTCCACTGCCTCTGCGGTGGGCAGAACGTGTGCTTCAATCTGTTTCTCTTTCAGAAAATCTAGCGTCGCGGCAGGCACTTGGAGGCACTTCTTCATTCCTCGCGACAGGACTACCACCTGCGCGCCGTGATCCAGTAGCTCTTGTACGTCGGCCACCTGTATCCCGGGAACATGGCCGGTGCCGGTTTCGCGCCAATTCCATTGGCGCGATCCGCCGGGGAAAAGTTTTGCATCCTTGTAAGGCTCGGGTTGCCCCTCGACTTCAAGCCGACTCCAGGAGACGTGGTTGATGCGTGGCGAAGGATTTCTGCTTTCCACGATATAAGATTCGCGGGCGACGAACTGCGCAGTTGTCTGGCGCGTGAGATCTACTCGCGGCGATTGCGACATCTGCTATTATTCTCAATACTGCAACCTACTCCCGCAGATACCACGGCGTCGTAATCACAACGGTGCGCCGGTCGCCTTGCAGGAACAGCAGTGCTCGCAGGCCCGCGCCGTGGATGTTGTGCAGCAGCTGTTCGTACCAGTGCGGCTCGACCAGCTCGGGAATTACAACCGCGACGAGGCGGTCCTTGTTTTCCTGTTCTTTTTTCTGCACGAATTTTAGAATCGGCTGGTAAATTTGGCGGTAAGGTGACTTGACGATTTCCAATCGCGGGACAGCAGTCTTGGCCCCGCGCGCGGGCTGTTCCACCTGGTCTGCCCAGGCCTTGCGCAGACTTTCGGTATCTTCTTCGTCGGTGGTTACGTGCAATGCCGTGATTTCATCCGACATCTCCATACCAAACCGCAGCGCGCGCTCTGCCACGCAATTCCAAGTGTCAATAGGAATGATCACGACCGGCGGACGCAGTTTGCCTGTTTGCAGTTTCACCGGCTGATCGATCTCGCGCGCAATGCATTCGTAGTGATGTTTGATTTTCCAAAACAGCCACACCAACCCTGGCCCCACGATTAGTATCACCCAGGCTCCCTCTACAAATTTGGCAACGATAATGATGACCAGAGCTGTGCTCGTCATAGTCGCGCCGACGCCATTGATGACCAACTTGGTTGCGCGCATGTTTGCCTCTTTTGCGTCGCCAGTGAGCGACCATCCCAATTTGCGAGAGCGAGAAGGCACTGAACGCGCCGATGGCGAACAACGGGATGAGTTTGTCGGTGACTCCGCCAAAGGCGATCAGCAGCAACCCGGCTAGAATTGCCAAAGCGATAATGCCGCTTGAAAACACGAGCCGGCGTCCGCGTTCTGCAAAAAATGACGGCATGAATTTATCTTCGGCGAGCAGCCGGCAGACGCGCGGAAAACCGGCAAAGCTGGTCTGCGCGGAGAAAACTAGCACCGTAAAAATGCTGGCGATGGCGATGGAGTAAAATACGCCGTGCCCTGCGATGGCGCCGACCAGTTGCGAGAAGATTGTTTGATAGCTTGGCTGTTGCTCGTTCATCGCGCGGATATGATAAGCTGGGCAAAGATAACCTATCGCGAGCAGAAACGCGCCGAGGATCGCGACGATGATGGCTAGCGTCCATTGCGCGTTCGGCACGGTTGGTTTGCGAAAGAGCGGGATGGCGTTACTGACGGCCTCAATGCCTGTCATCGCGGTGCAACCGCTTGCGAAGGCACGCAACAGCATCCAAGCACTCACCGCTTGGGTCGCAGCCGAAACTGCCGGAGGCGATGCGGCCGGCCGGGGATGCCCTCCGCTCAGCACGGCCTGAACCACGCCGACGATCATTGCGCTCCCGATGCACAGAACAAACGCGAGCACTGGGAACACGAACGTTATTCCCGTTTCACGAACGCCGCGCAAATTGATCACGGTCAGCACGACGAGCACCAGCAAACAAAACGCCAATCTCTGTTTCTGTAGCATCGGTATCGCCGACAGGGCTGCGCCAACGCCGGCTGAAATTCCAACAGCAACATTGAGCATGTAATCGAGCAGCAGTGCGGTGCCCGCTACGACGCCAGCGCGCACGCCGAGATTGTCTTTCGCAACAATGTAGGCGCCGCCGCCACTCGGATAGGCAGCCGCGGTCTGTCGATACGAGAAGTAAAGCGTCGCGAGCAATGCCAGGATTGCGAGCGTGATCATCGGCATGTAGCGCAAGCCGGCCACGCCCAGCGGCATTAGAATCGTCAGCGCTGCCTCGGGGCCGTACGCCGTCGAGGCCAAGGCATCCAGGCCGAGCACCGGCACTCCGGTTGCCACCGTCAGCTCTTCTTTCTTGCGTTCCGACGATTTGAGCGGCCGCCCCAAGAATTTGTCGAGCAGTGCCATTTCTACAGGTAAATCGCATGCCAGTCTAAGAAAAAGACTAACCTTTTTGAGTGAAACTGACCTTTCTCGGCACGGGTGGGGAAATCGAGGCGCGGCCTCAGCGCCATCAGATGCACAGCTCGCTTCTGATTTCGCATGGCGGCACGAAGGTGATCATGGCTGCGGCCTCGATTGGCTCTGGAAATTCGAGCGGCTTCCTCCGAATGCTGACTCCATTTGTCTGGTAACCATGGGTGCCGAATAGAAGCGGTCCGTGATCTGTGATTACTTAACAAACTGGTCACACCTTCACGCTCACTTCATCTGGTGCCCGGTGAGCAAGCCGTAAACAATCAAGGCTGCGCCTACTAGCGGTAAAGGCGAGAAGGCTAACCGCATCTTCGGGCCACGAAAGAATTGCGTCAGGAGGACGCCAATCTGCGCTCCGACGGCTGCACCGGTCTGCATAACGAGTGCAATCATGATGTCCACGTTACCCTTGATGCCGTGCGATATCGTTCCGTAACTGGCTGAGATCAACACCTCGAAAAGGTCCGTTCCTAATGGCGACTTTTGTCGGCACCCCGAGCACGTATACCAGGAACGGCAAGCGCACGTAACCGGCGCCGCCGCCAAGAAATCCGGCAAAAAGTCCACCAATCACACCAACCGTCAGAACCATCCACAGCGATATGCTTTTTATTTCCGATTCGGCGAGTTTCATCATCGGCCAAAGCTTGATTCGCTGAATTTTATTGGAGAAACCACCGACCGCTGAGGAGTCTCCTTTGCCTTTAAATGTCAGAACACGGTTTCCTTTTAGTGTCACCCAACTTTCCCAAGCCATGAAGGCGGAGATCGAAACTAGAACTGCGATAAAAGAGATGCCGACCACCAGATTCACCATCTTCAATTGTTTCAGGTACTGAATCGCCTGGGCACCCCCCTCGGTTCCGATGATGGTTCCGCTCACCATGATGAACCCCAATTTCATATCGACGTTGCCGCGTACCAGGTGCTCACGCATAGCCACGACGGATTTTCCCACGATATGTGCCAGGTCTGTACCCACGACGAAATTCATCGGAAGGCCAGTTATAAACAGTCCGGGACCGGCCAGAAAGCTGCCGCCTACTCCGAAAAATCCTCCGAAGATGCCGACAATGAATCCCAGAATCGCCAGGTAGAGCGGGTTGATATGCTCTCCGGAGATCGGAAAATTCATGCGGTCTCCCTCATTTGATCTTCGATTTAATGACCCTGCGGAGTGCTACTATAATCACTTCCAAAAAACCGCCCTGACCGGCGACCAATGCCAATGCCACCAGCGCGTAAACCAGTTTGTTTTGATCAAAGAGATTTTTTAACCAGTTCGAAAGGAAGCTTAAGACAAGAAAGAAATACAAAACCAGCAGTGCCGTAAAAATCGGCAGTTCAATGGCGAACGCTTTGCGTGAATGCACGCTCACGCTATCTCGTTTCTCTGCCTGGGTCTTTTTCCTTACAAGTTCAAAGGCGAGAGCCTTAAATTGGTCCCATTTTTTCCTCTTCTTCATTGCTCATTCGGTGTGAGATTTGGCTTCCTTTGCGGTTGGAAATTCAAGGAGTTCACAGCCGCAATTTATACATTAATGTTTAACGCCGCTTTCCAGGCTCGGAGCTATCCGGCGCGTACGATGTTTCTAACAGGCTCGACTTTGTCATCTCGAACGCCGGAACTTTAAGCTTTGGTTATATTGCCTTGCACGGAATGAACCGCTCACGGCGCTGGCACTTTCGCGCCGGATAACCCCCGTCTTCCTTAACTATTTTCTCGACGTTCGTCTTTCTCTTTGGCTACGCCCTTAAATGGTTCTCCGCTTTCTTTCTTGTCCATGAACTCGCCACGTTTTTCGCTCTCGCGGGTTTCGTCGCGCTTCGTCCACTGGTCGCCTCGTGGATTCTCCACTTGAGTCCGTTCCTTCACCGCGCCTTTGCGATAATCTTCATCTGTATTTTTTGCCATAACGTTTACTCCCCTTCTTTAAAGGAATCGTTGAAACGACCGCGTTCGCACTCACAACAAAGGAAAAAGAACGTATTTCGCAGCGCCTCGGATTGTTAGGCAAAAAACACGCGCAGCAGTTGATCGATGCGATTCCTCTTTAAGGAGGTGAAACGATGTTACGTTGGGCCCTAATCTTCTTGATAATCGCACTGGTGGCGGCGCTTTTTGGATTTACCGGTATCGCTGTGGCGGCGGCTGGGATTGCCAAATTCCTGTTCTTCCTGTTCCTGGTGATTTGCCTGGTCCTTTTCATTATCGGCATGTCGGCAGGCAGAAGAATTCCCTAAGGTTCGCCATTTTGGAGGCTTTGCATTAAACGGCACGAGATCGCGATGCAATTCACGAGGCAGGTCGTCTTACTACCGCATAACATCTCGAAACGACTGAGTGTACATGTCGCTGGGGAAAGATTTCGATGCGACCAAAGTTTACGCATTCGGATCGGGTTGCTCGCAATCTGCTTTGGCTGTTGGTGATCTTCCTTGCACTTTGCGCCGTGGTTCTAGTCCGCAGCTGTACTTACGGAGGCAAGAATTAAATGATCGCTCTCTTTGGTATTGAGATTAACTGGTGGCACGGTGTTCGAGACTTCATAACAATAATCGTCGCGTACATGCTGGCCTTGCCGATTGGCTGGCATCGGCTAAGAGGAGGCCCCGTTTGTTCTTCTTCATTGGTGATTCTGCTTGAGGTCTTGCCGCTATCTGGATTTGGAAATTTCCAGACTCGTTTCGTCCAATCCTCGGTTTGAGAATACTCCACCTGAGTCCGCTAACTCAAGTGTGCTCATTTTCCTGCCCACAAGGCAACGTATTCCACAGTGCCTTCTTGGCTCGTGGCCGAATCTCGTAAATGTGTCCAGAGGTCGTCGAATGCTCATCCAGGTCTGATTCAGCCCAGCGTTGCTGAACGAATTTCACGGAAGCCTTTAGCAGGCGTCCAGCCCGTTTCGTCAAGTGAACAGCCTTTTGTCGTCGCTGCACCAGTGTTTTCATAAGCGCCGGGCGAAATGTTCCAGTCGAACGATTTTGGGTGTCTCCTATCTCACGTTGCTTCGAATTTACTTCGACGTTCGAATGCCACCGTGAGTTCTTCTTTCTAGCGCTCCGATGACTTGAGCGGACGACCCAAAGTTTTGTCGAGCAGGAGCCAGCTCAACAAATAAAACGCAGGTGACTGTGAGAAAAAGGCTAAACTTTCCTGATGAAACTGACGTTCCTCGGCACCCGCGGCGAGATCGAGATGCGAACTCGGCGGCATCGGGTGCACACGGCATTGCTGGTGTCGTATCGCGGAGCGCATGTGATGATCGACTGTGGCCTTGATTGGCTGGGAAAATTTCAGCGCCTGCACCCCGCTGCGATCGTGCTCACTCACGCGCATCCCGATCACGCGTGGGGCTTGAAAAATGGTGCGCCTTGTCGGGTGTATGCGCCGCAAAAGACGTGGCAAACATTAATAAATTGCGCCGTCAAAAAGTGGCACGTGATCGAAGAGCGTACGCCCACGAAAATTTGCGGTATCACATTCGAGGCGTTCCCAGTCGAACACTCCATCCTGGCTCCGGCGGTCGGATATCGCGTCAGGGCAGGACGTGCGCGCATTTTCTATGCGCCCGACCTCGTGTTTATCCATGAACGCGCTGCGGCATTGGATGGCGTGCAAGTTTATGTTGGCGATGGCGCCACTCTAACGCGCTCGTTCATTCGCAGACGGGGCGAAGCACTCATTGGTCACGCGCCTGTTCGCACGCAGCTGACTTGGTGCGCGAAAGAGAGAGTCCCGCAAGCGGTCATTACCCACTGCGGCTCCGAAATTGTGAAAGGTGACGAGCGCAAGATCGGGGCGCAGCTGCGCGAAATGGCCGCGGGAGGCAGCATCGAAGTGTCCATTGCCCATGACGGGATGGAGCTGGTTTTGCAATAGGCGCACCGTCTGCTATCGATCTGGTATGCGTTTTTTCAACGCAGCAGACACGGCTGGATTCGCCCGGCGGGACGAAATATGATGTGCATAATATGAAGTTGTTTACACTCTGGTTGATTGCGCTGTTGTGTTTGTCACTTGTAGCCGGCGCTGCGCTGGCGCAGACGCCTGAGCCAAAAGCCGCGGCGCCATTGAAAGCGATCGCCGTCCTTCATCCTACGCCCGACAACAAAGTAAACGGCACAGTAACATTCACCGAGGAAGCCGATGGTGTGCGTGTTCAGGTGGATCTCACCGGGCTGACTCCCGGCAAGCACGGTTTTCACGTGCATGAATTTGGGGATTGCAGCGCCCCCGATCTAGCCTCGGCTGGCGGTCATTTCAATCCAACGAATAAACCGCACGCCGGACCCGATGATGCGGAGCGGCATGTGGGCGACATGGGCAACGTCGAGGCAGACGCTTCAGGCGCGGCAAAGCTGGAGTATGTGGACCACGAGATATCGCTCGCGAACGATCAACGCTGCATTATCGGCCGTTCCGTGATCGTCCATGCGAAAGCTGACGATCTTAAATCGCAACCCGCGGGCGATTCAGGGTCGCGCATTGCGTGCGGTGTGATTGGAATCGCGAAAAGCCAATAGCGTACCAGGCTCGGCAGAGCAGGCTACTATTGCCGCAAGCGGAAATCTTTATCGAACCCGGCGAATAGATCGAGATACTCCTCGGCGTAGCGAGTGAGCAGAAATTTTTTCCGCACAGTCTCGCGCGCCTTGCGTCCCATTTCTTCGCGCAACTCTTTATCTTTGAGGAGTTGCACAATTCGCTCCGCCGCCTCCTCATTGGATGAGACGAGAAATCCATCTGCTCCATCCTCGATCTGATAACGGATGCCGCCGACGTTTCCTCCGATCACAGGCCGTCGTTTCCACATCGCTTCGGCGACCGTCAGCCCGAAACCTTCGCGCAACGACTTTTGCAACACGACCGCAGCGCGCGTTTGCAACGCGTTGACCAAAGCGGTGTCATCGCCGCTGGTTAAAATGAGAATGCGCTCGTCCCGGCAGGCGCAGAGCGAATTGAATATTTCTTCGCCTTCGGGATCATCGGTGGCGAAATTGCCCAGTAACACCAGGCGGGCATCTACTTTCTTACTCGCTAGTTTGAACGCCTCCACTACGCCCTGAGGATCTTTCCACGGATCGAACCGCGAAATTTGCACGACCAGCGGCAGATCGGTCGGAATCTTGTAGCGCGCGAGCCGTTCGTCGATCTCCTTGTCACTCAGTTTTCGGTTCTTAATGTTGAAGGGATTGATCGCCGGCATGATGACCCGATGCGGCGGCTTCATCTTCTGGACAAACTCTTCGCAGCTGAGAACCACCACGTCATAGCTATCGATCCAACGCCGCAGGTATTTCCAAGTCCTGGCGTGCGGCCGTGAAAGATCGAGATGGCAGCGCCAGATCCACGGACACCTCTTTTCGTAATGCTCGATCAGCGGAAGTGGCTGCGGATCGTGCACGATCACAAAGTCGTGATCTAGGAAATTGCGGAGGCTGTTTTCGTAAATCACTTGTTCGTAAATCTCCTTCTTGATGCTGGAGAGATCGATCTCGGCGCCCTGAAGCGCGTTATGCATTTTCTTTGTGATCGAAAAGAAATCAGACGTTCCTTGAATAACCCGCCATTCGGTGCGCAAGCCAAGGCTGTTCCAAAGCAGCGTGAGCGCGGAAAGCATCTCCGCGACGCCACCGCCGTAGTAAGTGGAATTGAAGTTGACCACGCGCAGTCCCTTCAACTGGCGTGCCTTTTCACGGATGCGCTCGACATTGTCTCTTCCAATGAGCGGCTCGTAATCTTCGATTTGCGTGATGCGATACTGCGTCATTCGTTTAATTAATCGTTTGTCACTCCGGACACGCTCGCCAGTTGCGCGAGCGGCGATTCCTTCTAGCGGGAAACTTGGCAGCATCCATGCAAAGGCCGAAAATTGACGACAAACTGACTTTGCAGGCGGACTTCGGAAAGACCGAAGCAATCTGCGTGGAGGTGCTGGATAATCCAGCCACCGAGGAGGGCATTTTACTTAAGGTGATGGCTCGCGGCCCATTCGAACAGGGCCAGCAAGTCTGGATAGTTGATCGCGACGGATCAAAGGTCGGGGCTACGGTTGAAAACGTTCTTACGCAAACCGTCGATAGCGAAGTCACGCTTTCAACTGTGCTACCAGCTTAGTTGTAGCCGGCGTCGTTGACCAAAGGCTGCTGGAGCCACCCGCTAAAGCTCGTGACTTTGCAGCAGAATCGCGCCCACGCCTTTCATTTCATCAATCGCACGATCAATGTCGCCAGGCTCCAGATTAATTCCCCGGCAGCCATCCAAGATAACGTGAGTGTTCAAGCCGAGCTGGCGGGCATCGAGCGTGCTGTATTTCACGCAGTAGTCCAATGCAAGACCCATAAGGTAGAGGTTATTGATTGATCGCTTCTTCAAATAATCAGCAAGACCAGTGTGCCGGCGGTGGGCGTTGTCGAAAAACGTGCTGTAGCTATCAATCCGTGGGTCGATTCCCTTGTGGAAAATGTGAGCGATTCGGCCCGTGTCGAAAGAAGGGGCAAACTCAGCCCCATGGGTGTTTTGAACGCAATGCACCGGCCACAGGATCTGTTCGATACCGTCGAGCATGATGCGATCGCCGGGTTTTTTGCCCGGATGATTTGCCGCGAAGCTGCCGTGGTTCCGCGGATGCCAATCTTGTGTTGCGAGAACCAGCTCGAACTCTCGCTGCAATTCATTGGCAAGCGGAATGACTTCATCACCGTGCGGCACCGGCAACGCGCCGCCAGGCAAAAAGTCATTCTGAAGATCGACGATAATCAGCGCCTTCATTGTGGTTGAGTGCACTGTTCGCTTGCGCACTCGATCAATCCTGATCGTAATTCGTGCAACGATCGCTCGAGGCCGATCTTGTAAGGCGCCGGATTGTGCAACTGCAAAATCTCGGGAGGCGCGCAACTGAGCTGGTTGCAAGCATGCTCACGCGATCCTTCGATATTTGGCGCTTCATACACAAGTTGGCTTCGGCGGAAGATGGGCACCAGCAAATCGGAATAGTCGGTCCTCGCGGGAATCTGCCTCTTCTCCTCTGTTTCAGGATCGACAATTACACAGCGTTCGCTCGGCGCATGATCAATTTCGTAGATCGCATCGGCGATAAATCTGCCGTCGCGCTGGCAAAACCTGCGAACCTGCAATGACCCGGGATTTGAAGTCTTTATCGGTTCATCCGAAAGCTTGATGCGGTATTGCCATTGGCCGCCGGGGCGCTGCACCGCGCCGAGTTTATAAATCCCGCCAAGCGCCGCGTCGGGCTGCCCTGTCGTGAGCTTCGTTCCTACGCCCCAGACATCGATTTTCGCTCCGCTTTTTTTCATTTTCGCAATTGCGAATTCGTCTAGATCGCCCGAGCAAACGATTTTTGCGTTTTTGAATCCGGCTTTATCAAGCATCCGCCGCGCTTCGATGCTCAATGCGACTCGGTCGCCGGAATCGAGCCGCACCCCGATCATCTCATGTCCGTTTTTGCGCAATTGTCGCGCGACGTCGATCGCGCGGCGCACACCATCGAGGGAATTATAAGTGTCAACCAGGAAGACGCAGTTGTTAGGCATTGCCTTGGCGTAATTCTCGAACGCCTCGTACTCAGTCTCGAAAAACATGATCCAACTGTGAGCCTGCGTTCCGCTCACGGGAATTCGGTAGCGTTGGCCGGCCTGTAAGTTCGATGTTCCCGCGCAGCCGCCGATGTAAGCAGCGCGGGCGGCCGTCAATCCGCCATCGACTCCTTGCGCACGGCGCAGACCAAATTCGATTACTGGATCAGTTTTGGCAGCCAGGCAGACGCGCGCTGCTTTCGTCGCGATGAGGCTTTCGAAATTCAAAATATTAAGCAGGGCCGTCTCCAATAGCTGGCATTGGGCAACGGGACCGCGAACGCGGATCAATGGTTCGTTTGGAAAAACCAGCGTCCCTTCCGGCATCGCATCAATTTCGCAGCTAAGGCGCAAATCGCGCAGATAATCCAAAAAACCAGATTCAAACAGCGGTTTGCCATCGTTCCCGCGCTGCGAGGCGAGATAATTGATTTCTGTTTCGGTAAAATGGAACGTGCGTAGGAAATCGATTACCGTCGCCAGCCCGCAGGCTACCGTGAATTGTCCGCCGAACGGATTCTCGCGAAACGTGACGTGGAACGCCGCCTCGTAATCGCTCACCCCGGCTTTCCAGTAACCGCAGGCCATCGTGACCTCGTAGAGATCGGTCGTTAGGGCAGAGAAACTGTGCTGTGGCAAATTCATCGAGTGACTTCCAATTTAAGCACCCCTCGGGAGTTTGCGACTCTGGGGAGCGCACGCGTCGTGCGCGCTGGTGAGGGTATCCCCCGCGATCGCGAACTTTTCTTGGAGTCGCCAGCACTAGTGCGAACGAAGCTCACAGAAAGCTGTTTCGGCGCGACGCGGAAACCAGCATGCGAGACGCATCCGCTACCCAGGCGGCCACTCACGGGTCGCGTTCCGTTCCCTATTAAAGAGTAATGAAATTGAAAGAACCCGAGCGTAGTTTCCCGTTCCTGCAAGTTAACGAACGTGAGCGCAAACCGCGGAAGCGCGGCCTAACGGAAATCCGCGGGCCGTATTACTCAGTAGTCGGCCGGCGCTATCTCGAGGATCTATTCGAACTGATGGGGGCGTACGTCGATTCGCTAAAGTTCGCTGGCGGCTCGTTTACACTCATGCCCAAGAAAGCGTTGGGGGAGATGATCGATCTTTGCCACAAACATGACGTGCTCGTTTCCACCGGCGGCTTCATCGAGCGGGTGCTTGTCCAAGGCGGCGACGCTGTGCGGCAGTACGTTGCCGAATGTAAGAAGCTCGGCTTCGACATCATTGAGATCTCGGCCGGATTCGTGTCCATTCCGACTGATGATTGGCTGCGGCTCATTGAATTGGTGCGCAAATCCGGATTAAAAGCGAAACCGGAAGTGGGGATTCAGTTCGGCGCCGGCGGCGCAACAGCCGCAGGCGAGTTGCAAGCTGAAGGCACACGCGATCCGAACTGGGCAGTCGCACAAGCGAAACGATTTCTCCAAGCCGGCGCGGAGATCATCATGATAGAGAGCGAAGGTATCACTGAGAATGTCGATCCATGGCGCACGGATGTTCCCGCGAAATTCATTGATGAGATCGACATGGAAAAACTGATGTTTGAAGCCGCTGATCCCGATGTGTTCGCGTGGTACATTAAAAACTACGGAGCCAATGTGAATCTGTTCGTCGATCACAGCCAGATCGTGCAACTGGAATGTTTACGCGCCGGCATTTGGGGAACGAAAAGCCTTTGGGGACGAGTGGTGACGTACAAAGACACGTACAAATAAAAACGTCATCCTGAGCGGAGCGAAGCGGAGTCGAAGGATCCCGCGAAGCTACCTTTAAGCTTACAATCCGAGATTCCTCGACTTCGCTCGGAATGACAATTAACGGCTGGCGCTGTCCGCGCCGATGTGATTGACGAACCAATCGCTTGCGAGTTTGGCTACTTTCTCCAACGCGCCCGGTTCTTCGAAGAGGTGCGTCGCGCCCGGAACGATCTCCAGCTTCACTTCGCACCGCATCTGATCACGCGCCATCTCGTTTAGCTCGATCACGATGTCGTCGTTGCCACCGACGACGAGCAACGTCGGCGCCTGCACTTTGGGCAACGCGTCGCCGGCGAGATCCGGCCGGCCGCCGCGCGATACCACAGCGCCGACATCTTTTGGAATTTCGGCCGCCGCGACCAAAGCAGCCGCGCCGCCTGTACTCGAGCCGAAGTAACCGATCCGCAAATCGCGCGTTTCCTGTTGCTGCTTTCCCCATTTTGTGGCGTGCACAAGGCGCTCAGCGAGCATACCGATGTTGAATCGGTGCTCGCGACTGTGCATGTCGATCGCTTCTTCTTTCGGCGTGAGCAAATCAAAAAGCAGTGTGGCCAGTCCGGCATCGTTTAACGTGTGCGCGACAAATTGATTACGTGGACTATGGCGGCTGCTGCCACTGCCGTGCGCAAACAGCACCAACGCAACTGCGCCCTCAGGAATATCCAAATTTCCCGAGAGAACTGCTCGTCCCGCCTGAATTTGCACTTCATTCATCTCCTTACTCCTACTCTTAATCTTGCTTTTGCTCGTGCTGCTCATGCTTCTGCTCGCCTGAGGTCGAGAGTTGTTGCACGGCGCGAGCAAGTAACTCCCGCACGTCTTCATCGCTGGTCTGCGAGAAATCTTCGTAATACTGGCCGACCGCTTGAAAGAACGCAGGCGTACTAAGGCAGATTGTTTCGTCGGCTTGTTCTTCGATCTCGCGACACGTGTCCGGCGGACCAACAGGCACCGCTACGATAATTTTCGCTGCACCGCTCTGTCGCAGCGCCTTTACTGCCGCGCGCATAGTTGCGCCGGTGGCCAACCCGTCATCGATTAAAATTACAACGCGATCGCGCAATTCGGGCGCCGGGCCTCCTGCGCGATAAAGTTGCTCACGTCGTTCCAGCTCGGCTGTTTCCCTCGTGGTCACTGCTTCGATGGCCTCCTCTGCATGTGGTATTGCACGCACGACGTCTTCATTCAAAACGCGCACGCCGCCCGAGGCGATCGCACCAGCAGCCAGTTCTTCGAAACCCGGGACGCCGAGTTTGCGAACAACGAAAACATCCAGAGGGGCACGCAGGCGTTTCGCAACTTCGTAGGCAACGGGCACGCCGCCCCGCGGCAGGCCGAGAATGATCACGTCATCCCGATCCGCATATTCTCCAAGCTTTTCTGCTAGCAGCCGACCTGCTTCAGTTCGATCTGCAAAGGCTCGTTCCATGCGGCTGATCGCGCCGCTTTAAGGTGCCGAAGCGAGCGCGGGAAATAACGACTGCATGTCGTGAGGGAAACTATGCATCACTTTTTCCATTTCACCACAGCCAATATGGCTGGCACCACAGCCAACGCGCTTTGAACGGTAACCGCTTTCAAGCTCACGATCACTCTCTAACAGACGGTTCCAGCTTCCACGAGGTGGAAGATTCTGGCGGAAGGGGTGGGATTCGAACCCACGGTGGGTTTCCCCACGCTCGATTTCGAGTCGAGTGCCTTAAACCGGACTCGGCCACCCTTCCCTGGCTACCAAAAATTTCGAAGGCTGAACGTCCAACGTGCAACTTTAAACGCAAACGCGATTTGGAAAACCAGCCATTCGGCATCTCGCTCGCCGTCACTTTCGCAAGTCAAGAGCATTGGGCGTTCGGTACGTGCCGAGAAATTGCGTTCGGTGTGCCGACAACGAGGATGGTTTTGCAAGGCTTCCAGACGCAACATGGGAGGGCGGATGTTCGGCAAAAAAAGTTACAATTTTAGGCTTGCCATATGCGGGCTGAGGGCTGCATATTGTATATTCGCTGGAGAGCCACGCTATAACTTGTTGTTGACGACAATTCACAGCTTGTTAGCGCCGCTGTTCACGACTATTCGCACCTAATTCACCAACTCAACCAGAGTCATCGCCATGATTCAACTTAAATCCGGAATTCTACCTTCCTCGCTCCACGGATCGCCTAGGCCGGCTGGACGCCGAAAAAATACGACGGAGGAAAAGAAAAATGCGGGGCTGCGCTCTGAGCGCGTATTCAGCGACGCCACCGTTGCACCGTTCGATCAAGTGGAATGGGAACGGCGCACAGCGGAAATCACTGACGACAGCGGCAAAGTGATCTTCAAGCAGGAGGACATCGAAGCCCCGAAGGGCTGGAGCGCACTCGCCACGAAAATAGCGGTATCGAAGTATTTCTACGGCGACATCGCCAACGGCACCGATCCTTACAAGCGCGGTAGAGAGACTTCCGTGCGACAACTGATTCATCGCGTCACGCGCACTATGACTGATTGGGGGATTGCCGATGGCTACTTCGCGGACGCGGAAGCCGCAGAAATCTTTTACGATGAACTGACCTGGCTTTGCCTGAACCAGTATGGCGCGTTTAACTCGCCGGTCTGGTTCAATGTTGGCTTGTATCATCAATACGGCATAGGCAAGGGCGCTGGCGCCGGCAATTACTTTTACAATCGCGAGACCGGCAAAGCCGAGCGCGCCCCCTCGCAATACGAATATCCGCAGGGCAGCGCCTGCTTCATTCAGAGCGTGGACGACACGATGGAAGACATCATGCGTTTGGCCACCAGCGAGGCGATGCTTTTCAAATACGGCAGCGGCACCGGTACCGATCTTTCTTCGCTAAGATCGACAAGGGAAAAATTGAGCGGCGGCGGCAAGCCCAGCGGGCCGCTGTCCTTCCTGAAGGTTTACGATCAGGTTGCGAACGTGGTGAAGAGTGGCGGGAAAACTCGGCGCGCGGCGAAGATGAACACGCTCAAGGATTGGCATCCGGACATCGAAGAGTTCATCGACGCCAAGCAAAAGGAAGAGAAAAAAGCCTGGGCGCTGATTGAGCATGGTTATGACGGCAGTTACAACGGCGACGCCTACGGCTCGGTAATGTATCAAAACGAAAACGTCAGCGTCCGGGTCAGTAATGAATTCATGGAAGCAGCGCTGGAGGGCCGCGAATGGTGGACGCGTCGCGTGACCGACGGTCAGCCGTGCGAGAAAAAAGACGCGCGCTCGTTGCTACGCAAGATCGCCGAGGGCACTTGGGTCTGCGGCGATCCCGGAATGCAGTTTGATTCCACCATCCACAAATGGCACACCTGCAAAGGCACAGACCGGCAAAATTCCACAAACCCGTGCAGCGAATATCTCTTCCTCAACAACACCGCCTGCAATCTCGCGTCGCTTAATTTGATGAAGTTCAAGACCGCCGACGGCGATTTTGATGTTGAGCGATTCAAAGCGGCGGTACGCATTTTCATTACTGCGCAGGAGATCATAGTCGATAACGCGAGCTACCCGATTAAAGAGATCGCTGAGAACTCGCATATCTTCCGCACGCTCGGACTCGGTTACGCGAATCTCGGCTCGCTCATTATGAGCTACGGATACGGTTACGATAGCGTGGAAGGCCGCGCGCTGTGCGGCGCGATCACTGCAATCATGACCGGCGAAGCCTACGAGCAAAGCGCGCGCATGGCGCAAGCGATCGGGCCCTTCCCTGGCTATCACGACGCGCGCGCCAGTGGCGTGCCGAAGCCGATCGCAAAGGATAACCTCACGTCAGTGTTGGAAGTGATTAAGCTGCATCGGCAGGCAGTGCGCGAGATTTCCGACGCGCCACAGTTCGCCCATCTCAAAAAAGAAGCTGCAAAAGTTTGGGATAGCGCGGCCGATCTCGGCAAATGCTACGGCTACCGCAACGCGCAAGTCACCGTGCTCGCGCCGACCGGAACGATCAGTTTCCTGATGGATTGCGACACAACTGGCATCGAGCCCGACATTGCCCTGGTAAAATACAAGCTACTGGCCGGTGGCGGCATGCTCAAAATTGTCAACCAAACGGTCAAACCCGCGCTCGAGAAGCTCGGTTACACCTGCGATGAGATCGAGCGCATCATCGCGCACATCGACGCATTTGACACGATCGAGGACGTCATCGACACCGACGGCTCAAAAATCTCCTCAGGATTAAAACCTGAGCACTTGCCGATCTTCGATTGCGCGTTCAAACCGTTCAAAGGCGAGCGAGCGCTGCATTACATGGCGCACCTGAAAATGATGGCCGCGGCGCAGCCATTCCTCAGCGGCGCGATTTCGAAAACGGTTAACATGCCGCAATCGGCGACCGTGGACGACATCATGAACACCTACATCGAAGGCTGGCGGCTCGGGTTGAAATCGATCGCGATTTATCGCGAAGGCTCGAAGCGCTCTGCACCGCTGAACACGCGGAAGACGAAAGATATGGGCGCTGCTGTAGCCGGCATCGGTGATGCCGGCCCAGAGGCGACCGCATTCCAGAAGCGCATTCTCGAACTTGAACAAGAATTGGCGACGCTGCGCAGCCGGCTCGATCAACCGGTGCGGCATCGCATGCCAGACACGCGCACCTCGTTAACCCACAAGTTCGAGATCGCCGGTCACGAGGGGTACATCACTGTGGGTTTGTACGAAGACGGGCAGCCGGGTGAGCTTTTCATCACCATGTCGAAGGAAGGCAGCACCATCGGCGGATTAATGGACACCGTCGGCACGCTCACTTCGATCGCGCTGCAGTACGGGGTGCCGCTCGAGAGTCTGGTGAAAAAATTCGCGTATCAGCGATTCGAGCCGAGCGGGTTCACAAAAAATCCAGACATCCGCCACGCGACCAGCATCACAGATTACGTTTTCCGGTGGTTGGCGTGCCAGTTCATCAAAGGCTACAAGGAAGCAACATCACCGAACCGCGCGCAGCCCGATCTGCCTCTCAAGGAAATTGTCGAGATCGAGAAGAAAGCTCTCAACCGGCCAGTAACCGATTTGCCGCGCACCGGTGAGAAAGAAGTGATCGACGTGATTACGAGCAAGTCGGCCAATCCTGCGAATGGCGGGCCGGTCGAAGGAAAAGGCAGCGATGACAGGAGTCGCGCCGATCGGGTAACGGTGGCGCTTGGCAGCATCTTCATGGGGATCACCTGCTCAGTATGCGGCAGCGACAAGGTCATCCGGGCGGGCGCCTGCGGCGTTTGCATCGAATGCGGCACCAGCCAGGGCTGTAGCTGAGACTGTAAAACTGAGGCTAAGCTGCAGGGTACGCTGAGATCTATTTTCTCCGGAGTTGGATATTCGTCTTGAATCTCCGGGAGACGCTGGTCACCCTCGATGATTGGTCGAATGAGCTACGAGAGCAGGATCCTGGCCGAGTTCAGGATGCCAGGTCGTGAACAAGTTCAGCGTGCGCTCCTTCGTACGCTTTGAAGCACCGCGGAGTAGTCAAAGAGTTTGCGGCCGGTGAAGAAGTCGTCGATGAGCTTGCCGAGCAGTTTCAGCTGAATTCAGCTCAACGTGCCGCTGCTTTGGAGACGGTTTATCGAAAGGAAAACCGTCTTAAGAAAACGCTTCTCTGGCACCGCCTACTTTTTCGCGCCGCCGACTCGGCATGATCAATCCGCCGACACTCGTCATCTGGGGCCGCGAAGACAAATTGATTCCGGAAGCTTTTGATGCTCACCTGAAATTGCGCATCTCGTTGAGCACAAAATTTTGAAGTCGACGGCCGCGATTGCGCAAGATTCTCCAAGGCCCGGCATCGACGAAATAAGTGAGCAGGATGCTGTCCCGCGTTTTTACCTCAGGCCCCACCTTACCCACCGAATGCCAGGTATTATCCGCAACCGCAAAGGCGTAGCCGGTATTCGGCGAGAATAGCATCTGTGCCCTTTTCGGCTTGCTGGCATCCGGCAACATCTCGTGAAAGATGGTCCCAACCTGTGGCGTTGAGCTATCCCGCGGCAGGTAGAACTGAACCGTGATGCCCTTCCAAAGCGTGTCCGAGTGCGCGGTAATGTAGTATCCCGGAACATCGCGCGTCAGGATCGGCACCGGATACATTCGCACCCTTGCAAAATCCGCTCCGAAACGGCGTTTCAAGCCAGGAGCGAGTCGCTCGACGAAAACTTTTTCCAGCTGTTTAGAACGGAGGACGCGCCCCACGACGTCCCAGACTGCGCGTTTGTTCGGCGGCAAGTGGCGGATGTATTCCGTGAAAAGATCGATCTTGGCACGGGTCGGCTTTCCGTCGGCTGTGCGGTTGCGTAGTTTCGCTTTGCCGGACAGCGCGCGGTAATCGTCTCCCACCGGCATCGTTTCCAGCATTTCGGCGTAGAAATCATCGGGAAACACGCGATCGAATCTCAAATGATAAAACGGCGAGTCATCCGCGCGCGCGTCTCGGACCGAGTCCACCACAAAATCGGTCAAATTGTTGACTGACCACGATTGCCTCATTGATTGAATTGTTCCCGTGAACCATGAGTCAAACAACTGAAAAACGTTCCCGTTTCTCGCACTTGGGCGGCTGGGTTACCGAATTGATTCTGGTGTTCGTTGGCGGTGTGCCCGTCACGTCTCAACGTTTGAGGCCTGACCCCATTGATGTACCCAGCAGTGAGCCGATGCGTGAACTGCGGCATCGGTTGATGCAATTCTCTATTTGATCACTCGATGCTCTTTAAGTATCTCGACTGTCTTTTCAATCGGCAGAGCCTCGACGGTATGTCCGTTGCCAGTCATGGGCCTCGCCTTAAACATCGAGTTGTACACCGCTTCTTCCGTCGCTTCGATCGCGGCCAAAAATAGCGGCGACATCGCGTCGTTGGTGATTACTTCCACGTTCCGCGTCAGCGCTTTATCATTGGCATGGATCCGCAACTGCGGCGCTGTCGAGAATGCGATCGCGTAGTCCCCGCTCCCGTTTGAGGCTGCGCTCCCTGTGCGCGCGATGCCCAACCATGCCCTTGCTGCAAGCCGCTTCAGGTTGCGTGGGTCCAGCGGCGCGTCGGTGGCGACGACGATCATGCATGATCCGTCTGCCTCGCCTTTGCCGCTGCTGGCCTGCTGAAGCTCCTTGCGCAGGTAATACTGGCCTAGCTGCTGGCCGACAGGAACGCCCGCAATTGTGAGCACGCCACCGAAATTCGTCTGCACAAGGACACCCACTGTGTATCCACCGAGACTCGCGGGCAGGTGGCGCGAGGAGGTCCCGATGCCGCCTTTCCAGCCAAAGACTACAGTCCCGGTTCCCGCACCCACATCTCCCTCCTCGACCGGACCGCCCTTTGCGTTCTTGACGGCGGCGAATACATCATTGGGCGTGACGTGGCGGCCGCGAATGTCGTTCAGGTATCCGTCATTGGTCTCGCCGACCACCGGGTTGATGGACAGCGCATCCTCGTTGCCTGGCAGTGCCAAGATGTAACTGATCAGGGCGTCCGCCACGCGCGGCACGCTTGTGGTGGACGTCAGCAGGACAGGCGTTTCTATTTCGCCCATCTCATCTACCTGCGTGGCACCCGCCAGTTTTCCGAAACCATTGCACACGAAAATCGCGGCAGGCACCTTCTCGCGATAGAGATTGCCAGAATGTGGCAGAACGGCGGTCACGCCGGTGCGGATGTTGTCGCCGCGAATAATGGTCGTGTGCCCGACTTTGACACCGGCAACATCGGTGATCGCATCAAGCGGTCCGGTCAGCAGGATGCCGACCTTCAGCCCCAGGTCAGTGGCGCGCGGGCGCGCATTGGGAGTTGTGCTCTGGGCAGCGGCGAACGCGGTCATCAGCGAGACCGTAGCAACGGCGAGAAGCTTCTTGGACATAGACATAGCAACCATATGACCAAATCGCGTTCAGCAAGCGTAACCCGGGTCGAATAAAACGAAATCCCGGGAGCTTGGCCCTAGCCCCCCACAAGCCGGCGGCTCGGTGGCAGTGAGACTGCACCTCATTGACCTACTGGATGGATTTCACGACGAAATCGATCGAGTTGCTGATTGACCACGATCATCTCATTGATTGAATTGAATTGTCCCCGTAAACGATGAGCGAGGTAACCGAAAAACATTCGCGTCTCTCGCGTGTCGGCCGTTGGGTGGCGGAACTGCTGCTGGTGTTCGTTGGTGTTTACGCCGCGTTTTGGCTCAACAATTATCAGCAGCACCGGCAGGATGCAGAACGACGCGACCGAATCCTGGCGTCGATCGAGCAAATGCTGCGCGAAGGAATCGAGAGCGGAAAAATTAACCGCGCGAAAGAAGAACGAGAAGCTGCGGAATTTAAGCGCGCGCTCGACGCCGGTGAGATGCCGGCGTTGCATCCGTTTTTTTTCACGACCGACTACAGTCCGGGCGACTTCGCCACGCTGCTTCAATCCGGCGGCGTCCAGCTGCTCGACTTGGAAACGCTGACCGCGCTGCGCAATGACGAATCGGTTATCCGCTGGGGGCTGAGCCGTATGGCGCGTTATCAAAAACTAAGCGACGAACTGATCGTGCCGAATCTCGACCAGGACGTTTCTTTCTTTTACGATCCGGCCACCGAGAAATTGCGAAAACGGTTCGAGATATATCCCGAAGCCCTACAAGCAACTGTGAAATTTGCTAACGAGCTTGAACGAACCCACATCGAGTTGCTCAAACGAATCCAAGCCGAACGGCAACATCACTAACATGATTCCAACCAGCCCTGTTTTTCCATCTCTCTTGTTGATCTTCGCCGCGCGCTCGGTATTCGCCGCCGCGTATCCAGCGCCGACTGAAGGCGATTACACGATCCGCGATTTCAAATTTGCTTCGGGTGAGACATTGCCGGAGTTGCGTCTCCATTATCGAACCATTGGAAAACCCGAGAAAGATGCGCAGGGTAAAACGACGAATGCAGTTCTTATTATGCATGGTACCACTGGCAGCGGCGCGCAGTTTGTCCCGCGTCCGGAATTTGCGGACCAGCTTTTCGGAAAAGGCCAGCCGCTCGATGCGACAAAATTTTTCATCGTGTTGCCGGACGGAATTGGCCACGGCAAATCGAGTAAGCCAAGCGACGGAATGCACGCGAAATTCCCGCGCTACGGCTATCTCGACATGGTGGAAGCGCAGTACCGCTTGCTGACGGAAGGGCTCGGGGTCAATCATGCGCGGCTGGTGATGGGAACATCAATGGGCGGTATGCACACCTGGCTCTGGGGCGAGTTGCATCCCGATTTTATGGATGCGCTCATGCCGCTGGCGAGTTTGCCGACGCAGATTTCAGGCCGCAACCGCGCGTGGCGCCGGGTGATCATCGACGCGATCCGCAACGATCTGGCATGGAACGGCGGCGAATATCCGGCAGCTGCCGGACAGCCGCCGAGTCTGCGCACGGCTGCGGAAATTCTCTGGTTCATGAGTAGCAATCCGGTTTTGCGACAGAAGGAAGCGCCTACACTCGCAAAAGCAGACGAGGCGCTCGCCAAGTTCGTCGACAATTATGTGAAAACGGGTGACGCAAATGACGTGCTTTACGCTCTCGAAGCTTCACACGATTACGATCCCGGGCCAAACCTGGAGAAAATCCGCGCTCCACTTCTCGCGATTAATTCCGCCGACGACCTGATCAATCCGCCGGAGCTCGGCATTCTCGAACGCGAGATCAAGCGCGTGCCAAAAGGTCGTGCAGTGGTCATTCCATTGAGTGACAAAACGCGCGGGCACGGAAGCCATACCGTCGCGGCGCTGTGGAAAGATGAATTGCTGAAGCTGCTGAAAGAAAGCGAAAAACTGCGATGAGCTCAGTGGCCGTGCAAAATTCGAGCGGCCCTCGTGGCTCGGGCAGGAGGTGACGAGCGAAAACGTTACGGTAACGTCAGCCTGGCCGCGGAGTAAGCCATTCCTTTGTCGACAAGCGGAAACCGCGACGAATCGTGCGATGACATGAAGCAAAAAATTCTCTTCGTCTGCGTCCACAACAGCGCCCGCAGCCACATGGCGGAAGCCTTTCTTAACGACATTTGCGGCGATCATTTTGAAGCGCATAGCGCCGGGCTCGAACCCGGCAAGCTCAATCCACTGGCAGTGGAAGCGATGCACGAAATCGGCATTGATATTTCGCAGAAGCAGACTCAATCCGTCTTCGACATCTTCAAGTCCGGTCCGGCAGCTGCCGGATTCGCCTATGTCATCACCGTCTGCGACGAAAGCAGCGCGGAACGCTGTCCGATTTTTTCCGGGGTGACGAAACAATTGCACTGGAGTTTTCCCGATCCCGCCACGCTCAACGGCACATACGAAAAGCGCTTGGCTGGTACGCGCAAAGTCCGCGCCCGCATCCAGATGTGGTGTGATGAAATGTGTGCCGCCGAGGCGGTCGGTGATAATTAATCCCCGGCTCCGTAGCACTCGAAATATTTGATGCCGGAAGCGGTATTGAAAATGACGACCCGTTCGTCTGACACAATTCTTCCTGCGGAACGGAGCATCTTCAAAGCTGCAAAGCAGGCAGCAGCTTCAGGAGCGACGAACAGACCTTCGCCAGCGCCCACTTCGCGAGCGACGCGAATCATTTGTTCGTCATCGACTGCAATGGCACCGCCGTTGGATTGATGAAGAATTTTGAGAATGAGGAAATCGCCAATTGCTTTGGGAACACGCAGACCGGAGGCAATGGTGTGCGTGCCGGCGAATTCCGAAGCGAAATTTTGTCCAGCGTCAAAAGCGCGGACGATCGGGGCGCACCCAGTTGCTTGCACGGCAAACATGCGCGGACGCTTATTGTCGATCCAACCGAGCGCTTCCATCTCATCGAACGCTTTCCACATGCCGATGAGGCCAGTGCCGCCGCCTGTCGGGTAGATAAATGCATCGGGCAATTGCCAATTCAGTTGCTCGGCCAATTCGTAGCCGAGCGTCTTTTTTCCTTCAACACGATACGGTTCTTTAAGCGTGGACATGTCGAACCAGCCTTCCTTGTCCTTGCGACAGGCGATCTCGGCGCCGCAATCGGTAATGAGACCGTCGATAAGCTCGACATGGGCGCCAAGCTCACGGCACTCGATGATGTTTGCGCGCGGCGTATCGCGCGGCATGAAGACGTGCGCTTGAAGATCTGCACGCGCGGCATAAGCAGCGAGCGCGCCACCGGCGTTACCAGCGCTTGGGACAGCCAGTTTTTTGGCGCCTAAATATTTCGCCACGGAGACAGCGACGCTCATGCCGCGCGCTTTGAAACTTTGTGTTGGATTTAGCGACTCGTCTTTGATCCAAAGATCGACATCGTCAGCGAACTTCTTCGCTCGCAGTAGCGGCGTCCCGCCTTCGCCTAGCGAGACCGGTTCAACGTCAGCGGGCAGTGGCAATAGTTCGCGATACCGCCACAACGATTTCTCGCGCGTGGCTAACTCTTCGCGCGTGAGAGCTCCACCTGCTTTTGCAAGATCGACAATAGCAAACAACGGTTTTCGGCAAGCGGTGCAGAGGTTTTGCAGACGAGACCACTCGTGGCGGAGTCCGCATGAAGAACATTGCAGATGGGATAAAAACACCGAGCAATGGAGCGCAGATATGCACGTAGCGCACGCGTCAGCCAGAGGTTGGCCGCGATTCAGCCGGCAAGATCGATAATTCCAATTTTTCCGTGTGCCGGATGATGAGCAATTTTGCAGGGACGCCGATTTGCTCACCGACCAGTATCTTGTGCAAATCGTGAATCGTTACGATCGGTCGCTCGTTGAATGCGACGATCACATCACCCTCGCGCAGACCAGCGCGCTCTGCCGGGCTCGCTTTTTCCACGGACACAACCAGCACGCCTGTTTCGAGCGGTAAATTATAGAATCGGATCACGCGGCGATGCAGCGGCACATTTTGACCGGCAACCCCGATGTAGCTGCGCCGGATTCTTCCGTCACGAATCAGCCAACCGGCCACCAACCTGGCGGTGTTGCTTGCAATCGCAAAACAGATGCCTTGCGCAGGTCGAATCATTGCCGTGTTCACCCCGATAACTTCGCCCGCGGAATTGACAAGTGGCCCGCCTGAGTTGCCGGGATTCAGTGCTGCATCAGTCTGAATGACATTGTCGATTAAACGACCCGATTGCGAATACATTGACCGGCCAAGCGCGCTGATCACACCAGCGGTGACGCTTGCCTGGAAACCTAGTGGATTGCCGATCGCAATCGCCAGCTGCCCTACACGCAGACTTTCGGAATCGGCTAGACGAACATGAACTAATTGAGGCGCGTCGATTCGGATCACGGCCAGATCGGTTTCTGGATCGTCGCCTATGAGCTGTGCGGGATAATCGCGGCCGTCGGACAGATTCACGGTAATGCGGGTAGCGCCGTGGACGACATGACTGTTGGTCAAAATGAAACCGTCGGGAGTAATAATAAATCCCGAGCCGTTTCCGGCGATGTCGTGCGGCTGATTTTTTCTCCGTTGATGAATTTCAATATTTACGACGGAAGGAGCGACTCGTTCGACTGCGCTCACTACCGCCCGCGAGTATTCATCTAAAAGCACCGCGTCCGCCGGCCGTGTCGCCGTCTGACTACTTGAGGCGCCTTCCGAGTTTGTGTTTGCTTCGTTATACAGAAATTCCAATCGCGCAGCCGGTTCGAAATCGGTCGTTGTCATACCTGGCAAATTTCGAGCTGAACCACCCAATCGTCAACTACATCTTTGAACGAGATATACATCCGATTTAGAATGTTGCCCTCCGCTCGAACCTGGATTAAAAGAAGCCATGGCTAAAACCTCTTCTCCTCCCTCGGTTCTGGAACCGCAATGTCCGTCACGACTTGTGCTCGATCGGATAGCCGACAAATGGACTGCACTCGTTATTCAGATCCTGGCGCGCGGAACGATGCGCTACGCAGAGCTCCAGCGCGCGATCGGCGGGATTTCACAAAAGATGCTCACGCAAACGTTGCGCAGCCTGGAGCGCGATGGCCTCGTCCAACGCAGAGTGTATCCCGTTGTGCCGCCGAAAGTGGAATATTCTCTCACTAGGTTGGGCCGAACCTTAATCGAGCCGCTGCACGCGCTTTGCCGGTGGTCGGAAAAACATCTGGCGGAGCTGCAGGCAAATCGGGCTCGGATGAAGGCTCTAGCGGGCTCGGAAAGCGTTCATGGCTGACAGCGGTCGCCGGGCCGGGTTAGCCATCGGTGAGGGCATTCGCACAACTCAAAAGCCGTAACGTGTTGGCCATTCTCTGGCTGGTCCGCCCAGTCGCACCGCGCAGGCCTTCAATTCCTTCTTGAAGAAGTGAGCCAGATTTGAGCGCACTTGGTCTGTGAGTGGCAGCTTTTCAGTCCCAGCCCAGCTGTTGTAATCGGCCTTCACCGGGTCGCATGGCTTGCTTGGATCGGCACCCAAGAAACGGAGGATGGAGCGCCGCAACTCAGTGGGATTTTTTTGCAAGTCATCGAAGAAATAAACACGAAACCGATCTGGATGAACATGGCGTTTCCATCGCGCGACGATCACGCTCGGATACGAGCGCAAAAGCATTCCCCGGCGGAGCAAATTCCGATTGACTTCGTCGATATCGGTCACGTCAAACGGCTCAATCTGGCGGCAACGCACTTCCATGGACAAATGCGACCACACTCTATCAACCGGATCACGCGCCATAAAAATCACCTTTAGATCCGGGAAATACCTGATGATTCGCCGAATGACTTTCGTGTCCAGTGTTGAGTAGTTTGGCGAAATGTCACCAGACATGAGCGGTCCCTTGGGTGCGAACAGTCGGCCATAATTCTCGAGGTCCATACACGGTTCGGCACTGAGACTCTTTAGGCTCTCCAGAAAGCGAAGATCGCGTTCGTCTCTGCAGCGCGGAGGAGATGCGCGTTGAACTCTGCTCAGTTGATCAAAATAATGCAGTTCCTTTACCGGAGGCATCCAGAAATCCGGATGAGAATCGAGTTGCTGATAAAGCCAGGTCGTTCCGCCTTTGTGGGCTCCGACGCACAGGAAATCGGGTCGCGAGTCGCCAGTAAAGGACCGTTTCTCCTCTTTACCTCCATCGTGGCTGGCACGTGCTTTAAATGGCCAAGCTGCCCAATGCACCCTTGCACTATTCTCTCCCCGGTTTCGAAAAAGCAAGAATCTGGATTCAACTCGCGCCTGTCGACGATGAAACCCGGCAACGATTGGCTCGTAATATCGCCGCCGGCCAGTTGGCAAGGACGCGGTCGTTCGTCTAGCCCGCGCTCTTATTCCCAGCGGTGAATGGGAAGATGCAGGCTTGCCTTTGGCGCGAGTTTTTACTTGGATTGCAACGTGCCTGCTGATGATGAGGTGGCGTCACTGACTGGCATTGGCGAAAATGCGCAACACGGCGGGGTCGCGTTTACCACTACGCATTGGAGCGTGGTGCTAGAGGCGAGAGCTGACTCGCCAGCGGCGCAAGACGCGCTCGAAAAACTTTGCCGCACGTACTGGCGGCCCATTTATTCCTTCGTGCGGCGACGGAGTGTTGCGCGGGAGGAGGCGGAGGATATCACCCAGGGTTTTTTCGCGCTGTTATTGGCGCGCCGAGATCTGAACACCGTCCGTAAGGAGAAGGGGCGACTTCGTTCTTATCTGCTGTCATCGGTGAAAAATTTTCTGGCTGACGAACGGCGCCATGCGATGGCGGTCAAGCGAGGCAAAGGACAGTGGTTAATTCCACTCGAGGAGCTTCGTGACAGTCATCGCATCGATGTTGACCGGAGCGACAGGTGGACGCCTGAGCAAATTTACGAACGTCGTTGGGCGTTGACAGTTCTGGAGCAAGTGCTTGCTCGCCTGCGGGACGAGTATCGCAGCGCGGGCAATTTGCGGTTTTTTGATCAGATGAAGAAAATGCTGATGGACGAACCGGGCCGGCCTTCTCAAGCAGAGATCGCCGCTGAGTTCGAGATGACGGAGAACGCGGTCAAGCAAGCCTTTTACCGATTTCGCCAGCGTTACCAGGCTTTATTGCGAGAGGAGATTGCCCACACAGTCGCGACACCCGGCGACATTGAAGATGAGCTGCGCCATCTCATCGCTGTGGTCCGGGCGTAACCTGTGATAGAATTTTACGCAGTAAAAGAGGGAGCGCACGAGCGACTCTCCGACAATGAGCAGCGCACTGAGACTTTGCCCAAGGTGCGGCGCCGAAATCCCGGCCGACGCTCCGGAAGGAGGCTGCCCAGGTTGCCTTCTCGAGACCGGCCTTGGTCTGCTCCCTGACGCCTTTGTAGCGGGGGTGGACTCGTCCGCCGTAGCCTCACCGAAGGCGGATGACTCCGGCCACGTGGATAAGCCAACACGTGCGGCTACGAGGAGCGAGCGCTTCGCGGAGATGCTGGGAGAGTTGGGCGATTACGAGTTGCTTGAGGAAATTGGGCGCGGTGGTCAGGGCGTAGTGTTTCGCGCGCGGCAAAAAAGTCTCAACCGCACAGTCGCATTAAAAGTTATTGGACTCGGCCAGTGGGCTACGGCAGCGCACCTTAAGCGCTTTCGTTTGGAAGCGGAAGCCGCCGCGAGCCTAAATCATCCGTGCATCGTTCCAATTTATGAGATCGGCGAGCGCGATGGCTCCTGCTACTTCAGCATGGCCTTGGTGGAAGGCGGTCAACTCGATGCGATTGCCAAGCAGGAAGCAATGCCGCTGCGTCGAGCGGCGGAACTGATTGCGAAGCTCGGGCGCACCGTGCATTACGCACACGAGCATGGCATTCTGCACCGAGATATTAAACCCGGAAATATCTTGCTCGATGCAAAGGGCGAACCCCGTCTCACTGATTTTGGCCTTGCTCGATTAGTCGAATCCGAGAGCACTGTCACTCGTACGCTGGAAGTGCTGGGCACACCCAGTTACATGGCGCCGGAGCAAGCGGTGGGAAACAACGCGGCTGTCAGCGGCGTCACAGATGTGTATGGACTTGGCGCAGTGCTTTATCAACTGCTCACGGGTTACCCGCCGTTTGCTGGCGGAACAACATATGAAACGATCAAGTTGGTTCTGGATACTGAGCCGCGGCGACCGCGCCTCTTAAATCCAAAAATAGATCGTGACCTCAATACTATTTGCGTAAAGTGTCTCGAGAAAGATCCAAAGCGCCGTTACGCCTCCGCTCTCGCGCTGGCCGAAGACCTTGAACGCTGGCTAAAGCATGAGCCGATCTTAGCGCGTCATACTCGGGTTTTCACCCGCGGAAGAAAATGGGTGTGTCGAAATCCAAGTATCGCCATCATGGCAGCGCTGTTGCTCGCCCTGGCAGTACCATTAGGTGTGATTGTTTGGAAGAGCGAATTTCCACGGGAGCCGGTAACGACTGGGATTGCCGTTCTGCCGTTTGAAAATTTAAGCGGGCAGAAGGAAAGAGGGGCCTTCCTTGATGGTGTTCAGGACGACATTTTGACCAAGCTTGCAAAAATCGCCGACCTGAAAGTGATCAGCCGAACCAGCGTGATGGGCTATCGCGGCAAGCAGAATATGCGTCAAATCGGTGACGAGCTGCGAGTCTCCCATGTGCTGGAGGGCAGCGTCCGGAGAGTCGGCGCCCAGCTTCACATGAACATGCAATTGATCGATACGCGCACGGACACGCACATCTGGGCCGAACAATACGACCGCGATTTGAACGACTTGTTTGCGATCCAAACCGAGGTTGCGAAGAAAGTCGCTCAGCAGCTTCGCGCCAAAATCACGGCTGCTGAGAAATTCGCGATTGAGCGCAGGCCGACCGGCGATCTCGTCGCTTTCGATCTCTATTCGCGCGCCAGTCATATGCTTCCGGGCGGCGACGGTACAGTGAATTTCGGTCAGGCAATCGATCTGCTGAACCAGGCCGTGGCGCGCGATCCATCGTTCTTCCAAGCGTATTGTCAACTCGCCTGGGCTCATGACGAGCTTTACTTCTCTGGCTTCGACCATACTCCTGCGCGGTTGGCGTCAGCAGAAGCAGCCATTCAGGCCGCATTTCGCCTTCGTCCAGATGATGGTGAAACGCATCTCACGCGGGCGTGGCATCTTTATCATGGTCACCTCGATTACGACGGCGCTCTGGCTGAACTGGAAGTTGCCCGCCAAACTTTGCCGAATGATTCTGGGCTATTCGAGACGATGGTTTCGTCCTGAGGCGTCAGGGACACTGGGAAGAATCTACACGAAGCCTCGAGCGAGCATTTGAGCTCGACCCGCGCAACGTTAACACGCTCTACCAGATCGGACTTAGTTACGGAGGCTTCCGGCGTTATGCTGAACAAAAATCGAAGTTCGATCGCGCATTGACTATCGAGCCAGACAATCTCGGGGCAAAAGCAGAGCGAGCATTCGTGGACGTGAATTGGAAAGCCGATACAGGACCATTGCATCAACTGATCGATGAAATCCGGGCAACAAATCCTGCTGCCATGCCGAAGGTCGCCGATTCCAATGCGTGGCTCCTTTGCGCACTGGCCGAACGCGACGTCGCTGCCGCCAAAGAGGCCTTGGCCGCATCCGACGACATCCCGTTAGGTACCGACGCTGTTCATTTCACGCGTCCTTTCGTGGAAGGCTTTATCGCGCGAATGACAAACGACGAGCACAAAGCGCAATTGGCTTTTACCGCTGCACGCGCGGAGCAGGACAAAACCGTCCAGGCTCAACCAGATTACGGCCCGGCATGGTGCGTGCTCGGTGTCATCGATGCAGCTCTTGGGCGGAAGGAGGAGGCCTTGCGCGAAGGACGACGCGCCGTTGAGCTGCTTCCCGTGGAAAAGGACCCATTCAATGGTGCGCTCATGATCAAATATTTGGCGATGATAGCTGCGTGGGTTGGTGAAAAAGACCTCGCCTGCGAACAGATTATTACTGTCGTCCGTTCCCCCACTGGCGGTCTTCACCTCAGCTATGGCGAATTAAAACTAATGCCGTTCTGGGATCTCTTGCGCGGCGAGCCGTGCTTCGAAAAAATCGTCGCCTCGTTAGCACCAAAATGAGGCTAACCACGAATCCCGTCTTATAAATTCGGGTTCATGTCCATCAGTGGTTGAGATTCCGTAAAACGACTGGCTTGCCCCCGGAACGAAATAGAGTCATCGATGCCCCGCTCTGCTTCCGTTTGAGGTTTACCGGGTATCGGTGACATCCAGGTAATCCGTAGTTTTGCCTCGATTCTTTGCCCCGGTGAACCCTTGCAAAGGAGGCAACGGTGCAACAATTCAACGATCTGACGTGGCGAAGCCATTTTCCGCGTAACCTCGGGGCGGATTTTACGCACTACCTCAGTGAACGGCCCGAAATGACCTCCCACGGTGGGAAGCCAAGGAAGGCCAAAACAATGAAGGAAATTAGCTTATGAAAATGACATTAAAAAACAGAACGGCGCTGGTCGCATTGCTCTTTGGTCTAGCTTTGTCACTCCCAAAAGTTAATGCGAGCGGGCCCTTTGCTACGAACTATGGCAATGCAAGCCTCACTGGCGTTTACGGCTACAGCTCGGAAGGCTGGCACTTAGGAGTCAGCAATCCGTCTAACAACGGGACAAACGTTCCGCTCGATGCCGCCGGCGTTATGTGGTTTGACGGCAATGGCACGTTTAAGTTTCATGATACCGCCGATCTCGGCGGCTTCGTCATTCAACGTGGCACCGCCGATAACCCCATCGTCGGAACCTACACAGTGAGCCCGGATGGCACGGGCACGATGCAGTCGTTCAGCAACGGCACTAACCACGTGAGGGCGTTCGTGATCGTTGATGGTGGCAGGGAATTGCAGCTCGGCGGAGCCGATGGTTTCGATGTCTCCCGCGGCGTCGCAAAGAAACAATAACGAAGCGGCTACGGGCCATATTATGCATGCTTGACACCTCCCCGCATGGGAGGGTCAAGCGTGCGGTAGGGTACCTTCAATGACGCTTCCGTCAGCGCGAGGCTCGAAGCTCACTCACGGCCACCTCCTTGCCATCCGCGAGAATTCGATGCAACAGCGTGAGCCTCGAAATTACGCCAGCGTACAACTTTCCGCGTAACCTCGCGCCGGATTTTACGCACTACCTCAGTGAACGGCCAAAAATGGCTTCCCAATGACGAGGAGCCGGAGAAGGCCAAAACAAGAGACGGAAAATCACAAACCTAAAAAGAAAGAAATGACACCTATGAAAACAAAATCAATGAAGACCAGTATTAGAGGAGCCTTGGTGGCTCTGTTGGTTTCGGCGGGCCTGCTCCTGCTTGTCGTCGGGACTCAGGGTAGCGACCCCGCACCCAGCGTCGGGGGATTTGATTGCACCAATGCCACCATTCGGGGCCCCTGGGGAAGTCACCTCGAGGGGACAGGACCTGTTCCGCCACCCCTTGGCGGAGGGATCCAGACCTTGATTGGAGTGGCGAGGCGCACGTATGACGGTATGGGCAATTTCACCCAGATCGACAACGTCCACGGCTCGGTCACCGGCATCGTGCCTAATCGCCTAGGAAGCGGCACCTATCAGGTGAACCCAGACTGCACGTTCTCGACTCAATTCGTGCCTGGGCCGGGCGCCCCCCTGATCGAGGAGCGAGGGGTAATTGTTGAGCTCGGCAACGAGACACACACCATCACCGCCAGCCCTTTGTCTCTGATGGTGTCGGCCCACAGCAAGAGAATTGACCGTCGGTGAAAACCAGACCGCTCGATGTCAGCGAATATGGCAGGCGCATTGTCGCGCTCCGTTTGGCCCGTTAAGAGCCGCACTTCACACCAGCCGCCACGCCTCACCAGCGTGGCGGCCTTTTATTTGCAAACTGGCCAGTTGGCAAGGACGCGGTCGTTCGTCTAGCCGCGCTCTTACTCCCAGCGGTGAACGTTAAGAGTGCAGGCTTGCCTTTGGCGCGAGTTTTTACTTGGATTGCAACGTGCCTGCTGATGATCAGGTGACATCACTGACCGGGGTTGGTTCGGCAGCTGCCGGACAACACGGGGCGGTCGCATTCACGACCACGCACTGGAGCGTGGTGCTGGAAGCGCAAGGTGAATCGCCAGCGGCACAAGAAGCGCTCGAAAAACTTTGCCGCATTTACTGGTGGCCGCTTTATGGCTTCGTCAGGCGGCAGGGCTACTCTCCGGAGGAAGCGCAGGATCTTACCCAGGGTTTTTTTGAGCTGCTGCTTGAGAGACGAGATCTCAATGCTGTCCGACAGGAAAAAGGCCGTTTGCGCTCGTATCTGCTCACGTCGCTGAAGAATTTTCTGGGCAAGGCGCACCGTCGCGCCATGACTGTTAAGCGCGGTCAAGGTCAGCCGTTGGTGCCGTTGGAAGAACTGCTCGCGCGAGAACGCGCCGATCTTGAGCCGGCGGACACGTTGAGCGCTGATCGAATTTATGAGCGCCGATGGGCCCTCACTCTGCTGGAACAAGTCCTCACCCGACTCGAGCAAGAGTATCGGGTCGCAAATAATGCAACGTTATTTGTTGAGTTAAAGCAACTGCTCGGTGATGAACCCGACCGGCCGTCGCAGGCTGTGATTGGCAGAAAACTGGGTATGACTGAAAATGCGGTGAAGCAGGCGTTCCATCGGTTACGCGAGCGATATCGCGCGCTTTTGCGAGAAGAGATCGCTCACACGGTGGCAGTTCCGGGCGACGTGGAAGACGAATTACGGCACTTCATTTCGGTGCTGCAAACGTAACCTCGGGCGAATTTTCGCACAGTACAAGATGCAGGTAGCTGCTCGCTCGAGAAGAATATGACAACTGTGATGCACGTTTGCGGCAAATGCGGAGCCAAGATTTTCGCGGACGCACCGCAGGGACTTTGCAGTTTGTGTTTGTTTAAAACAGGTCTTGGACTAGCTCCGGATGGCGGACCTGTCGATGAACCATCAGCGCCAATGAGGGAGTTCGGTGACTATGAGTTGCTTGAAGAAATTGGGCGCGGCGGACAGGCGGTCGTTTATCGGGCGCGCCAGAAGAGCCTTAATCGCACTGTCGCG